>NZ_PDZF01000001.1:0-498083 GCF_002743425.1 Sporosarcina sp. P7 | reverse complement strand
CGGTCACGTACCTGAGTACGCTCCCTCCTTCTCTCCTTCATCTCCTAGTACTTCACTACATCTTGTCAGTCAGTAAAATGAAAATTCGATTAGCTCGAGTTTCATTTGCTGGCATCAATTAAGATACTCATTTTTTGTTTGTGTCACCGTTAGGTGCACAAACTGTATTTCGTTAACGTTTTGCTGTTCAGTTTTCAAGGTTCATTCGGTTGGCCTCTCGTAAGAGACAACTTTCTAATATTAACATCTCATCAATTTGTTGTCAACACTTTTACTTAAAAAGTTTTTCTTGTTAAGTTTGATGTTTTCGCGACTGCTTGATACGACGCTTATAAATATACCACCGCGTTTATAGGAATGCAAGCCTTTTTATTAATTCTTTTAAATAGATATTGAAAACCGCGTACCTACAACGATACGCGGATATGAAGTTACTGTATTACCGTAGTGTAATAGCCCCGTACCCGCTCGATCTTCTTCATTTCCCATATCATTTACTAAGTTATTATATTAAAAAGTCTTAACAATAGAGATTTTTCTATTAGATGATAGATCAACATGTGTGCCTGTATCTAGTATCTTAACAATGGGACGTAAGGGGAAATCACGGTGCAAATAAATGACCTCCGCTATTTCGTCAGTCGTCAGTTTTACTTTTGTTCCAATGGACAGCTTGTTGATCAATTCATGGAGTACTTCAATTACCTTCATATCAAACTTGCCAAACTCTTCTTCCCTCATTAACTCGATTACTTTAAATGAACTCTCCTTCTGTCTGTATGGCCGCTCGGATGCCATAGCGTGGTACACATCTGCCACTGACAGTATTTGAGAGATTTCTGTTATCTCCTGTCCTTTTAGTCCCCTCGGATAACCACTACCGTCAAAACGCTCATGATGCTGCAGGATTGCTACTTTCATTTCCTGACGTACCAATGGAGAGTCGTTGACCATTTGAAAACTGTGAATGACATGTTTTTTTACTTCACTTAACTCTTCACTTGTCAGGAAAGCCACTTTATCAATAATCTTCTCATCAATTTTCGCCATACCACTGTCTGCCAGTACGCCTGCTATACCAATTTGTAGCACTTGCCCTCTTGGATACCCCATTGCTTCACTTATCAAGGCCGCTAGAATGCCCACACTGATGGAGTGATGTGCACGATAGTTTTGCAATGTAGCAAACCCATTTAGTCTTCTGACATATTCCTTATTCTCCAAAAATGCTTGAATCAAAGGTAAAACAATTGTACGAACTGCCGCAACATCTAATTTTTTGCCAGATCTATAGCTGACAAATTCTTTTCTGTATGATTCTACCGCTTCATCGTATAGCGCTTCCAAAGATCTAAATTTTTTGGGGGCGCTTTGGCTCATCAACTTTTCTACCTCTGGAGTTAGTTTTACATCAGTCACTTGCTCTACCGATTCTTGTTCTATCTTACTGAGTGCCTTTGACTCGACCAGCACGCGTGTAATGTCAAATGAATGGAGAATTTCAAAATGCTCTAGCATTAACTTAGTGCCTTTCGCCATTATTGGATTTCTTGTATTAACGTAGAGATCCTCTTTTAGAAAACTACCCGGTCTTAATTCACTAACCTCTTTGTAAACATCCAATGTTTTCACCTATTTTCCTCTTCGCTCTATCTATTATCATATAATATTCTCAATTATATGGATAGATATCTGAGTAAATCTCCTACCAAAAGCAAAAAAGTTATTGAAGTGACGTATAACGCCCCTTCAATAACTTTTCTTTAGTCCTCTGTGTCTGTCTCTGGTTGTTGTTCTTCAGTTACTTCCAAGTGGTCTTCTAGTTCATCGTCCAACTCATCTTCAAGGTCATCATCCTTTTCTACCTTTGCGACCGTTGCTACACGTTCATCATCAGCCAATCGAATGAGTCGTACGCCTTGTGTAGATCGACCAAATATAGAGATATCGCCAATTGACATACGGATTAAGATTCCGTGAATCGTTATTAACATCAAGTCCTCTTCTCCGTTAACCGATTTCATCGCAACAATAGCACCATTTCGATCCGTCATATGCATTGTTTTCAATCCATAACCGCCACGTGATTGGGAGCGGTATTCACTTTCAGGTGTGCGCTTACCGTATCCTTTTTCCGTAACTACAAGAATATCGTCTCCTGCTTCTACGATATCCATGCCAATTACTTCATCCTCTTGACGCAATCTAATACCACGTACACCGGCGGCGGTTCTGCCGAGCGGACGGATACTTTCTTCATCAAAGCGAATCATCATGCCGTGTTTGGTACAGATCGCAATATCTGACGTGCCATCAGTTGATCTAACGGAGATCAGTTCGTCATCTTCACGCAATCCTAAAGCTATCAGGCCGTTTGCACGAATATTGGCATAATCCATTATCGACGTACGTTTAATAACACCTTGTCTTGTTGAGAAGAATAAATAATGATCTTCAGTAAACTCGTCAATCGGAATCATTGCTGTAACCTTTTCACCTTTTTGGAAGTCAAGTAGGTTAATGATCGGCAATCCCTTGGCAGTTCGGCTGTATTCAGGAACTTCATAGCCTTTTTTACGGAATACACGGCCTCTGCTCGTAAACAGTAAAATTGTGTCATGCGTGGAGGTATTTAGTAGATGCTCTACAAAGTCATCTTCATTCGTGCCCATGCCTTGGATTCCACGACCACCACGTCTCTGACTGCGATACGTATTGGCTGGTAGACGCTTAATATACCCTTGGTGAGTTAATGTCACAATGGAGTTTTCCACTGGAATCAAATCTTCATCTTCGAGCATTTCGGAACCGCCAAGCATAATCTCCGTTCGACGTTCGTCGGCAAAACGCTCTTTAATTTCATTCAATTCTTCACGGATTATCTCAATCAGTTTTAGCTCATCCGCTAAAATTGCACGTAATTCAGCAATAAGTGTCAGCAACTCTTGATATTCGGACTCAATTTTGTCTCGTTCTAGTCCAGTCAAACGTTGCAAACGCATATCAAGAATAGCTTGGGACTGGCGATCAGATAACTCGAATGTCTCCATTAAGTTCGCTTTCGCTTCAGCCGTTGTTTTGGATGCACGGATTAGTGCAATGATCTGATCGATATGATCAAGCGCTATACGTAATCCTTCCAAGATATGTGCACGGTCCTCCGCTTTGTTCAAATCAAATTGTGTACGACGGCGAATGACTACCTTCTGGTGTTCTAAGTAATGGTATAGAATTTCTTTCAATGACAATACTTTTGGTTGCTTGTCTACCAGTGCTAGCATATTGATCCCAAAACTAGTCTGCAAGGCAGTTTGTTTATACAGATTGTTCAACAATACGTTGGCATTGGCATCCCGCCGTACTTCAATAACAATACGCATACCTGTACGGTCTGATTCATCTGCTAAGTGTGTGATACCGTCAATCTTCTTATCACGCACAAGCTCTGCAATTTTTTCAATTAACTTAGCCTTATTCACTTGGAAAGGAATTTCATTGACAATAATTGTTTCACGACCATTTGCAGCCGTCTCTATTTCCGCCCTACCGCGGATGATCAGTGAACCACGACCTGTTTCATAAGCGCGACGAATGCCACTACGGCCGAGAATTATACCGCCAGTTGGGAAATCGGGGCCTGGAATGATTTCCATTAATTCTTCGGTTGTGATTGCGCTATTCTCTGCCAAAGCAAGTACAGCGTCAATCGTTTCACCAAGGTGATGAGGTGGGATGTTTGTTGCCATACCTACGGCAATTCCCGATGTACCATTTACCAACAAATTCGGATAACGACCTGGCAAGACAGCAGGTTCTTTTTCCTGCTCATCATAGTTTGCTTGGAAGTCGATCGTATTTTTATTGATATCACGCAACAATTCCATCGCGATACGCGACATACGTGACTCTGTATAACGCATTGCAGCTGCTCCGTCACCATCAACAGAACCAAAGTTACCGTGTCCATCTACTAGCATGTAGCGATAACTGAAATCTTGAGCCATCCGTACCATCGTGTCATATACCGCACTATCACCATGCGGGTGGTACTTACCAATAACGTCCCCTACGATACGTGCTGACTTTTTATGCGGTTTTTCCGCAGTGATACCCAAATCATGCATAGCATACAAAATGCGGCGATGTACGGGCTTTAAACCATCTCGAACATCTGGAAGGGCACGAGAAACGATTACGCTCATCGCATAGTTTAGAAATGAGGTCTTCATTTCTGTATTGATATTTATTTCCTGCACTCCGCCTTTTGGCAAATCTGCCATGTTGTCATGCTCCTTTCACCACTTACATCTATAAGTTCAGTCATTGCTTTATAAGCCGTTTACGATTCATCAAGTATCAATGTTTTGCACGTAAACTGCATTATCTTCAATGAACTTTCTGCGTGGCTCTACTTCATCGCCCATTAATTCTTCAAACGTTTCATTTGCTTCCACTGCATCATCCATACGGACCTGCAAGAATGTGCGTTTATCAGGATCCATTGTTGTTTCCCATAGTTGCTCGGGATTCATCTCACCTAAACCTTTGTATCGCGTGATATCTGGTTTCGGCGAGGCGGGCATACTGCTCAGGATCTCCTGCAATGCTTCTTCATCATAACAATACTCTTCTCTTTTTCCTGAGCGCACACGATAAAGTGGCGGCTGAGCAATATATACGTAACCTGCTTCAATTAGCGGACGCATGAAACGGAAGAAGAAGGTTAATAATAACGTACGAATATGGGCACCATCAACGTCGGCATCTGTCATGATGACAAGCTTATGGTAACGAGCTTTATCCAAGTTAAATTCGGGACCAATCCCTGTACCGAGTGCCGTAATGATCATACGAATCTCTGCGTTTCCAAGAATACGGTCCAAACGTGCTTTTTCGACATTGAGAATTTTTCCTCGTAATGGCAAGATCGCCTGAAAGTGACGATCACGACCATTCTTCGCCGATCCTCCGGCAGAATCACCCTCAACAATATACAACTCACTGATAGCTGGATCCCTTGAAGAGCAATCTGATAGTTTCCCTGGTAAACTCGAGATTTCCAACGCTGATTTTCGACGTGTCAATTCACGGGCGTTCTTCGCAGCCATACGTGCTCTTGCCGCCATCGTACTCTTGCCAACTACCTGACGCGCTACTACTGGATTTTCAATTAAGAAACGTTGCAGCGCTTCGGAAAACAATGAATTCGTAATGGTGCTGACTTCTGAGTTACCCAATTTCGTTTTTGTTTGGCCTTCAAATTGAGGATCAGGGTGCTTGATTGAGACGATAGCCGTCAGTCCTTCACGCACGTCGTCTCCCGTCAGATTGTCTTCTGACTCTTTCAATAAGCCATTTTTACGTGCATAGTCGTTAATCACGCGAGTTAATGCAGTTTTGAAGCCTTGCTCGTGTGTTCCACCTTCATACGTATGAATATTATTAGCAAATGACAATAAGTTTTCACCGTAGCCGCTGTTGTATTGCATAGCGACCTCAACGGTAATACCATCGCGTTCGCCTTCAATGTAAATGGGGTCTTCAAAAATCGGCTCTTTTTTTTCATTCAAATGCTGGACATAGGATTTAATCCCACCTTCATAGTGAAACACTTCGGATACAGGTTCTTCGCCACGTTCATCGGTAATGGTAATACGCAGACCACGGTTCAAGTAGGCAAGTTCACGCAAACGTGTTGCTAATATGTCGTACTCGTATACCGTTGTTTCGGTAAAGATCTCGGGATCCGCCTTGAAACGAATTGTAGTGCCGGTCTCATCCGATTCACCAATGACTTCAAGCTCCTTTGAGACAGGGCCTCTAGAAAACTCAATTGCATATAATTTTTTATCCACTTTAACGTAGACTTCTGTCTTCTCTGACAAAGCATTGACGACTGAAGATCCTACGCCGTGCAAACCGCCAGAAACTTTATATCCACCACCGCCGAACTTACCCCCTGCGTGGAGTACAGTCATGATGACTTCAACAGCTGGTCTACCCGTTGATTCCTGAATGCCTACTGGAATTCCACGACCATTATCGGATACCTTAATCCAGTTATCTTTCTCTATCGTTACTTCAATATGGTCACAATAACCTGCGAGAGCTTCGTCGATACTATTGTCTACAATTTCCCATACGAGATGATGAAGCCCTTTTGCACTCGTTGTCCCAATATACATACCAGGACGTTTACGGACAGCTTCAAGGCCTTCCAACACTTGTATCTGACTCGCATCATAAGCTGTCTGCATATCCTTTTCTTCCATTGCCAAGGTTTTCACCTTTCCTTTCCAAAACTATCAAACCACAACCAATTATTCTCTCTGCGAAACGTATCCGTCATGCACTTCAAAAATGGCTGCTTCCTGGATCGTATTATGATCTATTCCCGCGATATTGGTTGTCGTCACAAATGTTTGTACTTGTCCCTGCATAGTACTGAGCAAATGTGACTGTCGGTAATCATCCAATTCCGATAACACATCATCAAGCAATAAAATTGGAGTCTCGCCCACTTCTTGTTTTACTAACTCGATTTCCGCGAGTTTCAAAGAAAGGGCGGTCGTCCGTTGCTGCCCCTGCGAACCGAATGTCTGAATATCGTACCCATTGACAAAAAACTGCAAATCATCACGATGTGGACCTATCAATGTAAGTCCTCGTTCTAATTCGCGTCTTCGCACACTTTTTAACTGATCGGCAAAAATTGTCTCCATCTCTTCAGCAGTCTGCCCAGAATGTAGGTCTTTTAAAGTCCCATATGAAACTTCTAGTGTTTCAAGACCACGTGAAATTCCTTGATGGATCGGATTTGCCCACTTTTGTAGCAATTCCATAAAATAAAAACGCTTTCGAATAATTTGAACCGCCACTTGAATATACTGTTCCGTGTAAATATCGAACATAACATCTTGAAGATCCAATTTACCTCGATTTGCCTTTAACAAGGCATTCCGTTGCTTTAATATCTTTTGGAAATTGACCAAGTCGTGCAAATAGACTCTTGAGATCTGTCCAATTTCCATATCTAAAAAACGCCTGCGCAGCTGAGGGCTGCCCTTTACGATATTTAAATCTTCAGGCGCAAACATGACTACATTCATCTGGCCGACGTACATACTCAAACGGTTTTGTTCTAAATGATTGACTCTAGCCTTTTTTCCCTTTTTGGAAATCGTCAGCTCTAACGGCATATATCCAAATTTACGTTGGACATCCCCTTCTATTTTACCACACTCTTGTTCCCAACGTATAAGTTCACGATCATTAGATGTGCGATGAGATTTTGCCATCGCCAATACATAAATGGCCTCCATGACATTGGTTTTTCCCTGTGCGTTTTCACCGATCAATACATTCATCGTAGGCGAGAATTTTAATTCCAGGGACTCATAATTTCGATAGTTCGTTAGTTTAAGCCGATCAATATGCATCCGACTGTCCAGATTCATCCGCTGACAGTTTGAATTTTCCTGCACCCGGAATATTTACTACATCTCCGTCATATAATTTCTTACCTCGTCGTTGTTCTGGCTCACCGTTTACGTAAACAATGTTTTCACCTAAAAACCATTTAGCCATTCCGCCTGAGCTAATAACATTCGTCATTTTTAATAATTGGCCTAGCGTTATATATTCTGTATCAAACTGTACTGTCTCCATTTTTAATTCAATCCCTCATAAAATATTCTGTCCCTCTAGTTTACCTAACTTTTTGCAATAAGTAAAAAGGTAGCCAACATGTTGACTACCTTATTGCGAGATATTTTCTTTAGTTACGGATTAAAACGTTCTAACCGGTAAAATTAATTGTAGAATGGCTTCGCTATCAATTGACTTCAAGATGAACGGACGCATGCTGCCAGTGAAGTGAATCTTTAGATCTTGGCCATCAATTGCTTTCAAGGCATCCATCATATATTTCGCGCTGAAAGAGATTTTCAAAGGTTCACCTTCGATATGCACAGCTTCTACCAACTCTTCTACATTTCCGACGTCTGGCGAGTTAGAAGAGATTTGCACATGTGGACTACCGTCTGTTGAGAAGTGCACGATATTATTCCGATCTTCACGAGCTAATAAAGATGCACGATCAATCGCTTGCAATAAATTACGTCCATTTATCGTAATGGATGTTTTGTATTCAGTGGGAATTAGACGTGATGTGTCAGGGTAATTCCCCTCCAATAGTCTTGAATAGAACAAGACATTATGGAGCTTGAATAATACTTGTTGATTCGCAATAAAAATTTCTACTGTCGTAGCGTCGTCAGGCAATATTTTGCTTAGTTCCTGAAGACTTTTTCCTGGAATAACTGCATTAAATGGCGAGCTTGCTTGAATCTCGGGTGTCACGATCCTTCTGGCCAATCTATGACTATCCGTTGCGATACAGTAAAGCTCTTGCTCTTTCATAATCCATTGAACACCTGTCAGAACTGGACGGGTCTCTTGTTGGGATACTGCAAATACCGTCTCTCTAATAAGTGATTTCATCAAGTCAGCAGGCATTTCAAAACGCTCCGCATCTTTTACATCGGGCAATATAGGATATTCATCAGCACTTTGGGCAATAATATGAAATTCGGACTGTCCAGAACGAATATGTGTTTTCATTCCGTCACGTAACTCAACCATCACTTCATTCGTTGGTAGTTTGCGAATAATCTCGTTAAAGACCTTTGCTTGTAACACTAAAGTGCCTGGTTGGATCATTTGAATAATCTGTGTGCCGTCTTCTTCTGCTGGTATGAAAGTGGATATCGTAATATCTGAATCACTTCCAGTCATCGTCAATCCCTTTTCAGTAATTTCTAATTTGATACCTGTCAAAATAGGCGTTGTCACTTTTGAACTGATTGCTTTGACAACATCGCTTAATCCATCCAATAATCTATCTCTCATAATTTCAAACTGCATATCGATACCTCGCTTATATAATAAGAATTAAGTAATTAAATATAGTAGTAATAGTAGTAGGGCCTGTGGATATGTGGAAAAGCCTTTCAAATGTATGAGAGTCATAGTTTCCCACATGTGCATAACAAGTGGATGAGCTTGCACTACTTGTCCACAGTTATCCACAGTTCATTAGGCTCTTCCTAAAACCTTTTTAATATCCTGGACGTCTTGTAGCAATGCTTTGTCTTCGTCGAGCTGTTTGGAAATCTTCTCATGCGCATGAATAACAGTTGAATGATCACGACCGCCAAACTCTGAACCAATCTTCGGTAAAGAGGAGTCTGTCAGTTCTCTTGATAAATACATTGCAACTTGACGTGGGAATGCTATAGCTCGGGTCCTTTTTTTCGCTACAAAGTCTTCCAACCTAATGTTAAAGTGCTCTCCGACAGCCTTTTGGATGTCTAGAATGGATATAATACGCGGACGGGAATTTGGAATAATATCTTTTAATGCCTCGGCCGCCAAATCAGTAGTGACATCTGCATTTACTAGTGAAGAGTAAGCGACGACACGGATCAGCGCCCCTTCAAGTTCTCTAATATTGGTGTCAATTTGGTTAGCAATGTACAACATGACGTCGTTTGAAATGTCGATTAAACCATCTGCCTTCGCCTTTTTACGTAGTATTGCAATTCTCGTTTCAAGATCAGGCGGTGCAATGTCTGTAATCAGTCCCCATTCAAAGCGGGAACGTAAACGATCTTCCAGTGTAGGGATCTCTTTTGGTGGACGATCACTGGAAATGATAATTTGCTTTGATTCTTCATGCAAAGTATTAAATGTATGGAAGAACTCTTCCTGCGTTTGTTCTTTTCCAGCTATGAATTGAATATCGTCAATTAACAGGACGTCTACACTGCGGTAACGGTCTCTGAAATCCCCGGCTTTATTGTCTCGTATGGAGTTAATAAATTCATTCGTGAATTTTTCAGATGATAAATACACAACTTTCAATGCAGGATTTTGCTCCAGTACATAATGACCGATTGCATGCATTAAGTGTGTCTTTCCCAACCCGACTCCTCCATATATAAAGAGCGGATTATAGGCTTTGGCAGGTGCTTCAGCAACTGCTAATGAAGCTGCATGCGCAAAGCGATTACCGGACCCAATAACGAACGTGTCAAAGGTATACTTCGGATTTAGCATTCCAGCCGAGTTGGCCATTGGTGTTTTTTCTACTGGTTTTGGCTGTGTTTTTGGCAATTTAATATCGTTCTCTGCCACGTCTTGCGGAACAATAAACTCAACGATTCGATCTTCACCTGTCAGTTCGGATAAAATCCCCGTGATTAAATGGACGTAATGCGTTTCAAGCCAATCTTTGGCGAATGAGTTTGGAACAGAAATAGTTGCGTGTTCTGCTTCATACGTTAGCAATTTAGTCGACTTTAACCACGTTTCAAAACTAGGCTTCGAAACCCTAGCTTCAATATTCTTTAATACTTGCTCCCATAAACCTGATAGATTTTCCAATCGTGCGCCTCCTTTACAATGAAATATTAAAAAGCCCGGAATCCGCTTATGCACAGTATCCAGGGCTGTGGATAAAAATTATCGAAAAGTGTTGAAAAAACTATCCACACTGTATTCACATATGTGGATAAGATTTTAGTTATAAAATGTATACACAACAAAAGCTTTTTAATTGTAACAGGGAAACTGATTATTGACAAGGAGTCTGATGATTTATGCACAATCCCATTAACTGTGCATAAAGTGGTTATCCACAGGCCTGAATATGTGAAAAACTTGTCGACAATTGCCGGATTAAAAAATCCACAATTTTAGTCGTGAACAATTCATCCAGAATAAAACATTCTACTTCTGTGGATAAGTTTTTAGTGAAAGTGAAAGTTATTACAAGTGGATCCCAAACGAAGGAATAGAAAAGCTTTGACATTCTTTTACTGAATCGCTATACTATTCAAGACTGTCACAGTAGGAAAAGAGACAATCAAAGCAGGAGGTGTCTTACGAAATGAAACGTACATTCCAACCAAATAAACGTAAACGCGCTAAAGTCCACGGCTTCCGCCAAAGAATGAGTTCGAAAAACGGCCGTAGAATCTTAGCAGCTCGTCGTCGTAAAGGAAGAAAAGTTCTTTCAGCATAAGGCCACTGACATCAGTGGTCTTTTTTTTAGCTATTCGTGCGATTCGAAAAGAATAGTGGGTCTCTTCCATAATAGCTGATCAGTAGATTACGACGGTAGAAAATTAAAGCAGGTGTTATTGTGAAAAAAAGCCAGCGAATAAAAAAAAATAAAGAATTTCAAACGGTATTTAAAAAAGGAAAGTCCTTTGCTAACCGACAGTTTATTGTCTATACCTATAAGAAGGAAGACCAGCAAGAGTTCAGAATTGGCCTATCCGTCAGCAAAAAGGTCGGTAATGCTGTCACGCGTAACAGGATTAAGCGCTATATTCGACAGTCGTTTCTGGAAATGAATGATGAGATCAAGCCTGATCTAGATTATGTTATTATCGCAAGAAATCAAGCCGCCACGCTTGATTTCCATACGGCCAAAAAAAATCTGAGACATGTTCTAAAAATTGCAAAAGTCTTTAAGTGAAATCAAAGCTCTACCTAGATATAGAACGATTAAAGACATCATGTTACACTGAAAAAAACTTTTATAATGATCTTGCGACTGTTTGGGGGAAAAAACATTGAAAAAGAAATTAGTGTTCCTTTCACTACTTGTTGTAGTTGCCGTCTTTATGGCAGGTTGTTCGGAATTCCAAAAGCCAATTACGGCAGAGAGTACGGGAATTTGGAACGAATATATTGTTTGGCCACTTGTTACATTGATTATGAAATTCAAATCCTGGCTCGGAACTTATGGACTAGCCATTATCGTCGTTACAGCAATTATTCGTACTGCATTGCTTCCATTGATTATTCAACAAACGAAAAGTTCGAAGCGTATGCAGGAATTACAGCCAAAACTAAAAGCATTGAAAGAGAAATATAAATCAAAAGATGCTGTCACACAGAAAAAGTACCAAGAGGAAATGCAACAGATTATGATCAACGAAAAGATCAATCCCGTTGCAGGATGTCTACCAGTTATCATTCAGATGCCAATATTTATTGGTTTCTACCACGCCATCAGCCGGATGAATGCCACACCAACGATTGAGTTAGGTAACTTCCTAGGCGTTGCACTTGGTTCACCAAGTATTTTATTTGCTATCATCGCTGGATTGTTCCAATTAACGGTTCTACGTACAGGACCTGCAATGGATAACCCACAAATGAAGATGATGATGTACATCATGCCATTTATGATCATGGTATTCGGTTCATTCTTACCGGCAGCTCTTGCTTTATACTGGATCGTCGGAAATATCATTTCACTGCTCCAAAACATTTTCATTTACAAGCCGTTCGATAAACCAAAAAACGTCGAAGTAGTGAAAGCAGGAGGGAAAAAGAAATGAAACAACTTACACAAAGGGCAGCAACCGTTGAGCTAGCTATAGAATCAGCTTTACAGGACCTAGGTGTAACAAAAGATCAAGTAGAGGTACAGGTAGTGGAAAACGGCAGGAAAGGTTTTCTTGGTTTTGGCGTAAAACAAGCAGAAGTCCTGGTAACCGTCCTAGAGAAATCAGAGCCAGAGCCTAAACTTCATGTCACACGAGTAACTGAACCAGCACAGACGCTTACAGATGAAAGTGAAATATTAGCCTCCGTTACTGAAACACAGGAAGTGGTTCAGCAGCCTGAAACTAAAGCTGAGCAATCGGAACACGTCGTGGATACAAAGGAAATTACAAGAGTACAGGAAACCAACATCCACAATGAAAAAGATGCTATTGAAGAAACGAAGCAGTACATTGAGGACATGGCCAAAGAAATGGGCATTGAAGACTTGGTGATTACGTGCGAAACCAAAGGGAAGTACATCAACTTCCAGCTTGAAAGTAATAAAGCCGCATTCTTAATAGGTAAAAGAGGGCAAACGCTTAATGCAATCCAGCAATTAGCGCAACTCGTAGCCAATAAAGCAACAAAACAATTCAAAATTGTTAGAGTAAATGTTGCAGATTACCGTGAGCGCCGCGAGCAATCGCTCGAGCAACTGGCAGATCGGATGGCGGACCGTGCAGTACGTACAAAACGTCAGGTTGCGCTTGAACCTATGCCTTCCTACGAGAGAAAAGTCATCCATAATGCGTTGTTACTCAGACTCGATATTGAGACATTCTCGGAAGGAAAGGACCCATACCGACACATCGTCATTAAAGGAATCGAATAAGACTAATCCCGCAGAGGTTTTCTGCGGGTTTTTTTATTGTCATCGAAAATATGGAAAACTATTTAGTAAGTATAATGCGTTACGCGTCTAACTAAGGTACACCTTATGGTACTTCAAATTCCAACCTAAAATCACATCCATTTCCCGGATTATTTTCCCCATCCCACATTTTTCTTTAAGAAACTTTCTACACTAGAAAGCTTGAAACGACAGTGTTCTTTGTCGACTGCTAGCACATGATAAATTACCATGACGCTTAGTTCAAAATTCCTGAATTTATCCACACGTTTTAAATTCGCGTGCTAGGAGATTCCGACGATTTATGATAATATAGGTTGTTAGAAAGTAGTATTCGCTATAAAAGATATGCACATGTGCACAACAAAGCCAGGAAGGTGAAAAACTTGCATTTTGATACGATAGCCGCCATTTCCACTCCCATGGGAGAAGGAGCGATTGCCATCGTTCGTCTGAGCGGCGATGAAGCATGGAAGATTGCAGACCGTATATTTCAGTCACCGGCAGCCAAACCACTCTGCGAACAACCATCGCACACAATTCATTATGGACATTTGCACGATCCCGCCACTGAAGAGTTAGTGGAAGAAGTCATGGTGTCAATCATGAAAGCACCAAAGACTTTCACGCGCGAAGACATAGTGGAGATTAACTGTCACGGAGGCATCACTTCCGTCAATAGGGTTCTCCAATTAGTATTGACGGAGGGGGCTAGATTAGCAGAACCCGGCGAGTTCACTAAACGAGCATTTCTTAATGGTCGAATTGATTTATCCCAGGCTGAAGCCGTTATGGATTTGATCAGGGCCAAAACAGATAAGGCCATGAACGTTGCGCTCAATCAAATGGAGGGGAAACTATCTCATTTGATCGGTGAATTACGACAGGCGCTACTCGAGACACTTGCACAAGTGGAAGTTAATATAGATTACCCAGAGTATGATGATGTAGAAGAAGTGACGATTCCTTTGATGGTTGAAAAAGGAACGTGGGTAATGAATCAAATTGATGATTTATTGCGTACATCACAGCAAGGAAAGATCTTACGTGAAGGATTATCTACCGTAATTGTTGGACGTCCGAACGTTGGAAAGTCATCGTTACTCAACAGCTTAGTGCAAGAAAACAAAGCGATCGTTACTGATGTCGCGGGTACTACCCGTGATATTATAGAAGAGTATGTCAACGTTCGTGGAGTTCCTTTGCGTCTTGTCGATACTGCAGGAATCCGGGAGACGGAAGACATTGTCGAGCGGATTGGTGTGGAACGTTCAAGGAAGGTATTGAAAGAAGCGGATCTCATTCTATTGATGGTTAATAATTCTGAGGCGTTAACAGACGAAGATGAACGGTTATTTGAAGCCGTTGCCGGTATGGATATGCTTGTCATCGTCAATAAAACAGATTTACCAGCAAAGATTGATCTAGAGCGAGTCTATGAAGTCGCAGGAAGAGATCGCGTGATTACTACTTCTATATTGCAAGAGCAAGGTATTAATGAGTTGGAAGAAGCGATAGCTGCACTGTTCTTCGAAGGTTCATTGGAATCCAATGACCTGACGTATGTATCCAATGCCCGTCATATTTCGTTACTAAAACAAGCACGCAATACGATTGACGATGCGGTACAAGCAGCGCAGGTAGGTGTTCCTATTGACATGATTCAAATAGACGTAACACGTACATGGGAAATTCTCGGTGAAATCATCGGAGATACCGTTCAAGATAGTTTAATTAAAGAGTTGTTCTCGAAGTTCTGCCTCGGAAAATAATGATTTTATAAATGGGAAGGATGAACGAACATGCCACAATTTGAAGCAGGCACGTTCGATTGTATCGTCATTGGAGCTGGACACGCAGGCGCAGAAGCAGCCTACGCATCAGCCAAGATGGGCGCATCGACATTAGTTTTAACAATGAATTTAGACATGATTGCTTTCATGCCATGTAATCCTTCATTAGGAGGGCCTGCAAAAGGTATCGTAGTGCGTGAAATAGATGCACTTGGCGGCTTGATGGCAAAGGTCATAGATAAAACGCATATTCAAATGCGTTTATTGAACACAGGGAAAGGCCCGGCAGTGCGTGCTTTGCGTGCACAAGCGGATAAAGTACTATATCAACAAGAAATGAAGCGGATACTGGAAGAGGAACCGAATTTGACAATTCGTCAAGCGGTTGTCGAGCAGTTAATCGTCGAAGAAGATGAAATAAAAGGCGTAGTGACACAGATCGGTGCAATTTTCCGTGCAAAGACTGTCATTATTACAACAGGTACATTTTTACGCGGTGAGGTTATCATTGGAGATCTAAAATACTCTAGTGGGCCGAATAATCAAATGCCATCCATCAAACTGGCGGAACATCTGCAGGAACTTGGTCTACAGACGGTTCGATTTAAAACAGGAACCCCTCCACGTATCAACAGCAATACAATTGATTACAGCAAGACAGAGATTCAGCCGGGAGACGACGTGCCGCGTTCGTTCAGTTATGAAACAACGGAATACATTATGGATCAACTACCGTGTTGGTTAACGTATACCACTCCGGAAACACATGAAATCATCAATGAAAATCTTCATTTATCTCCGATGTATTCGGGTATGATTAAAGGAAAAGGACCAAGTTACTGTCCGTCTATTGAAGATAAAATTGTACGTTTTGCGGACAAGTCGCGTCACCAGATTTTTCTAGAGCCTGAAGGTCGTAATACAAGAGAAGTATATGTGCAGGGATTGTCGACAAGTCTTCCAGAGCATATACAGCATCGCCTAATTGCGAGCGTACCGGGACTTGAGAAGGCTGAAATGATGCGTGCTGGTTATGCAATTGAGTACGATTCTATAATTGCGACACAACTATGGCCAACGTTGGAAACGAAAAAAATTAAGAATTTGTACACGGCTGGCCAAATTAACGGAACTTCGGGATATGAAGAAGCCGCGGCACAAGGATTGATGGCCGGAATTAATGCAGCGTGCAACGTACTTGGCAAGGAAGAAGTCGTTCTTGGACGTAGTGATGCGTATATTGGCGTACTAATTGATGACTTGGTCACTAAAGGTACGAGTGAACCGTATCGTCTTCTGACGTCACGAGCGGAATATCGCCTCTTGCTTCGTCATGATAATGCCGATATGCGTCTGACGGAAATTGGTTACCAAAATGGAATGATTAGTGAAGAGCGCCACACGAAATTTTTGGCAAAGAAAGCACAAATCGAAGCGGAAATTAATCATTTACGCAAGGTAACTGTGAAACCAACCGAAGAAATCCAAGAAATTATTGCTGAAGTCAATGGAACGGCACTTCGTGAACCTATGAAAGCGGCTGATTTACTGAAGCGGCCGGAAATGAGGTATAGCGAATTGTGTAAAGTAGTCCCACCTCTTGAAAAAATTAACGAAGAAGTGGCGGAACAAGTGGAAATTTTCATTAAGTATGAAGGATACATCGAAAAGTCCATGCAGCAAGTAGCAAGGATGAAAAAGATGGAGAATAAACGGATTCCAGAGAACATTGATTATGATGCAATTTCAGGCATTGCGAAAGAAGCAAAGGCAAACCTTAAAGAGGTACAGCCATTGTCGATTGCGCAGGCATCACGTATTTCGGGTGTCAATCCAGCAGATATCTCCATCTTGCTTGTCTATATTGAACAAGGAAAAATTGCGAAAGTATCCGGTTGAGTCTTTGACTGGCGCTTTGTAGCGTCAGTCTTTTTGAAAAGGAATGAGAACATGACAGAAGAACAATTTTACGAGGCTCTGCAAGAGAAAGGCTTTCTGTTGTCGGATGCACAGAAGCAACAATTCAAACGCTATTTTGAAGTACTGGTTGAGTGGAATGAAAAAATGAACTTGACGGCAATTACGGATGCACCTTCCGTATATCTAAAGCATTTCTATGATTCCATTACAAGTGCATTTTACGTGGACTTCATAAAATATGAATCTGTTTGCGACGTAGGTGCCGGCGCGGGGTTTCCAAGTATCCCGTTGAAGATTATCTATCCACACTTACACGTGACGATTGTAGATTCATTGAATAAACGTATTACATTTTTAAATCACTTGGCGGGGGAGTTAAAGCTTGAAAATGTGGCATTCGTCCATGCAAGAGCAGAAGAATTTGGTCGTAACCCAAAGTACCGTGAACAGTTTGATGTGGTGACTGCACGCGCAGTAGCACGGTTATCGGTATTATCAGAACTTTGTATTCCGCTCGTCAAACAAGGAGGACTTTTTGTTTCTATGAAAGGTGCAGCCGCATCTGAAGAAATGAAAGATGCTACTCGAGCTGTAAAATTACTTGGGGCAGTTTTACAGAATGAACATGAATTTCTATTACCGGAAGAGGATAGTGAACGTCATATCTTTGTATTTGAAAAGAAAAAGCAGACACCTAAGAAATATCCTAGAAAACCAGGCGTGCCTAATAAAACACCGATTACAGCAAACTAACTGTGGGAAATGTTTCACGTGAAACAATTTTATAGAAGAGTAAAAGGGAATAGTTTCGAAAAGGTGGTGTAGAGGTTGAAAAGTACTTTTTCGCGTTTTTTTGGTGGGGGAGAAAAGATGACTACAATAGAAGAAGTAAAAGTTCATCATCTGGAGAAGGTAGCACAAATTGCAATTGATTTAATTACACCGAATCAATACCAGCCGCGGGCAATTTTTAATGAAGAAAAAATTGAAGAACTTGCTAGAACCATTCATACACATGGCGTTATTCAACCCATTGTTATTCGAACAAAAGAAGATGGATCATACGAAATCATCGCAGGGGAACGAAGATTTCGGGCAATGCGTAAGCTTGGTTGGACGGAAGTACCGGCAATTGTGCGTGACTTAGATGATAAAGAAACAGCCTCGATTGCATTAATTGAGAACTTGCAACGTGAAGAACTAACGGCAATTGAAGAAGCGCATGCCTATGAACGTTTGCTAGAGTTACATGAATTAACACAAGAAGCATTGGCGCAACGTCTTGGTAAAGGACAGTCTACAATTGCAAATAAGATGCGTTTGTTGAAGTTACCTGAACCTGTTCAAACAGCAATTTTACAAAAAAAGATATCTGAACGTCATGCACGTGCATTATTACCGTTAAAAGAACCCACTCTTCAGATGGAAGTGCTGGAAGAAATTAAAATAAATCAATATAATGTTAAGGATTTGGAAGCTAGGATTAAAGAAATATTATTTCCAACGGAATCGGTTGAGAAAGTGCAGCCTGCGAGAAGACGTGGGCCTCGACAAAAAGCTGTGAGTAGGGATATTCGTATTGCAGTGAACACCTTGCGAGAATCTCTTGCACTGATATCCAAGAGCGGGATTGAAGTAGCCGCCGAGGAAGTGGATTCTGAAGAATACTACACGATTACGGTGAAAATATGTAAAAAGTGACGAATGGAAACTCTTGCTGACTAACTAGCAAGAGTTTTCTTATATATCAATAGAGTTCATCCAGTGAAGATGATAAACTGAAATAGACCACATAGAACATATTCTTTGTCAGGAATTTCAAACATAGGTAACCACGAGTAAAACTTTGGTATACTAGTAAGACAAACGAAATAGGAAAGAAAGCAGGTGCAAGAGTGGGTAAGATTATTGCTATAGCAAATCAAAAAGGCGGAGTCGGAAAAACGACGACTTCTGTAAACTTAAGTGCATGCCTTGCCCATTTAGGCAAAAAAGTGCTCTTAATTGATTCCGATCCACAAGGAAATGCGACGAGCGGGGTCGGTGTGAATAAAGGTGATGTACAGGACTGTATTTATAATATGTTAATTGATGATGTGCCAGTACGTGAAGTTATTCTACCAACGGAAATTGAAAATCTTGAAATTGTACCTGCTACCATTTCACTTGCGGGAGCTGAAATTGAGCTAGTCTCTACGATATCACGTGAGGTTCGTATGAAACACGCAATTCAAGACATTAAAGATGACTACGACTATGTCATTATTGACTGTCCTCCATCTCTTGGCCTTTTAACGTTGAACGCATTGACGGCTTCGGATTCAATCATAATTCCTGTACAGTGTGAATACTATGCGCTCGAAGGACTTAGTCAACTGCTTAGTACGATCCGCCTGGTTCAAAAACATCTAAATGAAGCACTTTATATTGACGGGGTACTATTGACGATGTTTGATGCCCGGACCAATTTAGGCATACAAGTTATTGAGGAAGTAAAGAAATACTTCCAAGACAAAGTGTATACAACAATCATTCCCCGTAACGTTCGGTTAAGTGAAGCGCCAAGTCATGGTAAGCCGATTATATTATATGATCCACGATCCAAAGGTGCGGAAGTTTATTCAGAGCTGGCAAAGGAAGTGGTGGAGAATGAGTAAAGGTCTAGGTAAGGGTCTTAATGCATTATTTCCTCGTGAGACATTGGAAAAAGTAGAGCTTTTACGTCTAAAGAGCATTAAAGTCAATCCATATCAGCCACGTAAAGAATTCAATGAAGTGGCGTTGAATGAATTAAGTGAGTCAATTAAGGAACACGGTGTACTACAACCAATCATCGTGCGAAGTGTAGGGACGCAGTATGAAATTGTTGTAGGGGAAAGAAGATTCCGTGCTTCTGAACTGGCAGGAAAAAAAGAGATTCCGGCAGTCGTACGAGATCTAACAGATGAACAGTCTATGGAAATGGCCATTCTTGAAAACTTGCAGCGTGAAGACTTATCTCCAATTGAAGTAGCGGAAGCATACCAAAGTTTAATGGAAAGTCTGAAGCTAACACAAGAGCAACTAGCCTTTAGACTTGGCAAGAGTAGACCGCACATTGCCAACCACATTCGTTTACTCGCGTTACCAGAGAAAGTTTTGAAAGACATTTCCCACGGAATACTTTCAATGGGACATGGTCGTACACTTCTCGGGTTGCGTAAAAAGGAGCAAATCTTAGCTATTGCCGAAAAAACCAAGACGGAAGGGTTGAATGTCCGTCAATTGGAAAAATTGGTTCAACAATTAAATGAAGATGTTCCACGTGAAACTAAGAAAGAAAAGAAAAAAGATATATTTATTGAAGCACAGGAAAACACATTGCGTGAACAATTCGGTACAAATGTAACGATCAAGAAAACGAAGAAAAAAGGTAAAATTGAAATCGAGTTTCACTCGGATGAAGACTTTGAACGTATTCTTGAATTATTGAACGCCGAGTGATGACACACAAACCTATTTTGCTTTCATTGCAAAATAGGTTTTATTCTTGAAAAGAACTTGGACGTGACTATATGATATTGTTTGGTTCGCTATTTAATGTATTTACGATTATTATCGGTACATTAATCGGTAGGTTTTTATACGGAATACCGGAACGTATGAAAGAAACCATCATGTACGGAATAGGAATGGCCGTAGTGGCAATTGGTTTACAAATGTCATTTGAAACGACACAAATTGTCATTGTCATTCTTAGTATTGTGATCGGCGCAATCCTCGGTGAATGGATTGATCTCGATCAAAAAGTTAATCAATTGGGACGATGGATTGAAGGAAAGTTACCGGCTAAAAGGGAAGGACAGGGAATTGCACAAGGATTCGTTACGGCTACGTTGTTTTTTTGTGTAGGTTCCATGGCAATCATTGGAGCTATTGATAGTGGTCTCCGTAATGATCACAACGTTTTAATCATGAAAGGCATATTAGACGGATTCACTTCCATCATCTTTAGTTCTACATTAGGTATTGGTGTAGCGTTTGCTACCGTCCCTCTATTGATTTACCAAGGAAGTATAACCTTTCTTGCTACCATCCTCAGTCGATTTGTCCCAGATGAATTAATGCAGTTATTCATTTCTGAAATGACAGCTACAGGTGGCTTGATGATTGCAGCAATCGGATTAAATCTAATCGGCTTGACTAAAATCCGAGTAGCTAATTTTATCCCAGGTATTGCGGTAGTTGCGGTCATCGTAACGATTGTATATGCTTTTTGACGGCTGCCGATGATGTGCTAATTGTAAGGCTCGACCAATCATACGACTCATTTCAAATGGCAGATGAAGACGAGTACTTTGTAAAACGGCTTGCTCCATGAAACCACTAACATTGACAATTCCTTTAACTGACACATCACCCACTAAGGGAAGTTCTTTACCCACGGCTTTCCCTGGTGCAATAGGACCGCTATGAAACAATAGGTCTCCAACCGCGTCCTTCTTACTTAGGCAGGCATCGATCGCTACTACAAAAGCATCGGGGTATAATGACTTTGTGAGCTCAATGCGTTGTTGTAGATTAAGGGCGTGCAATGGCTCTTGTAACGTGCCAACTACTGTATATGGGAATAGGCTTAGCTCTGATAAGTAGGAGCCTGTCAAAGGACCGAGAGAGTCGCCAGTGGAACGATCAGTTCCGATACAATAAAAAATGATGGGTTGTTGTTTAAAAGGGATATGTTGCATGAAATAAGAACTTAATTTCCACACGACACCGGTTTCTTTACTAGAAAGACGGTAATGATAAGAAGAGGGTTCAGCTGTATACATAGGGCGACACCTATCCTTTGTGTTGTATTTACGCTGAAATGTATTCTGCGCAGGTATTGCTGTGCAGTATATCCTCAGGGGTAAGGGTTTATACGAAAGGAGGATTTCTTTCAATGGCATCAACTTCTACTACACAAGAAGAAGTGAAAGAAAACCTGGAAGTTTTAGACGAAGCAGTTCGACAGGTAAAAGGAACTTTATTTGACGCAGATTTCTGGCTCGGCACTGGATTCTTTGCTATTCGCATTTTTTTAATTATTGTCGTAGCAAGTATCGTGGTAAAAGTTGGACAAGTATTAATTCGTCGATTTTTCGCCATTAAGCTAAAAAGTCCTATGCGTAAGACAGAGCGACGTGAGAAAACTATGATTAAACTGTTGGAAAATGCATTGAAATACATTGTCTATTTTTCTGCTATATTGGCCGTTTTGACGGAATTTAAAATAGACGTAAAAGGCCTTCTTGCGGGTGCGGGTGTGCTAGGTCTTGCCGTCGGTTTTGGAGCCCAGAGTTTAGTAAAGGATGTCATATCTGGATTCTTCATCATTTTTGAAGATCAATTTGGAGTAGGAGATTATGTGCGTATTAATTCAGGTGAAGGAACCGTCATGGAAATCGGGCTTCGCACAACGAAGATTGCATTGTACGGCGGTGAATTATATACAGTACCTAACGGTCAAATAGGCGAAGTCATTAATTACTCTGTCACGAATTCAATGGTCTTACTTGATCTGGCGTTATCTTATGAAACGGATATTGATCATGCAGAAGAATTAATCAAAGAATTCCTTAAAAAGTTACCAAAAGAACGTTATTCAGAAGTTATCGGAGTACCAGAGGTGTTAGGCGTACAAAGTATGGAACCCTCAAGAATCTTGTTACGTATTGCCGCAGAAACAGAGCCAGTTGCTAATTTTGGAGTAGGTCGTAAACTTCGACAGGACTTAAAGAAATTTATGGATTTGAATGGAATTGAAATGCCTTATCCACGAATGGTGATACGTGAAGAACAGAGGGAAGGAGATTCACACAATGGCGACCAAAGAATTTAACTTACATGATGTGGTAGAGATGAAGAAACAGCACCCGTGTGGAACAAATGCTTGGAAAATCATCCGAATGGGCGCGGATATTCGCATTAAATGTGAAGGCTGTGGACACAGCGTTATGATTCCGCGTAATGAGTTTGCTAAGAAGATGAAAAAGATTCTACTGAAGAACGAGTCTTGAGAACACATGGACAATTTAGCGTATTGTCCTTATAATGAAGTGGTTGACTAACGAATAATGTAAGCTTTGGATAGATAAGAAAGGTGTGGGAATAATGGCGTTAACGGCTGGGATTGTAGGTCTTCCGAACGTGGGAAAATCAACTTTATTTAATGCAATAACAAAAGCAGGAGCAGAGGCGGCGAACTATCCGTTCTGTACGATTGACCCAAACGTAGGAATAGTTGAGGTGCCAGATGAGCGTTTGGACAAATTGACTGAGCTCGTCACACCGAAAAAGACAGTTCCAACTGCATTCGAATTTACTGATATTGCGGGAATTGTAGAAGGTGCAAGTAAAGGCGAAGGTCTTGGTAACAAGTTCCTTTCACATATTCGAGAAGTAGATGCGATTTGTCAGGTAGTCCGTTGTTTTGTAGATGAAAACATTACACACGTGTCAGGGAAAGTAAATCCAATTGATGATATCGAAGTCATTAACTTGGAATTGATCTTGGCAGATATGGAAAGTGTAGATAAGCGTTTAGCGCGTGTTTCCAAGATGGCGAAACAAAAAGACAAAGAGGCAATGGTCGAAGAGCCAATTTTACTGAAGTTACGTGATGCATTTGAAAATTCAATGGCAGCTCGTTCAGTTGATTTGACGGATGATGAGCTACAAGTCGTTAAAGGTATGCATCTATTAACGATTAAACCAATGTTATATGTAGCGAACGTTTCAGAAGATGAAATTGCAGATGCAGACAATAATCCCTACGTACAACAGGTTCGTGACTTTGCAGAGAAGGACAATGCGGAAGTAATCGTAGTTTGTGCGAAGATCGAAGAAGAGATGGCTGAGCTTGAAGATGATGAGAAGGAAATGTTCCTTGAAGAGCTAGGCATCAAAGAATCCGGTCTTGATCAGTTGATTAAAGCAACTTACAATTTACTTGGATTTGCTACGTACTTCACAGCGGGTGTGCAAGAAGTTCGTGCATGGACATTCCGCAAGGGCATGAAAGCACCACAATGTGCTGGAGTAATTCATACCGACTTCGAACGTGGATTTATCCGTGCAGAAACAGTAGCATACGACGACTTAGTCGAGCATGGTTCCATGACAGCAGCAAAAGAGGCTGGCAAGGTTCGTTTGGAAGGTAAAGAATATGTCGTTAAAGACGGAGACGTCATGTTGTTCCGTTTCAACGTATAATACAAAAGGCTGATTCTCCATGTGAGAATCAGCCTTTTTTGATTTGAAGTTGGTTGAGTTCAAGAACGACTTAGACCCTCAGTGGAAAGTTAAGTAGGGGATACGAGGAGATGGCAACTCCAGCCTCCTTATTTCATTCAACAGGGTACACATACAACTTTGGTAGCTCTGGATCATCCCTCACCATTGCATCATCTGGAAACTTCTTCAATTCCTTGTACATCGCGAAATCTCCAGCTGCTCCGCCAATTAGCATCGCGCCTAACAGCAACAGCACACCGTCATTGAAATACAATGCACTAATGGCAGGCAACACACCCGTCATCCAAAAGGGCAGTAACAACGCTTTGCGAATGCCTTTGTTGTCCATTAACTGATCTGCGGTAGCATACGCAACCCCCATCTTCAAATTGACGCCATACGCCATGTTCTTCCAAGGCACATTACAAAAAATGCGGAAACCGAGCAAATGAAAAAACTCATGTATAACGATCAATAAAATATATCCGGCCAAAGCATAGACAAAATACCACACTGAAAAAGACAGAGATAGTCCACCTTGTAACAGACCACGGATTATTAAAAGTGCTATGAGCGGTAGGAGAGTGAGCCAAAGACTTTGCTTCGCTATTTTCTGTAAATCAAGCTCGACAATGACAGGCTGTTGTTCTTCCATGCGAGATCACTCCTTATATTCATTTAGTATAGTATATTGGTGGTTGATATTCCAATTGCAATGTGGTAACATGTACTGATGTGAGTAATATTAAATTTACTTACTCCTTGCCCACTTGTAAAAGTAGGGCCCAAGTCCATAAGGAGGTGACTATTGATGAGAAAGTACGAAATTATGTACATTATGCGCCCAACTCTTGAAGAGGATGCGAAAAAAGCGTTGATTGAACGCTTTGATACTGTTCTAACTTCAAACGGAGCGGAAATCATCGAGTCGAAAGAGTGGGGCAAGCGTCGTCTTGCTTACGAAATCGACGACTTACGTGAAGGTTACTACCAATTAGTAACTGCTAACGCTGGTGCAGAAGCAATCGATGAATTTACACGTCTAGCGAACATCAACGAAGGTATCATTCGTCATATGACAATTCGTGTAGATGCGTAATCTGATATAAAGTTTAAAAATTTATGATGAGGGAGGTTTGATTCTGAATGATAAACCGTGTCGTTTTAGTTGGCCGATTAACAAAAGATCCTGAGCTGAAATACACACAGACTGGAATTGCTGTAACACGTTTTACATTGGCAGTGAACCGTGCGTTCGCTAATGCCCAAGGAGAACGGGAAGCAGATTTCATCACATGTGTAGCTTGGCGTAAACAGGCTGAGAATATCGCGAATTACTTACGAAAAGGAAGTCTAGCCGGAGTAGATGGTCGTATACAGACGGGCAGCTTCGAAGGTCAAGACGGTAAGCGTGTTTACACGACAGAAGTTGTTGCGGATAGTACTCAATTCCTGGAACCAAGAGGAGCCAATACAGAACGTCAGCAAACGCCATCTTATGGTGGGGGAGCGCCTTCTTATAACGCACCCTCTCAAGACCAGGGACAAGGATACAATAACCAGCAATCCTACCAACCGAATCAGCAAAATATGACACGTGTCGATAATGATCCATTCCAACCAGGCGGCGGTCCGATTGAAGTAACAGATGACGACTTGCCATTCTGATAGAACGGTTCACTTGATACGTAAATAGGAAGGAGGACAACAATTATGGCACCACGTCGTGGAGGTCGCAAACGCCGTAAGGTTTGCTATTTTACTTCTAACCACATTACGCACATCGACTATAAAGATGTAGATTTGTTGAAGAAGTTTATCTCTGAGCGCGGAAAGATGTTGCCTCGTCGAGTTACTGGTACAAGCGCTAAATACCAACGTAAATTGACGATTGCAATTAAACGTGCACGCATCATGGCACTACTTCCGTTTGTATCTGAAGAGCGGTAATATATAAACCGCCACTGACTGAGTTATTCAGTCAGTGGCGGTTTTTTATTTATCACGAAAGTCTTATATCCCAAAGTGCTTTATGCATCCATTTTACTGGAAACTGCAACTGCCTGTACTTTTGATTTCACATCGAATCATGATACAATTAGAAGGATGATTGTCACTTTATATGAATTTAGGAATGTAACACTTTGTCCTCTTATTATTGACAGGCGGCAAAAGAAGCAAAGAATGAATTGGGGCGTAGATATGCAAGATCAAGCAAGTAGAATTACGTACGGTGCGATGATGGTAGCACTCTTTGCCATATTACTGGCAATGACTTTATACGTACCATTACTCGGCTTATTGACAATATTGCTCGTTCCATTGCCCATTACGATTTATCGTTTACGTTATGGCCGGACATCTACACTGATGATGGCGATGTGTACATGGCTTATCACATTATTGATTGGCGGTTTGCTTTCCATTCCAGCAGCAGTTGTATTAAGTGCTGTTGGATTCGTTATCGGTGATACCGTGCGGACGGGCAAGACGAAACTTTACGTATATATGGCAACAGGTGTCACATTGCTCATTTCATTGAGCCTATTGTATCTTGGTACTGTGTGGTTCATGAAAATTAATCCGATTGAACAGCTGATGCAACAATTTTCAACTATTCAGCAAGAAGCGCTTGTGATCATGTCGGGAATGGGAAATTCAACTAGAGATATAGAAAGAACCGTGGCAGAGGCATTCACGTATTATCAAACTATTGTGCCCTCATTGTTCATCTTATCTGTTTTTGTAACAGCTTATCTGTTCGTTATGCCAATTTTGGCGGTTGCAACACGTTTGCGTTTTGAAGTTCCTAAATTTGCTTCTTTCCTTACTATGCGCCTTCCACTTGCAACGTTATTGGTTTATCTAGCACTGCTGTTGATTTCCGTTTTGTCGCAGCCGGAACAAGGAACGACATTTTATCTACTGGAGGCAAATGCCATTCTCATCTTTAGATTCTTATTCTTCTTACAAGGTTTGGCGTTAATTTACTATGCATTGCGCAAGATGAAGCTTCCAATGATCGTCAATGTGCTAGCTACATTATTCGCCATGTTCCTCAGTCCCTTCACCGTAATGTTGGGTGTTTTGGATATCGCCATTAACATTCGTACATGGATAGATAAAGACAAGAGAGCGTAGGAGATGAGATAGTGAATTTAATTTATAAAAAACGCGGGATACGAATTCCATTAGCATTCTTGTCTCTACTCGGTGCGGTAGGTTCCGTACTACTAATGCTATTGAATTTTTGGGTTGGACTATTTTTTGCCATCGCTTATGCACTCGCACTAGGCATCGCTTGGAAAGTAGAGAATGATAATTACCTGGAAACTGAGAAATATATTGAAACCTTGTCCTATCGAATGAAAAGGGTAGGAGAAGAAGCGTTGCTGGAATTACCAATCGGTATTATTTTGCTGAATGATAAGCAATTAATCGAATGGGTCAATCCATTTATTAACTCCATTTATCCTGACAAGACTTGGGTTGGGTCACAGCTTTACGAAATGAATGAAGCATTCCGTCAGGTGATCAGAGAAGACAGTGAGCAAGATGTCATTGTATTAAATGATCGCTCTTACCGTGTCTATTACAAACCAGAAGAGAAACTGATCTATCTATTTGACGTAACAGAACGTATGAAGATGCAATCCCTTTACTATGCTGATCGAACAACGATTGGGATTTTGTTGGTTGATAACTATGATGAATTGTCTCAGACGATGGACGACCAGACACGAAGCCAGATGAACTCCCTCGTTACTTCATTGGTCAATCAATGGGCAGATGAATATGGGATCTTCGTAAAACGAATTTCTTCTGAGCGCTTCTTGGCTGTTTTCAATGAAGGTACTTTAGAATTATTGGAGAAGACGAAGTTTTCATTGCTCGATACGATTCGTGAGAACACGTCTAAACACAGCGTATCTCTTACATTGAGTATTGGGGTAGGGACAGGTACTACGTCGCTTACAGAACTTGGTGAACTGGCACAGTCGAGTTTAGATTTAGTTCTCGGACGTGGCGGTGACCAAGTAGCTATTAAACACCATGATGGGAAACTTAAATTCTATGGCGGTAAGACAAACCCTGTTGAAAAGCGTACGCGGGTGCGTGCAAGAGTTATTTCACATGCACTACGTGATTTAATCCAAGATAGTGACCGCGTGTTCGTCATGGGTCACAAAATGCCTGACATGGATGCGATTGGTGCGTCGATTGGTGTACGCAAGATGGCAAAAATGAACGGTGTCGAAGGCTATGTCGTCGTTAATTTCGACCAGCTTGATGCTAGTGTCAGCCGTTTGATGGATGAAGTGCAGCAAGACGAAGAATTATATGATCACATGTTGATGCCTGAAGAGGCATTGGAATTGATGACGGAGCGTTCGTTGGTCGTTATCGTTGATACGCATAGGCCAAGTATGGTTATTGATGAGCGCGTACTGGACAAGGCACAGAAGGTTGTATTAATCGACCATCATCGACGTGGAGAAGAGTTTATCAATAACACTGTGCTCGTTTATATGGAACCATATGCATCTTCGACAGCGGAACTTGTAACGGAATTGCTGGAGTATCAGCCAAAGAACGAAAAGTTGACGATGTTGGAATCGACAGTGATGCTGGCGGGTATTGTTGTTGATACGAAAAGCTTTACACTTAGGACAGGTTCTCGGACATTTGAAGCCGCTTCCTACTTGCGGACGAATGGTGCCGATACCGTGCTAGTACAGCGTTTATTGAAAGAAGATATTGAGACATATATTGAACGATCAAAACTAATTGAGACTGTGGAATTTGTGGGCAATGGCGATATTGCGATTGCGCGAGGGCAAGAGGAAGTGGTGCACAGCTCTGTACTAATCGCACAGACAGCCGACATTTTGCTGACAATGCAGGGCATTTCTGCTTCATTCGTCGTCGCAAAGCGTGATGATGGAAAAATTGGTATTAGCGCCCGCTCATTGGGCGAATTGAATGTTCAAGTCATTATGGAAGAATTGGGTGGTGGCGGTCATTTAACGAATTCTGCTTGCCAATTAAGCGTAGATACGATGGATGAAGCAATCACTATGTTAAAGGACGTACTAGATCAATACGTTGAAAGGGGAAATGAATGATGAAAGTTATTTTTTTAAAAGACGTTAAAGGAAAAGGTAAAAAAGGTGAAGTGAAAGAGGTTTCAACTGGATATGCACAAAACTTTTTATTGAAAAATAATGTAGCAGTTGAGGCAACTCCAGGTAATTTAAGTAAGTTGCAAGGTCAGAAGGATCGCCAAATGAAAGATGCGGCTGCGGAATTGGCAGAAGCTAAAGAATTAAAAGAGCAAGTCGAAAAGTTGACTGTAGAGCTACAGGCGAAAACTGGTGAAGATGGGCGTCTATTTGGTTCTATCACATCAAAGCAAATCGCCCAAGCGTTAGAAAAGCAAAATAAAATTAAAGTAGACCGCCGCAAAATGGAATTACCTGAGCCAATTCGTGCACTAGGTTTTACAAATATTCCGATCAAATTACACCCTGATGTAACAGCGACACTTAAAGTGCATGTTACGGAAGAATGACAAGGAGATAATAGCTTGAACCAGATGATCGAGCGCACACCTCCGCATAACAACGAAGCAGAGCAGTCGGTCCTTGGGGCGATATTTTTAGAACCACAAGCACTGATTACCGCGTCTGAAATATTGTTGCCGGAAGATTTCTATCGAATCGCACATAAAAAGATTTTTGAAACCATGCTTATACTAAATGACCGTGGCCAACCAGTCGATTTGGTGACAATCGCCGAAGAGCTTAAAGTAAAAAATGAGCTTGAAGACGTTGGAGGTATTTCATATATCACAGAGCTTGCCAACGCGGTTCCGACTGCTGCAAATATTGTCTATTATGCTAATATCGTAGATGAAAAAGCATTACTACGCAGATTAATCCGCGTTGCAACGGACATTGTAGAAGACGGTTATACAAGGGAAGATGAAGTAGAAGCTTTACTTGGTGAAGCCGAGAAGAAAATGATGGAAGTGTCCAATCGGAAAAACGCCGGCGACTTCCGCCATATCAAAGATGTATTAGTGGAGACGTATGACAATATTGAGTTATTGCATACCCGTAAAGGGGACGTAACAGGTATTCCAACCGGTTTCCGTGATTTGGATAAGATTACGGCAGGCTTCCAACGCAATGATTTGATTATCGTGGCGGCTCGTCCGTCTGTCGGTAAGACTGCGTTTGCGTTGAACGTAGCACAAAACGTGGCAACGAAGACAGAAGAAAATGTCGCGATCTTCAGTCTCGAGATGGGTGCTGAACAGCTGGTCATGCGTATGTTATGTGCAGAAGGAAACATTGACGCGCAAGTACTGCGTACAGGTACCCTTGAAGCAGACGATTGGCGCAAGCTGACAATGGCTATGGGGTCATTATCAAATGCAGGTATCTTCATTGATGACACTCCAGGTCTGAGAGTCAATGAAATCCGTTCAAAATGTAGACGGCTACAACAAGAACACGGTCTCGGCATGGTGATGATTGACTATATGCAACTAATCATGGGAAGCGGTCGTGGTAGTGACAACCGTCAACAGGAAGTATCTGAGATCTCCCGCTCATTAAAAGGACTAGCACGTGAACTGAAAATTCCAGTCATTGCACTATCACAGCTTTCACGGGGTGTTGAACAACGCCAAGACAAGCGCCCTATGATGTCCGATCTTCGAGAGTCAGGGAGTATTGAGCAAGATGCCGACATCGTTTCCTTCCTTTACCGGGAAGATTACTATGACAAAGAAACTGAAATGCAAAACATGATCGAAATCATTATTGCCAAACAACGTAACGGCCCAACCGGTACTGTGACGCTGGCATTTGCAAAGGAATACAACAAATTCCTCAATATCGATTGGAGCCAGCATGAATCACCACCGTCTTACGAATAAAACAGCGCATCCTTCTTCTATGACCATAGAAAAGGATGCGCTGTTTTTCATCGTTTCAAGCAAGCTGTCCCTACCTGAAAAAGTGCGATTTTGCACAAATCGTGATAGAGTTAGAGGATATGGAATTATATATTTCAGCTGTAGAATAAGGTTGTAACCATAGAAAAAATAGATACGTGTTCGCTGTGCCACACAAGTGTATATCGTATAACTTTGTCGTGGAACAAAAACGTAGCAAAAAAATTTGATCGCCTAGTAGGGCGAGAAAGGAACAAATCATGCAAAATAAAACTATATTTATCGTAGACGATGAGAAACCCATCGCAGACATCATAGAATTTAACTTGAAAAAGGAGGGCTTCAACGTCTTTTGCGCATACGACGGTGAAGATGCGATCAACCGAGTAGAAGAAATTCAGCCGGACCTTATGCTTCTTGATATTATGCTTCCTAAACGTGATGGCATGGAAGTCTGTAGGGAAGTACGAAAAAAGCATGATTTCCCGATCATCATGCTGACAGCAAAAGACTCAGAAATTGATAAAGTCTTAGGGCTTGAACTAGGCGCAGATGATTATGTCACGAAGCCCTTTGGTACAAGGGAGTTAATTGCCCGGGTCAAAGCCAACTTGCGTCGTCATGCAAGAACTATAGCGGAAGATCAAGAAGAAGAAACGAACGATATTACGGTGGGTCAACTTGTCATCCAACCGGATGCGTACTACGTTCAAAAGCGTGGAGTGACAATTGAACTGACACATCGTGAATTTGAATTGTTGTATTACCTGGCAAAACATATCGGTCAGGTGATGACACGTGAGCATCTACTACAAACGGTATGGGGTTATGATTATTTCGGCGATGTACGAACAGTTGATGTAACGATTCGACGTCTTCGGGAAAAGATTGAAGATACACCGAGCCATCCAAATTGGATCGTCACAAGACGTGGGGTAGGTTATTACTTGCGTGACCCGGAACAGGAGTAAGCCATTATGCATAAAGTAGGTTTTTTCCGGTCCATTCAAGTCAAATTTGTCTTGATTTACGTCCTGCTTATACTTGTATCCATGCAGATTATCGGGCTGTATTTTGCTCGTGAATTGGAACAAACATTAAAGGATAACTTTACGAATTCAATTGTAGACCGGATGAATTTAGTCGAGTTCAGTGTGCGAGAGGAAATTACAAAAAAACGTAAAGACAATGATCCTACACTAGAACAAAGCTTAAAAAATGTCTTGGTCGAGTTCACATCAGATGACATTATTGAAATACGGGTTATAAATCCAAAGTATCGTATTCTAGCGACATCTTCATTCGAAAATCAGATGAGGGTAGGGCAACATTCGACCAATGATAATGTGCGAAAGTCCATAACGTCAGAGACCATGAAAGATGTTGTGACGATTGATCCGCAATCTCATAATCGCGTGCTTTCCTTAGCTAAACCAATCTTTAACGGCAATGAAATTGTTGGCTCGCTCTATGTAGAAGCCAATATTGAATCCGTTTTTCAACAAATTGAAGAAATCAATAGGATATTGGCGGGGGCAGCAGCCGTCTCCCTTACCATTACAATACTAGTTGGGATCTTCATTGCCAGGGCATTTACCCGGCCAATATCAGACATGCGAAGACAAGCGCAGGCGATGGCAAAAGGGAACTTCACCCGAAAGGTTAAAGTATATGGTTCGGATGAGATGGGTCAGCTAGCCATCGCATTCAATCACTTAACTAACCAGCTGCAAGAATCACAGTCGACTACTGAGAGCGAAAGGCGAAAGTTAGCCTCAGTTCTGGAAAATATGACGGACGGCGTCATTTCTACCGACCGTAAAGGACGAGTTAGCCTAATTAATGACTCCGCCCTGCAGATGCTTGGAGTAACGAACGATCTTGTCATAAATCGCCCCATCGCCAGTATTCTCGGTATAGACGATGAGTTTACGTTTGAAGAGCTAATTCAGATGAAAGAATCAATTCCACTGGATTTTAGTACAGAAGATCAGGCATATATTTTACGTGCGACAATTTCCGTTACCCAGCGTGAAACAGGATTTGTAAACGGCTTGATTGTCGTATTGCACGATAATACCGAGCAAGAAAAAATTGATATGGAACGTCGGGAGTTCGTGTCAAATGTTTCACATGAACTGCGAACTCCACTCACTACAATGCGCAGTTATCTAGATGCATTGGCAGAAGGGGCTTGGCGTAATGAGGAAATCGCTCCGAACTTCTTACATGTTACGCAAAATGAAACTGAGCGAATGATCCGTCTCGTGAATGACTTACTGAAACTTTCACGTATGGATAGTAAAGAATATGAATTGAATAAAGAATGGGTGGAATTTAACCGATTCTTTAATGCGGTTATCGAGCGTTTTGAATTTTCCAAGTCGCAAAATGTACGATTCACACGGAATTTGTATTCAAGCAGTCTATTTGTGGAGATCGATACCGATAAACTAACGCAAGTACTAGACAATATTATTTCAAATGCCTTGAAGTATTCGCCAGATGGTGGGGAAGTTCGCTTCGGTGTAACGATATCAGGTGATTATATTAAAGTGATGATTTCAGACGATGGAATGGGTATACCAAAGTCCAATGTCAATCGAATTTTCGATCGTTTCTATCGCGCAGATAGAGCTCGTTCCCGTGCACTTGGCGGAACCGGTCTGGGCCTCGCAATCGCTAAAGAAATGATCGTGGCGCATAAAGGAGATATTTGGGCACAGAGTGAGGAAGGAAAAGGAACGACAATTTTCTTCAAGCTACCATTTGAACAACAAGAGGATGGTGAGTGGGATTGAAATACATCGAAATAATTAAATCCATTGTATTGTTGTTGCTCGTCTCACTGAGTGTCCTGTTTACCTTTGAGGTTTGGAACTATTCACCGAATTATGAACCAATGGAACAACTACAGACTGTGGATATATCCATTTCTGAGAAGAAAACAATCGATGAAATCATCAAGCCATATAAAATAATTACCACTTTAAAAGATCAGGTACTAGGTTCTACAGATACCGAAAAAATCGACAGAATCCTGAGAGAAATGAATACATGGGAATTATCTAATCTACAGCTAGTTAGACAGGACATGAATAAGTTTAATATTGCACAAACCTTGCGGCAACCGAGTCAAATGGCGCTCTACTTCACTGGGGAAGTGCCCATGTTGGTCTATGACAATGTATTACCAGTCGACGACGTGAATATTCCCGAAGCTACCTTTAATCGTCTGGTCATTGACTGGAGTCAATCTACACAAGCGCCAGTTATTCATTTACTGAGTGAAGTGAGCGGCTTGCATTATCAGGTGCAGGTGACGCTGCCGAATAAAACAAGCTTTTTGCGTAACGTAGTGGATGTTGGTCAGTCATTCGATGAATATGCAGAAATTGATCGTGGCAATGCACCATTTCTTGCGGTGCCAAAAGATCCAATAACCATTATGCGTAATACGTATTACCAGGAAGAAATCAATCCATTACGTTTCCGTGATGCATTGTTCAGTGACCCTAACGCCGTACGACGTAATCAAGTGAATCCAACCAATGAAGAATACGGAGACGATCACGCGTTCATGAATGTCGATACCGAGATTAAAAGGTTGAGTTATGTCATGCCTGCAGTAGAGAGTCAGGAGTTCGCGCTACCTTCGGAGTTATTGCTGAATACTATCGATTTTATCAATGAACATGGTGGCTGGACGGATGAGTTCCGCTATGCCTATATGAATCCCTATTCCCGTTATGTCCGGTTCCAACTATATATTGATGGTTTGCCAGTCTTTAGTGATCAACCAGGCATAAGCGAAATCACGGAGACATGGGGAGATATGCGTGTATTCAAATATATACGTCCTTATTACACATTAGATGTGAACATCGAACCGGTACAAGAGAAACTACCTTCAGGAGTGGAAGTGGCGGAGTCTTTACGTGAATCGGAAGAGCTAAACTTTGATTTGATTGAGGAAATCACTCCCGGTTATTATATGATCCATGATATAGAACGCAAATTAATTATTTTACAACCTTGCTGGTATTACCTTATCAAGGATAACTGGTTTCGCCACGCTCCAGAAGAATTGCAAGGAGGTGGCGTAATTGGATTGGAATAGAACCAAAACCATCTTTATTATCGTCTTTTCCATTCTAAATGTCTTCTTGTATTGGCTCTATTTAGACAGACAAATGAGTGTCGGAAGTATGCAGAGTCTCGGGAAAACATCGATTGAAGAAACATTGGCGCTAGAGAATATTACGTATGAACCCATTCCTTTCACTAAAAAAGATGTTTCGTATTTATCAGCTCATATTGCCACCTTTTCCAATGAAAAGTTAAAAGGGTTAAGTAACCAATCATTTGTCTTGATTGAAAAATCACGATTACTGTCCCATATGAAAAAAGCAGTAAAAGTAACCGAAGGAAAAGGCGAATATTACTTTGACGAGTTCTTAAGGAAGTATGTGCTCCACGGCGAAGATTACGTGCTATGGGATGTAGACGAAGAGGAGCAGAGCGCTGTATTTTTCCAACGGGTAAAGAACGAAACTATCTTCTACAGTCCGAATGCCATGCTCATCATGCACTGGGGTAAAGATGGCGAAGTGACGCATTACGAACAAAGTATGCTCGACGAATTCTTAAGTTTTAATCATAAAAAGGATTTACTATCGCAAGACGATGCGGTCTCTTCGCTTGTTACACGTGGCTATTTAAAACCCGATTCCACTGTTATGCAAGTCAAGTCAGGTTATTCAACACTTGTTCAACTAACGGAAACTCAAGTATTTGCACCGACGTGGAATGTTCAGGTAAAATTGAAAGATGGGACGATAGAAAATTACTTCATCAATGCGATTGAAGGAAAGGTCATCGAGTTCCAATCGGATATAGTAGAAGAATCGACAGAATAGGAGTTTTCCACATGCGATTTAGCATTTTGGCGAGTGGCAGTACAGGCAACTCGATATATATAGAGACAGATGAGCATGCTTTTCTAGTAGATGCCGGCATGAGCGGTAAGAAAATTGAAGGTTTGCTCAGATCGATCAATCGCTCGATGAAACAAATTGACGGCATTTTCGTCACACATGAACACAGTGATCATATTAAAGGAATCGGCGTACTTGCCCGGAAGTATAAAACGCCAATCTATGCCAATGCCAAAACGTGGCAGGCGATGGACGGACTTGTAGGGGAGATTCCCGTTGATCAGCGTTTTCACTTCGACATGGAAACGGTGAAAACATTTGGCTCACTGGATATCCAGTCATTTGCGGTATCCCATGACGCAGCGGACCCAATGTTCTATACGTTCAATGAAGGTAATCGTAAACTTGCGATTATTACTGACACAGGCTATGTTAGTGATCGTATGAAAGGTCATATCCAAGGAGCTGACAGCTTTGTATTTGAAAGCAATCATGACGTCAGCATGCTACAGATGGGCCGTTATCCGTGGTCCATTAAACGTCGTATACTAAGTGACGTGGGCCACGTATCGAATGAGGATGCAGCTGTTGCAATGAGTGAAGTAGTAGCTCAAAAAGAAGCGCATATTTATTTAGCCCATCTTAGCTTAGATAATAATATGAAAGACTTGGCGCGCATGAGCGTAGCACAGACCCTTGAAGACTGCGGTATTCGTGCAGGGGAATTTGTCCACTTGCATGACACGGATGCATCAGAATCTACAGAGCTTGTGCTAGTCTGAAGTAAATGCGAAAAGCCTTGCTAAATTAGTGAGGCTTTTTGCATTTTCAAAGAGTTAATGGGGTACAGTACATGTAGGAATACTTTCTGACAAGGAGGAAATGTGAATGGATGATGAAAGAAGAGAAGAGATCGAACGGCAACAACCGTTTCCGCCGGTGGAGCCAAAACGCAACCCAAAACGCCGAGGTAGTTTTTGGCCAGGTTTACTTGGTGCATTATTGGGTGGGTTAATTGTATTTTTAACTATGATGTATGCGGGAGGATCGAGTCATGAAGATACAACAAGGATTGAAAAAAAAGAGAGTAAAACTGCATCCGAGCACGCACAAGTATCGATCGATATCTCATCGGAAGTGACAGACGTCGTAGATGATGTCGCAAACGCTGTCGTCGGTATTACGAATATCCAGACGGTCCAGGATTTTTGGTCTTCTACAACGTCTACTCAAGAAGCCGGTTCGGGTTCTGGTGTCTTGTATAAAAAAGAGGGCGACAAAGCATATATTGTTACCAACCACCATGTCGTAGAGAATTCCGAACAACTCGAAGTCAGTTTCGATGATGGTACTAAGGTTGAAGGAAAATTAATCGGCAGTGATCTATGGACAGACTTGGCTGTAGTAGAAATTGATGCGGAACACGTCGATACAGTGGTAGAATTCGGAGATTCAGACGCATTAAAACGTGGAGAAACAGTCATTGCTATCGGTAACCCATTGGGACTTGGCTTTGCAGGATCAGTTACAGTGGGTGTAATTTCAGGTAAAGACCGCTCCATTCCAATGGATTTAAACAAAGATGGACACATCGATTGGCAGGCAGACGTCTTGCAGACAGATGCAGCCATCAACCCCGGGAACTCCGGTGGTGCTCTAATCAACATGGCGGGTCAATTGATCGGAATCAACTCTATGAAGATTTCTGAAGCAACAGTAGAGGGGATTGGACTAGCTATTCCAATCAATATTGCATTACCAATTATTGAGCACTTGGAAGAAACGGGGCAAGTAAACCGTCCGACAATGGGTGTATCGTTACTTGATCTTCGACAAATTCCCATTCAGCAACAGCAACAGACGTTGAACTTGCCTAAAGAAGTAACGGATGGCGTTGTTGTAACAGATGTCATACCGAATTCATCCGCAGTAGAAGCAGGTGTGAAGAAGTATGATACAATTGTTCAGTTGGATGATGAGATAGTGACAGATATGGTCAGTCTACGTAAGTATTTGTATAATAAAAAAGAAATTGGCGATCCATTGAAAATTACAGTCTATCGTGATGGAAAGAAACTGGATTTGGAAATGGTGTTGAAAGACGGAAATACATTCTAAGAGATTGTACATTGTCCACAAAGTGAACAACTTCCCGTCCACATCAGGTATCTAGCGAAACTACGCTACGATGCCTGATTTTTTTATGAAGTTATCCAATTGTGGATAAAGTCTAAATAATGTGTACAACATTGTGTACAACATTGTGTAAAAGAAAGTGTTCGGAAAATAATAAATTAAATCAAAGCGACAAGCGTTAATCCCTTACAGGTCAATAGGTTGAGGTATTTTCATTTTTTATGGTAAAAAGATCAATCTATTCAAAATGAAAAAAGAATGAAAAGTTATCCACATTGATGTGATACAATAATCAGTAAGATTTACATGTAGTACGGAACAAATAATCGGACACAATATGTAGATAGGGCTGTGGATATGTGCATAAGTATTGTGTATAACATTTGGAGAGCGAGTGGATAAACTGTGAATATATCAATTGTGACCGTGGGTAAGTTAAAAGAGAAGTATTTGAAACAAGGAATAGAAGAGTATATTAAACGTCTGAATAGCTATGCAAAAATGCAATTAATCGAAGTGGCGGACGAAAAAGCACCTGAAACACTAAGCGAAGCCGACATGGAAATCGTGAAAAAGAAAGAAGCTGATCGAATTCTAGCGAAAATTGCACCAGACGCGCATGTCATTGCACTAGCAATCGACGGGAAAATGAAAACTTCTGAGGAATTCGCAGCTAGTATTGATTCGTTGATGACATACGGTAAAAGCAAGATTGTCTTTGTGATTGGCGGATCTCTTGGTTTACATAGTAGTGTATTGCAGCGTTCGAATGAGAAGTTATCCTTTTCCAAGATGACGTTTCCGCATCAGCTCATGAAGTTGGTGTTGGTGGAGCAGATTTACCGTGGGTTTCGGATTATTAAGGGAGAGCCTTATCATAAGTAAATATGGTTTAAAGATAATAAACTGTGTTTATTAAAAATGACTAAAGGAACGATGAATAGAACAGTAGTTAACTTTACAAAGTAGCTATACAAGCTTCCGTTCATGCCAAGGATCTTTTCAGCAGTTATACTAAAAGGGAAAGTGGCGACACTTCACTTAGCAAAAGAGGGAGTCCATATTGGATTGCTTGCAAGAACGGAGTCTGTTTTAAATGAAGTGGCTGCAGAAATTGAAAGTCATGGTGTGAAAGTCGCTTATGCAACAGCCGATGTTTCATCTAAAGAGCAAGTTGAAGAAGCTATTGTATCATTAACTACTGATTTAGGAACGGCCGATATTCTAATAAATAATGCGGGCATTGCAACATTTGGTACTGTCTTGGAGATGGACTCAGAGAAATGGAAGAACATAGTAGATGTAAATTTAATGGACACGTATTATGTTACACTTGCTATATTACCGCAATTAATTGAAAAAAATGCAGGCGACATCATTAATATTTCATCGACAAGTGGTTTAAATGGAGCATCTACTTCAAGTGCATACAGTGCATCCAAATTTGCGTTAATTGGCTTCACAGAATCAATAGCACAAGAGGTACGACGAAATAATATTCGTGTTTCGGCTTAAACGCCAAGTACTGTCGCAACGGATTTGGCACTAGATTTAAACTTCATTAAAGAAAACGATGATTCCAAATTGATTCAATCAGAAGACATGGCTGAAGTGAGTGTAAATCAATTGAAATTAAAACGACGTGTATATGTAAAAACAGCCAGTTTCATTGCTACGAATCTACTTTAATCTATTTATTCACTTGATAAAACATGAATGGGCCTATCCAGTTTATCTGGATAGGCCCATTTTAGTGGTTCAACTAAGGTTTTTATTATTCATACGTAGTTACTATGCGAACATTTTCATTCGACAAGTCAAAAATATTTTATTACAGTTCCGGGAATAAGTAATGTAAAATATCCGTCGTTACTCGACGTGATTTGCCTTTATAAGGGTAAATATGCATATACATCGAAGGGTTAAAGTTCGCTTCAATGATGCCATACGCGCCTGGATTCGCTGCTGGAACATCGAGGTCTTCAATAATCAAATCGATGCCGCTAATTTTTGCTCCAAGTGCGGCTACTGCATCTACTGCAATCTTCTTATAATCTTCGGAAACTTGATCGGTTACATCAATCGAGTCTCCACCAGTACTGACGTTGGAGTTCTCACGCAAGTAGACGATCTCGCTGTCTTCGGGAATGGAATCAATTTGATAACCTTGACCTTTCAGCATAAGAACTTCTAGTTCGCCCAGTTGAATAAGCTCTAGTGGTGTACGGTGGTCTGTACCCCTTAGTAGATCACGGTTCTTCTCTTCAACGAGTTCCTGAATTGTGTGTGTACCGTCACCCGTGACGTTTGCAGGCACGCGCAGCATGACGGCGAGTACTTTATCGTGTAGCACAAAGAAACGGTACTCTGTGCCAGCAAGGAACTCTTCTATTAAAACTGACGAGTCTTCATCGAATGCGAGAGTGATCGCTTTCTCATAGTCCTCATAACTGGCACCGTCTTTAAAGATGGAAATTCCAAGTCCGTAATTAGTAGTTTTCGGCTTCACGACAAATGGCGTCTTGGCAAACATCTTATAGGCATGCAAAGCCTCTTCCTTATTACTGAACTCATCGCCACCCGGGACATGATAGCCCGCTTGATGAAGAATTTTCTTCGTCACTGTTTTATTTTCCATAATCAACGTAGAGACATACGTATCTTTGCTCGTCATATTACCGTTTTTCACGTATTCAATATGATCTCGCAGTTTTAGCTTTAAGAATTGATCATGGCGGTCCAGAACCTCTACCTTGATGCCTTTCTGTATCGCATCATACATCATGATCTGCGTGGATAGCTCCATATCCGTAAAGCCTGTCAGTTCGTATGGCTTTTCCCATAGCTGACTATAGGTTTTTCTCGCAATTTCTGTTGCCACTTGACTTTGACTCGTCTTTTGACTCTCTGAGTAAAGTCTTCCCGCCAAGGTTTTAGAAGGATCAGCAAGCATCTCTCTCAGGTTCGCAAATAATGATTCAGAAACGGGGAAGTCCAGATCTTTTGACAACTGCTCCATTTCGTCAACAAGTTCATATGCTTCGGCTTCAAACTGTGTATGTGATAATGGGTGTTCAAGTGCGACAACATCATTGCGCGCATCACCTACATTACCCCATTCATCGCTCTCGGGATTTTCTTCTTTTTGTAGTAGATATAGCAGGAATATATGTAGGAATTCCGCTTGCTCATAGCTAATGCCATTTGTTTCAAATGGGTTCAAGTCGATATTCCGTAACTCCACATAACGCACACCGGTATGCTCGAATTCTGCCACTCGATCACTCCCACGTAAACGCATAGCCGTGTAGAACTCTTTTTCTTCTACTAGCAAACCTCGATTAACTACGGAAGATAAATCCGAAATATATTTTTGAATCGTGCTGAACGACACATTTACATCGTCATGATTCGTATAGCCGAATCGGCTACTACGAATACTTCTAACCGGTTCGTCTGGTTTATCGTCGCATCCGTAGAAGTTTTCTTCACTTGTAGGGGACGCACCGTAGAAATACGTGACGAGCCAGCGATAGTACAAATAGTTTCTAGTCAATTTCAAATAAATATCAGTTTTGAATTGCTGATAATTATCGATATCCGATTGTAGTTCAAATAACATGCGGAGCAGTTCGTCTCTGAATTCAAAGTTGAAATGAATTCCACAAATCATTTGCTTGCGACGGCCGTATGAATTGGCGAGTGAACGACGATACAGAACATTTTCAAAACTGTTCAGCTTCGCAATCATGATATCTTCCTCTTTTTTAGGAAGAGCAGGGGGCATACTTAACGGCCAGAGCATTTCATTCTTGCCCATCGAACGATAGGCAACGTCATGAATGCCTGATAGGTAATCAAATAGTTCGTCCAGTGTGTTCAGGACAGGCGTGATCAATTCCATTTGAGTTTCTGAGAAGTCGCGTTGAATATACGGATGCTCATCACCCATTCCGATATTTGCGGGGTGGTCGGTTGTTGCCAAGTGCCCATCGAGATCCACGCGTTGTCCTTCTTTTTCAATACCATACCGAGCTTTCAGAACATACGGCTTCACACGTTCATTGGCTAACAATTTCTTTAGATCCATCGTAAATATCCCTCCTATGTAATATATTTTTCACTTCGTTCTTCTATCTTAGTTCATATACCCTTAAAAACAAAAACATCCACACTGCGTGGCAATGTGAATGTTTTGGACTGTTAATGGGTGAGCGTAAGACACCTTTAATCTAGACTGCAAGACACACCCTCCCGAAGGCGTCACCCTTTGGAAGCAGTAGCTACTTCAACTATCAAAATGTATTCATGTTACCCTAAGTTCTTCATGTGAAAATCAAAGTGTTCTTCCAAGAAGGAAGAGATGAAGAAGTAGCTATGGTCATATCCGTCTACTTTGTTATATTCTACTGCTTGGTCATACTGCTTTGTATTTTCAAGGAACGGTTTTTCATTCAATTGCTCAGGATAAAATCCATCTGCAGTTCCTTGCGTAATAAGGATGGGTGGAATACCTGCTTCCTTCACTAGCTCAGCAGTGTCCCATTCTCTCCACGTCGCCTTATCTTCCCCTAGGTAAGTCGTAAACGCCTTAATTCCCCAAGGAACCTCGCTCGGACTTGAAATAGGAGAAAATGCAGAAATTGCTTTGAAACGATTTGTATTCTTCATTCCAATCATCAATGCACCATAACCACCCATTGAGTGACCCATGATACTTTCGTTACCAGAGAAATTAGGCACTAGAGTAGCGGCAATTTCACGTAGCTCCTCTGTTATATAGGAATACATTTGGTAATGTTTAGCCCATGGCTCTTCTGTTGCGTTTAGATAAAAGCTCGCACCTTGTCCAAGGTCAAATGCCTGGTCGTCCGCTATATCTTCTCCGCGTGGAGATGTATCCGGAATGATAACAGCTACTTGATGTTTTTCAGCCAAGCTTTGGAAACCACTTTTTTGACTGAAGTTATCATCCGTACATGTTAATCCCGACAAAAACCAAATAAGTGGTATTTCTTTTTGTTCTTTATTTGACGGTAAGAAGATACTAAATGTCATATCGCACTTGAGGACTTCTGAATAATGGTTGTATTTGTTTTGTTCCCCACCAAAAGAGCGTCTTTGCTCAACGCGTTCTAGACTCATGATCTCACTCTCCATATGTTAGTATTGATCGAATTGATTCACCTTTATGCAGTAAATCAAAGGCTTCATTAATATCCGTGAAGTTTAATTGGTGTGTAATGAACGAATCCAAATCAATTTCACCATCCATGTAGTCATCAATCATTCCCGGCAATTCCGTTCTACCTTTTACTCCGCCAAATGCGGAACCGCGCCATACGCGACCCGTAACTAGTTGGAATGGACGGGTATGAATTTCTTTACCAGCACCTGCGACACCAATGATGATGCTCTCACCCCAACCTTTATGGCAGCATTCAAGAGCAGCTTTCATCACTTCGACATTACCAATACACTCGAAGCTGTAATCAACACCGCCATCTGTCATGTCTACAATGACTTCCTGGATTGGTTTATCAAATGACGAAGGATTAACGAAGTCTGTTGCACCCATCTTCTTCGCCAATTCAAATTTATCTTCATTCAAGTCAATTGCAATGATGCGGCTTGCTTTTGCTTGCTTCAATCCTTGAATAACAGCCAAACCAATAGCTCCAAGACCGAAGACTGCCGTAACCGCACCTTCTTCTACCTTCGCTGTATTATGAACAGCTCCGATACCAGTAGTGACGCCACACCCGAATAGACAAACTTTATCAAGTGGTACGTTATGATCTTCCACTTTAACTAGAGAGATCTCAGACACGACAGTATACTCACTGAAAGTGCTCGTGCCCATGTAGTGATAAATCGGTTCGCCATTATAAGAGAAGCGAGTCGTACCGTCAGGCATTAATCCTTTACCTTGTGTTTCGCGAATTGCCCCACATAGGTTAGTTTTACCGGATAAACAGAATTTACATTTCCCACATTCAGGTGTATAAAGTGGAATAACGTGATCGCCAGGTTTAACGGAAGTGACTCCTTCACCTACTGAAACAACGACACCAGCGCCTTCATGACCTAAAACGGCAGGAAATACTCCTTCTGCGTCATCGCCTGATAATGTATATGCGTCTGTGTGACAGACAGAAGTGTAAAGAATTTTGACTAATACCTCATGAGCTTTTGGTTCTTCTACATCGATTTCTACAATTTTAAGTGGTTCTCCAGGTTTGAATGCTACAGCTGCTCTACTTTTCAAATGAAGCCCTTCTTTCTTTTACTGTATTGTGTTTACTTTTCTATCATTACATATTATAATTCACCATGCAATACTGACTCTTTTGTCACTATGAACATGAATGGTATAGAAAGAAGTGAAGCAATATGGTCATTCAGTATAAAGATAAGCAGTACTTTACAAGCAAGGATTTGGCTTTGTCTGTCATAGGAGGTCGTTGGAAAATTGCGATCATCTGGTGCTTACTGCACGAAACACCGTTAAGGTTGAGCGAAATACAGAAAAAACTTCCGGATGCCAATCAACGTATGTTGATCAGACAGTTACGAGAATTAGAAGAGGATAAAATCATTACGCGCTATGTCTATCCCGTCGTGCCGCCAAAAGTGGAGTACAAATTAAGTGAAGTGGGTTTATTATTGGAACCAGTCGTTACCTCGATTTGTAATTTTGGTGATCAGTTTATGCAAACAATTGAACAAGAGGCAGATTCAACGTTAGTTGACTGAATGAAGACAAATTGTAACGAATCAAGCTATACTAAGAATTACAGCAATATAGTAGAGAGGGTACAGGTGATTACATGAATAATAATGATATTTTAAGCAGGTTACGCTACGCGTTGGATCTAAAAGATTCCACAGTTGTAGAAATGTTTGCGTTAGGCGGACTGAAGACAAACAGAGCGGAAGTAAAAGAGATGCTGACAAAAACGAATGAAGATAGTGCGGATGAAATGCAGATGAATGAATATGCAAAGGAAATCGACAACATAACATTGGAGTCATTTCTAAATGGCTTAATCAGCTCAAAAAGAGGAGTACCGGAAAATACCGGTAATGCTCCACAACCATTTCTTATGTCAGAAGAAGGCCATCGTAATGTCAATAATATTTTGCTGAAGAAAGTGAAAATAGCATTATCTCTTACAAGTGAAGATATGCTGGAGATTTTAGAAAATGCAGGTGTTACGATATCTAAAAACGAATTAAGTGCTGTTCTTCGTAAAGAAGGTCATCGAAACTATAAACCGTGTGGTGATCGATACGCTCGAAACTTCCTAAAGGGATTAGCATTACGTTACCGTGATGAGTAAAAACATAACTGGGAGTAGGTCGTAGAAGATATAAAATAATAGGGAGTGTTAGACGGATATGTTTAAGCGTAATAAAGCATGGTATTTCATAATGAGTTTGATGGCGTTGACCGTTCTTTTAGTTGGGTGTGGGGGAGCAACTGAAGAAAAAACAGTGGAGACACCGAAAGAAGAAACCACAGAACAACCTAAAGGAGAAGCGGTTGACTACTCGAAAGATGTAAAAGAGAACCCTGTCGTGACGATCACGATGGAAAATGATGAGCAGATTGTAGTGGAACTAGAGCCGACTGTTGCACCAAATACGGTAGCGAATTTCATTTCTTTAATTGAAGATGGCTATTACGATGGCTTGATTTTCCACCGTGTGATTCCGGGCTTTATGATTCAAGGTGGAGATTCATCCGGTGACGGGTCAGGCGGACCGGGATATGCAATTGATGGAGAATTCTCTTCGAATGGTTTTGAAAATACTATGAAACATGAGCGCGGTGTGATTTCGACTGCACGTACGCAAGATCCGAACTCCGCAGGGTCACAATTCTTCATCATGACAGACGACAACTCTTCACTTGACGGCGAGTATGCGGCTTTCGGTAAAGTGAGGGAAGGCATGGAGATAGTGGATGCTATCGTAGCTAATGAAACAGACGCTATGGATAAGCCCATCAAAGAGCAGAAGATGAAGACAGTGGAAGTAGATACAAAAGGCTTCGATTACCCTGAACCAGTTACACACTAATCATCATAAAAACGCAGTAGGCTATTGAGCTTGCTGCGTTTTTAATATAGCAAGTTCATTTATTTCCCATGCAATGGAATTTTCCAAGGATAAACTGTATAGTAAATTATTACCCGTTACCTTATACTTAACTATTCCTTTTTAATATGTTTTAAGACCGCTACGATGAGGAAACTGACGATGACTAGTAGTAACCAAGAACTTAATTTGCCGATGCCAACGAGATGCCATGTCTCGCTTTGATTGGGATAGGTCCAAGCACCAAAGAAAGTAGCAATATTTTCAGCTACCCAAACGAAAAAGCCAATCAATACGAATGAAAGAGTTAATGGCATAACGTAGTGTGTCTCGCTTACCCGAAAACTAACCGATGCACGCCAAAAAACAACTAGTACTAATGCGGATAACCACCATCTTATATCAAACCAATAATGATGAGTGAAAAAGTTTCCATATATCGCCATGGCAAGCGGAATAACTGCCCAGAGCGGTGGCCATTCAATCAGGTTTACGTGCAATCTTCTCCAAGCCTGACACAAGTAGCTTGCTACACTCGCATACATGAAACCGCTGTACAAAGGGACGCCTAGAATTTTGAAATAGCCTTCTTCAGGATAAGACCAAGAACCCATATGTACTTTAAATATTTCCAAAGTAAGGCCAACTATATGAAATAACGTAATTACTTTAAGTTCATCACGTGTTTCGAGTCCTGATCGTACCATCCACCACTGAGTTCCGATAAAAATGATGAGTAGCCAGTCGTATCGTGGCAAGAAAGGGAGATATATGATTTGCGTAAGCGCGAGTGAACTGAAGATTATAACAGGAAAAGTGCAAGCTAAAGCTTGTTGCCATCCGAAAATAAAGAGTTGTCGTGTTGTATTCATTGTTTTCATACGTAATGCATGCATATTCATACGTCACCGCCTACTTTTTCATAATGGAAATTAGTATGACGCTCAGATAATAGTTTAGGTTCATTCACGCGGAAACGTTTCACGTGAAACATAGCGTATTCATGAAAGAGGGGGGTATTTTTTGAGCAGACGCGTAATCGATGCGCATATTCATTTAGATATGTATGAAGAAGAAGAACGACTTCAAATTTTGGGCGAGTTAGATGTGAATGATATAACCGCAATAGTGGCGGTTTCAAATGACTTCGCATCTTCCGTTAAGCAAATTGAACTTTCGAAAATGGATAGACGCATCAAACCAGCAATAGGTTATCACCCGGAACAAGCGTTACCAAGTGAAATGGAACTTTTGGCTATTCTACAATTGATCGATGAACATGCAAATTACCTCACTGCAATTGGAGAGGTGGGGTTACCTTATTACTTGCGACAACAGCAGTCTGATTTAGACCTAACACTATATAAGTATGTGTTGGAATGTTTTGTTCGGAAGGCAGCCGAATATAACTTGCCAATTGCCTTACATGCCGTTTATGAAGATGCAGCTATTGTTTGTGAGATGTTGGAACGTTATTCAATATCGAAAGCGCAATTTCACTGGTTTAAAGGCGACGACATTATATTGGAGCAAATTATCTCGAACGGTTATATGATTTCTGTGACACCAGAAGTTACGTATCGGGAAAAGATTCAACATCTAGTCAAACAAGTTCCGTTCACTCAGCTAATGGTAGAAACTGATGGACCGTGGCCTTTTGAATATTCTTTTAAAGATAAATTAACACATCCTTCTATGATGCATGAGAGTATTCACAGTATCGCTAAAATTAAAGGTGTAACGGTTGATGAGGCATATAGAGAAATCTATAAGACGACACAACGATTCTTTCGCATATAAAACAGAGACACGCTCATTGATGCGTGTCTCTACTTTATCTAAGTAAACTATTCATGAACAAATCACAATGATTTTATGTGGTGTTGTTTGAGGAGGGATACTCTTTGTAGTTGCACCATATATAACGATCAAATTTCGCTCTGCTATATTACCTGTGAAATACTGGCCATTTGTCGAAAGTATTTCAGTTTGCGGAGACAGATTAAGCTGAAGCGTTCCATCACTACTTTGCAGGCGACGATTGAAGTAGTCGACTTTGACGTTTTCACGTTTAGAATCTTTGGCCATAACCACCGCTCCAAATTGTGGAGGATAGATCATAGGTGTGGCAGCGTCGGCGTCATAAAATCCTGTAACGCGATCACCTACATGAATTTTCACATGATTGACGAAATAAGTTGTCGGCCCTACTACAAAGTTTACAACATTTCCTCTACCATTATCGACTGTCATCAACATGTAGCAACCAGCGTCATTATTTTGCCCCGTATAAAATTCATTTATAACCATTACGACACCACTGAAAGACTGAATATTCATCGCAGTACCCCTCTCATCCATAAATCGTATCGTTCTAGCCTATGCGAAGTTTTGGATTTAGTGACTAGTGGAGAATTTAACGAGTCAAATTGAAATAATTTTCCAGATAGCAATTGACATTACTGGCAAAACGGGCTATATTAAATGATAACCATTCTCATTTGTCGTTGTAAATGTCACATATTCGTCATAAGTCACTAGACGATAAAGTTGCAATGATTTATGTATGGGGTAATTTATGAGATAATTTAAAAGTGGAAATATACCCAGTGAATGGAAGTTGATCGGTGAATTTATGTAGCGTGAAAATGGACAATGAAAGGGGATGATGTCAAAGTGAGAAAAGCATTTTTATACTTTTTAGTTGTAAGTTTTTTCGTGTTGACGGTAGGTCTGCCGCAAGCATCTGCTAAAATAGCAGACGGTACCCAGCAATTAAATTATCAAGTGAATCAGCCAGACAGCACTAACGCATCTATTGCGAATGATTACTTCCAAAAACCGGCACTCGTCACTGTAACGAATGGGTCTGCTATTGTACAGCTAACGCTTAAAAACAGTTCATGGATTACGAAGTTCGAGCCAGCAGGCGGAGCGGAAGTAGTCAATGAAGATCTTAAGGCTGATACGCGTGTTGTAGAGTTTAGCGTAAGTGATATATCAAAACCAGTGAAGATCCCGATGAAAGTGGATGTAGAACATATTAATTACCACCACGAGTATACAGTTGATTTAGTGTTTGAGGACAAAAGCGCCGTGACACCACCGGCAGTAAAACAACCTGCAACTACTACCACCCCACCACCTAACACGAACATAAATACCAACACTAGTACCAGTACAGTGACAAAAAAACCAACTACCCAAGTACCAGTTAAGAATCCACAAACCAGTGATTCAACGCCGTACCTATTAATTATTGTATTAGCAGGTTCAGCATTTTTATTGTATAAAACTAGATTCCAAAGAAAACAGGGGGAACAATAATTATGAAGAAAAAAACATCATCTCGCGCAACGAAAGTAGTACTTGCTTCATTACTTGCAGCTTCCATCGCTATTCCAACAGCGGCATCCGCTAACCCGATCAGCACAAGCGATCAAGCAACGTCGGCTTTGAAACAAGCGGCAGCAGTGGATCAAGTGATTGATTTAAATATATATAAATCTGGAACCACGACACCTGAACCTGCAATTAGTGGTCATCTCCTGCCACAAGGAACATTGGTGGAAAAAGACGGAGTGTCTTATGCGAAGGTAACGGTTGCGGCTAGATCAGCTTCTATGATTGCTAACTTCCAAACAAAGCAAGGGGAAGAATATGTGGATGCAACGGCAGTGAAAAATGCTGATGGTACAACAACATATACCGTGCCGGTTGTAGCAGATAAAGTATACCCTGCCAAACTTCATGTAGTGGCACCTTCTTTCAACATGGACACATGGTATGAATTCGATATGAGTGCAACAGTCGCTAAAGCGGACAAGGAAACAATAAGCAACGTGAACGTAAAAGTATATAAAGATGGAACGAATGAAGAATCCATCATGAATGATTACATGTTGCCAGTTGCATCTGTAAAGAAAGTAACGAACGGTAATGAAGTAACCGTAACGTTCCCTAAAGGCGGTTATATTCAAGGATTCAAAATTGCCGGTAAGGACGTGCCTGTAGCAACAGATGATAAATCAACAGGCGTACGCACATATACATTCAACGTAGCGGATTTAACAAAGTTAGTGAATGCTGAAATTCACGTTATTGTCAATGAAGGTCCTATTAAATATGATTCTAACCACAAAGTACAAATTGCTCTTGACGGTGCTAAACCAACTGTGAACCCATTTAAGGACATTGATAAAGACGGCAACAAAGAAGCGATTCTTGCACTTCTTGACAAAGGTATTGTAAAAAGTGCGGACAAGTTCAATCCACGTAACAACATCACACGTTCACAGTTCGCATTGATGGTTGCACGTGCGTTGAAATTAGAAGAGGCTCCATCCGCTGGGTTCCAGGATTTAGGCAAAATCACAGACAAAGAGCGTATCAACGCAATTAATGCTCTCGCGAAAGCAGGTATTGTTCAATCGAATGCAAAGTTCAACCCGAACAACACACTGACTCGTCAGCAAGGGGCATTGATGCTATACCGTGCAATTCAATTTGCTGAAGGTAAGGAAATCAAAAAAGGTGATACAACACTTCCATTCTACGCGGATGGAAAAGCCATTACAGATCCTGAAGCGAAGCAAGCATTTGCATTGTTGTATGCAGAAAAAATCATGACAGGCGCAAAACAACCGAATGGTAAAGTTTTGATCAACTCTGGCGATTCATTACAACGCACACAAATGGCTAAAATCCTAAACGGTTCATTAAACTTCATGGAAAAATAAGAATCAACACAGATACTTCCTTTCGCTTTTTCAAAAGCGGAGGGAAGTTCCTGTCGTTTTACGTAAGGTGTAAAGGAGTGTACGTCTGAAATGAAAAAAATGGTTTTGTTGCCCCTACTTTTGCTACTCATCTCCGCGTGGCTTCCTTTTCATTCTGTACACGCAAATGATATATATCATGTTGAACTAAGTTTTCTATCAGATGAAGCCGAGGGTGCAAACTTTTTATTTACTAAGCAGGCCACGTTAACTGTTAAGGAAGATCGCTATACATTATCCATTTCGGCAAAGAAAGATCATATCCTTACACAAATCACTGCCATGCAGCAAGGAAACAAAACGAGCACGCGACTGGATCGGGCAGAAAACTTAGTTCAGTTTGATATACAGGATATGCATCAAAAGATTGAACTCACAGGTACATATCGTTTAGGAAAGGAAAATACACAGCAATCCTTTTCATATGAAGTATTGATCCGGGGGCAGTCATTACCGAAGATTGACCAAAATCAACCAGCTAAGTCCATTCAGTCAGGTGATGATACGGTACACTACCGATTGCTTTCAGACGGTAAACCTTCGGCAATGAATGAATACGTCAATCCAGTACTGCGCATTGTAACACGTGACAATCGATACTATGCACAGTTAGAGATTCTTCAACCGAGTAAGGTCAAAGGCTTCACAGTAGAGCAACATGGCGATTTAGTGGAACCAAAAGTGGTATCGCAAAACAAGACGCGTATTGTGCAGTTTGAAATTGAAGATTTCCACAAGTGGACTCGTGTCTGGATGAAAGTCGAGGACTCTGAGAACTTGCATGTAGGGGAAGCGTTTTTACAAATTGCTATCGATCCACAACAAACAGCGAAGTTTTTGAGCAAGGTACCTTCAAACAACAAAGCAGTTTCTTCATTAACTAAACGAACTGAGCAACCTAGAGAAACCACTACTCCACCTAAACAAACCATGACCGAAAAAGAAAAGAAGATAGAGAAGCCGTCCGAAGAAAAAGAACAAAAGCAAGACGAGTTACCACCTCTTCTTCCGGAAGCGCAATTGGAATTTGATCGCACGGGGGACGATGTGGAGGAAGAACCAGCCAAGGTCGTTGCACAGGTAGCAAATGAACCGGAAGAGCTGGCCATTCATGTACAGGATGAACAAACGATTCCCTTTGATACAATGAAGATCGGTGTATTGTTCACATTATGTATTCTGTCGGGCGTCTTATTAATACGTCGACTGACAAAGAAAAATAACGTTACGAGTAATGAATAACGAGTGGAGGATTACATCGTGCAAAAAAAGTGGAGATATGCATGGCTGATGTTAGCAGTCATGACAGTGACTATTATCGCAGGCTGCGGAAATGATAAAGAAGAGAAAGCTGCTTCGACAGATAAAGTCGAGAAAAGTGAAAAAGCTGATACAAGTGATCAACGTATTATTGCGGGTACTGTAGTCATCGCAGATATTCTAGATAAGTTAGATATAGATGCCATCGCTGTTCCTGAAACGGAAAAAAATATGGCGAGTCGGTTTGATGGGCTTCCAACCATCGGTAATGCGATGACACCCGATATGGAAATTGTGAAATCAATGAATCCAACAGATTTTTTATCCGTTTCTACATTGGAGTATGACCTAGAAGCGGGCTTTGAACAATTGAATATTCCGACGACGTTTTTAAACTTCCAAAGTGTTGATTCATTGATACAAGAAATCCAAGGTCTTGGAGAACGCTATGACCGTAAAGCGCAAGCAGATAAATTAGTAGGGGACTTACAGAAAAAGATTGAAGCCGTGGAAGTGGTAGCGGCCAATCGCAAAGGTCCGAGTGTACTAATATTATTGGGAATTCCAGGCAGTTACTTAGTCGCGACGGAAAACTCCTACGCGGGTGATCTCGTGAAACGTGCAGGTGGAACGAATGTAATGGAAGGTCAAGATCCTGAATACTTATCGTCTAATACAGAGTATCTTCATAATAGTAATCCAGATATTATCTTGCGTTTATCACATGGTATGCCAGACGAAGTCGTGGAAATGTTCAACGAAGAGTTCCAAACGAATGATGTATGGAAGCATTTTGATGCAGTGAAAAATGGCAAAGTCTATGATTTGGAAGAAGAGTTATTTGGCACAACGGCTTCATTACAAGTACCTGAAGCATTAAGTGAGCTAATGAAGATATTCTATCGATAACTCGATGAATTTCGTTTGAAAAGGAAGGCCATCATGAGAAAAAGAATTGCTAGTTATGTAATCGTATCCCTGCTGCTTGTTGTAACCATCGTATATTCGGCTACGACAGGCAGTATTAAAATGGGGTTTTTCGAGTTTTTTAGCGCGCTCTTTGAACAAGGCAACAGTCAAATGGAAGCCATTCGTGATTTGCGTTTTCCACGGATGACTGTGGCGATATTTGCAGGCGCGGCATTGTCGGTTTCGGGTGTCTTGCTGCAGTCCGTTATGCGTAACCCCCTTGCGGATGCAGGGATTATCGGGATATCTTCCGGTGCGGCATTCGTGCAGTTATTCATTATTTCGCTCTTTCCGACACTTTTCTTCATGACGCCTTTATTTGCATTCATGGGTGGGGCGTTCGCTTGTTTTCTCGTCTTTGCACTATCGTGGAAATCCGGTCTTAGCCCGTTGAAATTAATTCTTGTAGGAATTGCAATTAATGCGATGTTTACGGGTGTTACCGAAGCATTTATCAGCTTTGGCGGTTCGTTAAACGTCTCAGCCTCAAGTGTGATCGGTTCGAATTTAACGATGCGTACGTGGAGTGATGTTTCCACTATTGCAACATACGGAACCATCGGACTAATTCTAGCGTTTGCCCTGTATAGCTGGTGTAATTTATTAGTACTACAGGATAAGACAGCAAAGAGTATTGGCTTCCATGTCGCGCGTGCCCGTTTAATCATTGCGGCAGTAGCTGTTTTACTAGCAGCCATTTCGGTCGTAGTGGCGGGTGTGATATCATTCGTTGGATTACTTGTACCGCATATTGCCCGCAGATTAGTTGGCTATGACCATAAGGTGCTCATACCGTTTACTGCACTTTTAGGGGCATTGATTATCTTGTTAGCTGACACGCTCGGTAGAACGATCGTGGCACCGCTTGAAATACCTGCTTCGACGCTAATGGCGATCATCGGCGGACCTTTCTTAATATTCTTACTGCGAAAAGAGTGACCTATTGTGGAAATAAAACGCATTATTGTATCGCATGATAATATAACGAATCATTTGGATGATGTCTCGACGTCCATTTCTAAAGGGAAAGTTACGACGATCATTGGGCCAAATGGTTGTGGAAAATCGACATTACTAAGTGTACTTTCTCGAAGTACTATGCCAACTTCAGGAACAGCTTCACTGGAAAATCGTGATTTAGTGATGTTTAAGCCGAAAGAGTTTGCGAAGAAGTTAGCGATTGTTTATCAGCAGAATGAAGTGCCAAAGGATTTGACGATTGAAAAATTAATTGGCTTTGGTCGGTTGCCTCATAAAACGTTATTGCAGAGAAACCAAGAAGAGGATTGCAAGGCTATAGATTGGGCATTAACCGTAACGAACCTGACCTACAAACGCCATAAAGACTTAGAAGCATTGTCGGGTGGAGAGCGTCAGCGTGTATGGATTGCGATGGCGTTGGCACAGCAATCAGAAATACTTTGCTTGGATGAGCCAACAACATATTTGGATATTTATTATCAAATTGAATTATTGGAGCTCGTGAAATCACTGAATGAAGACTATGGATTGACGATTGTCATGGTATTGCATGATATCAATCAGGCAATTCGGTACAGTGATGAGATCATTATGATGAAGAATGGTCGCATCATTGCAGAAGGACGGCCACGTGACATCATTACAAAGGATGTCATTAAAGAAGTGTATGGAGTCAACGCCGTCTTTAAGGAAGATGACGAATTAGGTCTTTATATGATGTCTCTTGGTATTTAGGAGGTAAGCGGATGAAGAAACGCCTGTCGAAACTTATGCCTTTCATTTATCTGGCAATCTTTCTCTACTCGGGTTATTTACTCTTGCAGTATTTGTATACTTACGTGGAATCAGCCAGTTCGTTGAAGGAAACGCAACAGATGTATGAAGTGGCATTAGAAAACACGGCCCAGGTTGCTGTAACAGGAGACGCCAAAGAAGAACTCTTGGAAGAGGATTCGATACGTCCACAGTTTGAAGAGTTACATGAAGTAAATTCAGATATCGTGGGCTGGATTTCAGTAGAAGGTACCAATTTGCATAACCCCATCTTGCAGGCTGAAGATAACGACTTTTATTTGAATCGTAACTTCACCCGGGAAAATAGTCGCGCAGGCAGTGTTTTCATGGATTACAGGAATGACATTAAGGATATGAGCCGCAACACGGTCCTCTATGGCCATGCGATGAGAAATGATACGATGTTCGGTAGCTTGAAGAAGTTTGGGGAGCAAGACTATGCAGACAAACACCCCATTATTTTCGTCGATACATTGTATGAAGGGTACGATATTGAAGTGTTTGCAGCATACGAAACGACGATTGACTTTTATTATATCGAAACCGATTTTCAGACGGATGAACAATTCTCGGAGTTTCTCGAGGAAATCGAATCACGTTCTCTGATTAATATGCCTGTTGAAGTAGGACTGGATGATCGGATTGTTACGCTATCGACTTGCAATAACTCTGTGAATAGTAAAGATAAACGCTATGTAGTGCAGGGGAAATTAGTGAAGCGCTAATGTATATGGATGAAATGAGGAGTTGCTCTGACAGGGTAGCTCCTTTAATTTCTTTAACGATTCGTCTGGAAATGATACGATAGAGTAAAACGATGAGGTGGGGGACTTCATGGACTTGGAACAACTACAAAATAAATTGTATGAAAATAAATCTTTATTCATTGGGGAGGAGACTGCGTTCCGTTCCGCTGTTATTATTCCGTTAGTAGAAGTGAAAGGGGAATGGCATGTACTATTTGAGGTGCGTGCTTTCACGATGAGGAAACAGCCGGGCGACATCAGTTTTCCCGGTGGCAAAATTGATATAACGGATGCATCGCCTATGGAAGCAGCTTTACGGGAGACGCACGAAGAGCTCGGGATTGATCCGAAGACGGTACAGATGATAGAAGAGTTAAGCCCGTATATTGCATCGCCTTCATTCGTCGTCTATCCGTTCGTTGCGGTCATTGATTATCAAGAAATCATTCGAAGTTATAATATAGAAGAAGTGGAAGAGGTATTTACTATTCCGCTTAAATGGCTGATGGAACATGAACCGTATATGCATTTGGTATCGATTGAAATAGCTCCGCCGGATAATTTCCCATTTGAAAAGATTATGAACGGAGACCAGTATAAATTCAGAAGTCATTCGCTTGAAGAATGGTTTTATGAATATGGTAATTATACAGTCTGGGGGCTGACGGCTAGAGTGTTAAAACATTTCATCGATATCGTGAAGAAATAAACTGGAATGAGGATCAAGTATGAAACAAAAGAGGACATGGAAATTTAAGTTATTTATTGGGCTAGCTATTTTCCTGTTAATGATTGCGGTGGGTTTCTTCCTATTCGCTAGCTCTTATTATAAAGCGCAATCTTACGCTAAAGAAAATTTGCACTCAGATACAGATGTACTAGTTACGAATGGAAAAGAGCTAGTGTTTGAACCTATCTTAAATAAGAAAAACATAGGTTTTATTTTTTATCAGGGAGCAAAAGTAGAAGCTGAAGCATACGCGCCCATGGCTAAGGAGATTGCTAAACAAGGCTATACGGTAATCATTCCCCATTTGCCGCTCAAGATAGCGATCTTCTCACCTGACCGGGCAGATAAGGTGATACGTAATCACCCTGAAATAGACACATGGTTAATAGGAGGTCATTCCCTAGGCGGTGTGACGGCATCGGATTATGCATTCCGCCATGAAAGGATTTCTGCGCTTGTGTTACTAGCTTCTTATCCCGGAAGTCACACGGATTTGAGTGAAGCATCGGTGGATGTACTGTCAATTTGGGCCAGTCATGATGAGGTGGCGGACGCGAAAAAGATTAAGGCGGCTAAGTCTAGTATGCCGAATGATGCGAGGTTCATTGAGATAGTAGGGGGGAATCACGCAGGCTTTGGTGATTATGGCATGCAGAAGGGTGACGGTAAAGCAGCTATATCGAATGAAGAGCAGATTATGAAGACATCTGCTACGATTGTGAAATTAATTGAAGGCTTGGAAAAATAGAAAGTATCTTCTGCTGAATTAAAAGGCTGTGCTTGAGGTCGTGTCTTCACGATTTTCAGCACAGCCTATAGCGTTTTTTAGAATATAGAATTAAAGTACTGTTGGTGTCACTTCAATATTGCCCCTAGTGGCTTTGGAATACGGACAGACTTGGTGCGCTTTCTCTACTAGTTGTTCAAGCTGTGCCTTTTCAATGTCTGTACCTGTTACTTGTAATTCAACTTCTAGATGGAAACCGCCATCTGTTTCGTCTTTGCACAGGCTAACGTTTGCAGTGACTTCCGATGAAAATTGAACGCGTTCTTTGCTTGCGACAAGTTGAAGCGCACCGTCGAAACAAGCTGCGTAACCCGCAGCAAATAATTGCTCAGGGTTAGTAGAGTTCTCTAATTCTTTTGCTCTTTTCGTTCCAGGCATTGCTGTATCAAACTCTACTACTTTGTCGGAGGATACCACATGTCCTTCTCTCCCCCCACTAGCTGTTGCTGTGGATGTAAATAATTTTTCTGACATGAAATCACTACCCCTTGTCTGATTTTTAGTCTCACTCCATTGTGTACCCGAATATTGGATAATTATGTGTGAAAACTTTAATCTTTTATGCACGTGTATAGTGACGTCATCCAACGTAGTGAAAAAGTGTATGTAAATCAGTTAGGAAGTGGGAACACGAAATGAATAAAAATGATATTGCAGATATCCGTAAACGATTTAAATTAGATACCGATCTTTTGACGATCACTGACATTTACCATGTCTATATTAGGCAGGAAAGTAGTGAGATTTACCATGAAGAAAGTCAGGCATTTGCTTTGCTTGACCGCGAGCAACAGGAACTGTTCATGACCAATTTTAAAAAGGTGCTTGGCGGTAAACTAGGTGTGAAGTTGTTTGAAGTGAAGTTTGAACGTCAGGATGAAGAGAGTCATGAAGATCACGCACAAAAACTATTGTATGAAGGATTGCAGGCGGAAGAAGCTGAAGAATGGAAAGAAGAGATGCAACATCTAGCACTAAAGATGGTGAAAGATGTCCAATATGAAAAAGATCTGGTCGTGACGTTTATTCGTGGTAACTACTTTAAGAAGACCAAGCGTAACAGTGAAGAATCTGAAATTGATATGCGAGATGAAGTGTTTACCACACCGTTTATCTTGTGCAGTATGAATCATACAGACTTGCCGAAGCGCTCCATTATATTTGACTTTCAAGAGCGTGAATTCAAATCGAATACGATGCTCGATCCAATCATTAATCTTGCTTCACCAATAGGTGGCTTTTTATTCCCTTGCTTTACAGACAATTCAGCTGATGTCAATCATGTACTATATGCCGCGGGTAAAGCGAATAAACCCGATTATACGTTCATAGAGAATGTCCTGAATGGCGAAGAAGTGGTTACCGCTGCCGATGATAAAGCCGTTTTCGAGGAAATTGTAAAACAAGTAGTCGGTGGTGAAGTAGATACGGAAACACTAGGAAATGTATATGAAGCAATCTATCGATTAACTGTAGCGGATGAAGAAGAGGAAGAACCGGAAGAACCACCAGCAATTGATGCGAAGCAAGTAGAACGTGTGTTGAAAATGAGTGGTGTCGACTACGTCAATACAGAAGCAGTAGAAACGGCTTTTCAGACTGTAGTGGATGACACCTCTTATGAAATGAAAGCAACTCACATCGTACCAAGCTATACGTCGAAATCGATTAAAATCGAAACCAAAGTAGCAAACATTTCAATCAGTCCACAAGACTTGAAATATGTGAAACAAGTGAACTATGATGGCAAGCAATGTATTTTAATTGAGGTAGAAGAGGATACAATCATTGAAGGATTCAAAGTGATTTCGGAAGACTTATTGACATGAAACCAACCATTAATCTAATAAAAGTCATAAAATGGTTCAAAATTCCGACATATTCCTAGCTTTATCCTGACAAATAAACAAGTCCCTTTAAACCTCGTTATATTTGATGTATAATAGAACAGATAGTAGTAGATGTATGGTTAAACTGAGACAGAATAAATGCTCCTAGTACGCGCCATGTAGGCTGTGACGCCTTATTTAGGAACATTTACGTTTCTGTAAATTTCACATATAAGGAAGGTCAAAATGAGTAATAGACAAACTAAATCAGATGTTATATTAATTGGTGCCGGAATTATGAGTGCAACGCTAGGAACGATGCTAAAAGAATTAGCGCCTGACTGGAAAATCTCGGTATTTGAGAAATTAGATAAAGCAGGGGAAGAGAGCTCGCATGAGATGAATAATGCGGGAACAGGGCACGCAGCATTGTGTGAACTGAACTATACTTCCGAAAAGTCGGACGGGACTGTAGATATCACCAAAGCGGTTAAAGTAAATGAACAGTTTCAATTATCCATGCAGTTTTGGTCACATCTAGTAGAGAAAAATTTGATTAAAGACCCTGAGCAATTTATTATGCCACTGCCACACATGAGTCTTGTACAAGGTGAAGACAATGTGACGTATTTGAAGAAACGCTTTGAGGCTATGACAGCAAATCCACTATTCGAAGGAATGGAGTTTTCCGAAGATCCGGAAAAACTAAAAGAATGGATTCCGTTGATCATGAAAGACCGTGCTGTCGATGAAGCAATTGCTGCAACGAAAATTGACACAGGTACAGACGTAAACTTTGGTGCATTGACTCGTATGTTAATCGAGCATATGCAAAAAGTGGGCGTTGATGTAAACTACGGTCATCAAGTAGAAGATATCAAACGTACAAGTGATGGCGAATGGGAATTAAAAATAAAGAATAACAAAGATGGCAAGCTTGAATTCCATAAAACTAAATTTGTTTTCATTGGTGGCGGAGGCGGAAGTCTTCCATTGCTACAGAAAACAGGTATTCCTGAAAGTAAGCATATCGGTGGATTCCCGATCAGTGGTGTCTTCATGGTCTGTAAAAATCCAGACGTAATTGCAAAACATCACGCGAAAGTATACGGAAAAGCAAAAGTTGGTGCACCACCAATGTCTGTCCCACACTTGGATACTCGCTATATTGATGGAGAAAAGTCCTTACTATTCGGACCGTTCGCGGGCTTCTCACCGAAGTTCTTGAAAGAAGGATCCATGATGGACCTTATTGGTTCCGTGAAACCAAATAACCTTACGACAATGCTTGCATGTGGTGCAAAAAATCTGTCGTTGACTAAATACTTGGTAGAACAAGTAGTACAAACAAAAGAACAACGTATCAATGAACTGCGCGAGTTTATTCCTGACGCGAAAAGCGAAGATTGGGATCTATGGACTGCAGGTCAACGCGTGCAAGTCATCAAAGATACTCCAGATGGCAAAGGTACGCTTCAATTTGGTACAGAGCTTGTAACGGATCAGGATGGTTCCATTGCAGCATTGCTTGGAGCTTCTCCAGGAGCATCAACTGCAGTAGCAGTTATGCTGGATCTGATTAACAAGTGCTTCCCGGAACAAGTAAGCGATTGGGAGCCAAAGTTGAAAGAAATGATTCCTTCATACGGAAAAGCATTAGCAGAGCATCCTGAATTATTGAAGGACATGCATGCTTCTACTTCCAAGATATTGAAGCTAACAGAAAATGAGCTGGAGAAAGAAACCGTTCATAGTTAATAGTGAAGATAGTGAAAAGCTCTACTGCGATGTATTTCGCAGTAGAGCTTTTTCGTTTATAGAAATTATGTTGTTACTACAGCATGGTATTCATCCCAATACCTCTTCAGCTTATTCTTACCTTGACCGATTTCAGGATGAAATTGAATGTAAGCATTCTCTCTCGTATGCTCGGTATCCCGTATCGAGGAAATTAAGTCATTTTCCAGTATGCCGTTCTCCAAGTCGTTGGAAATAGAGAGACCAGCAGTTTGTCCTTGGCTCATAGCAACTTTAGCTCCTTCAATACCCGTGATGTTCCCGGCTACATAAAGCCCGGGAAGGGTGGATTCCATGCGTTCGTTATGCAACGGGACATATCCGCCAAGTTCTTCTATGTGATAGAAAGGACAGCCAGCGACTGCCGCCAATTCCGCTAATGGATACAATCCACCGGCAATGCACACGAAATCTGCTCTAATGACCTCTTCAGTTCCAGGGATTACTTCGCCAGCTACATTAATCGTAGAAATTTTCACGCCTTCGACCTGTCCGTCACCAATGATTTCTGTGACTGCTTTTCGTAACATGATCGGTATATCCCACATTTTTACACCGTTCTTTGGAAAGAATGTAATGCCAAGTTGTTTGAAGAAGTCATTTTTCATCAGCTTACTACCCATTTTAATAAATGCAGAAGGCGCCATATGTGAAACATGCAGAAGTGAGTTCATCACTTCCAATGGCTGACCGAATCTTTCATTAACGGTATTGGATTCGGGCAATGTAATACAAGCGATATCAATATCTGCCATTTTTAGTTCCATTGCAATTGCCGATGATAAAACATTCACTCCGATAATGACCCCACGTTCCCCGGGCTTGACACGATGAACATTCGCCATGACTTGTGCAGCACCGACCGACATGACGCCTGGAAGTGTCCAACCCTTGATGGGAAGTGGATTCTCTGCTGCGCCTGTCGCTAGCAGTAAATGAGTAGTTTCATGAATGTCTACATCTGTATGAACACTCCAAATTCCGTCCTGGAACTCGATGTTAGAGACGGGTGTGTGAAGATTGATATTTACACCCAGTTCCTTAGCTCGTTGATGCAGTTTATTGGATTCTACGATACCGTTCCACCAATTGCCGTTAGGTTCCTCGTATAGTTGGCCAAGTAATCGTCCACCGGGTTTCATGTATTCGTCGATAACCAATACACTGTGACCGCGTGACGCGATTGTGATGGCCGCAGTTAATCCGGCTGGTCCCGCGCCGATGATGATAGTTTTATTTTCCATGATTGGCCCTCCAATCACGCACATCAGTCAGTAGCTTACCACCGCTTGAAACTTTCATCCCTTGTGTAATAGGCGTTAGACAAGCTCGTTGGCCTTGTACGCCATCCACGGTTACTCGGCATTCAAAGCAGTGACCAATATTGCAGTAAATCCCTCTAGGGGAACCGCTTTCTTCGTGATGGCGCAACGTTCTAATCCCGTTGGCTAGCAGGGCAGCGGCAATAGATTCGTCTTGAAGCGCTTTGTATTCTATATCATTGAATGTAAATGTGATGCTTTGTGATTCGTCTAAAGTTCCGAGTACCGGGTGGTTGAGGATACGCTGACTCATTCAAACACCTCCCCTAATTTTCCAAAACTTACGGGTCTGATTGGTGGTTGATATTTTAAGGTGATTTGGGATTCATCCCGTTCTGTACTTTCTAGTGCTATGCTGTCTACGGCGTTGCGGCAAGTTCTTCCTCCGCAATAGCCCATGCCTGCGCGCGTGCGTAATTTAAGTTCTCTCGGTGTGCATTGAAATCTTTTTGCCGTTTCTTTTAAATCGGAGTAAGTAACTTCTTCGCATCTACAAATAATTATATCTTTTTCGGACATATATGTTCACTCCTTGCTAGTTTACTGCTTAACTAATATGCAAGAATCATGCCAATGAAAGAAGCTCTTAGAAAGGTATGTCTAATTTGTGCATTTTATTGTATAGAGTGGCACGGGTGATTTCTAGATTTTTTGCACACTGTAGTTTATTACCGTTTGCCTTTTCCAACTCCTGCACAATCAACTTGCGTTCAAAGTTCTGCATCTGTTCCGTAAGTGGTGCGCTTTCTGCTTGAACAGGTTTTGTCATATGGATTGAAGGTAGCGAGTTGGTATTTTCAATGACTTCAGAAGGGAGGTCATGAACATTGACGAGACCTTTGTCAGAGAATACGACTAGGCGCTCAATAGCATTGCGGAGTTCCCGAATATTTCCCGGCCAATTATGTTGTAAAAGAGCTTGCATGACTACTTGCGAAATACTATTGATCTGCCGGTTGTACTTAATGGAGAATTCATAAAGGAAGTAATGTGTCAATTCTATGATATCCTCTGCCCTTTCGCGTAATGCAGGGATTTTCACGTTGACAACATTCAGTCGATAATACAAGTCTTCCCTGAAAGAACCTTCGCTTACAAGCTCCCTTAAGTCACGATTGGTTGCGGCAACAATGCGGAAGTCTGCCTCAATCTCTTTTGTACCGCCCACTGAATAGTATCTCCGCTCTTGAAGGACCCGTAGGAATTTCACCTGCATATCGAGCGGCATTTCTCCTACTTCATCTAATAGAAGAGTACCGCCCCTGGCTAATTCGATCTTTCCCTTTTTCCCTCGCTGGTCAGCGCCTGAAAATGCTCCCTTTTCATAACCAAATATTTCACTTTCAAATAGGCTCTCGGGAATTGCCCCGCAGTTTATAGCGACGAATGGTGCGTTCTGCGATTCTCTTAGATTATGGATAGCTTTTGCGAACAGTTCCTTCCCCACACCGCTCTCTCCGTATAGCAATATGCTGGCATCCGTAGTAGCCGCCTTTTTGGTCATATCAATTGTCTGCTTTAGCTTATCGCTGTTTCCTTTTATATAATCGAAAGGACTGTGGCTGGATGCGCTTTTCCGCATCTCTTCCTCAAGCAGGAACAGTTTTTCGGAAGTCGCGTACAACTCTTCATTCATCCGAATCTGGCTCGTTATATCGGTTTCTGATACGACAGCACCGATGATACGATCCCTATGATAAATAGGGTTGGAGTTGATTAGCACTACGAGATCCTTGCGTGCATGATGCTGCGAATGACGCACTGAAGAACCATTTTGTAGTGTATGTAGTATCTCTAGGTGCTTCGTATCAAAAAAGTCTGTAATGGGTTTACCTATTACGTCTTGTTCTTTGAGAGAGAATAAAGACTCCGCTCCTTTGGTCCAGTACAATACATTGGCGTCTTGATCAATTACGGTACAAGATTCGTCGATAGTCTGAAGGACGGTCTGCAAATACGCCAACGTCTTTTCATGTTGTTCTATTAACTTATCAATAAATTGTTCAGCTTTTATATATCCTGTGATTTCACCGTACGTGTCACGACATACTAAGAATTCACCATGGGAAAGTTTCACGGATACTTCGCTGATTGGAATATCTATAGATAAGATTGGTGTGTTTGCGTAGCGGAGTTGATTTTTGTGCAAACGTACATGCCAGTAGTCTTGTGCTTGTTTAATAAACAGCTGTGTAGATGGAAAGCTTATCAAATGTTTTTCAATAGTTTCTTCATTTGTATGTCCGTTCATGATAAGAAAGTCTTTTTTCATAATGTCTGTAATAAAGTCCTGAATATATTTCAACATTTTGGTCACTCCAGTGTCAGTTTTTTTTACAGTGTATAAAATACTTTACGCGACTTGTCTGACAATTCAATAGTTACAGCGAACCGCCTTCTAAAAGTATAGTAGTTATAGAAGATTCCGTAAATAGAGAGCGCTACCATTCCATAAGGTTTCTATCGGTAATGAACTGTCACGTAATTGTTGAATTATAAATTTGGCATGGTTCTTGCATTATATAATAGTGAATAGGCAATCGAGAGGAGGAATCCTGTGAAGGGAATACAACATAGCGATATCGTTGTGATTGGTGGGGGAATTATGGGAGCCGCCATTGCGTACTACGGTTCTAAAGCGGGCTTAGAAATTACGGTGCTTGAAAAGAATGAACTGGCGAGTGGTACTTCCTCAAAATGTGATGGAAACATACTGGCGATTGATAAAGATCCCGGTTTCGACAGTCAAATGTCTTTAAAGAGTCAGGAACTGGTTCATCAATTAGATAAAGACTTGGAGCTTTCATTTGAATATCGAAATCCAGGAAGTATTTTAGTTTGTGAGAATGATGCAGAGATGGAAGCCGCAAATCAATGGGTATCAAAGCAAGTAGAAGCGGGCTTGAGCTTCAAGATGCTGGACCGTCAAGATTTACGAAATGAATCAAAGTATTTTGCAGATGACTTATACGGCGGATTGGAATGTAAGACGGATTCTACCGTTAATCCCTATATGATGACATTTTCCATGTTTCACAGTGCTGAAAAGCAAGGGGCAATCATTCATAAAAACACGGAAGTAACGAGTATGTCACGCAATGTTTCAGGTGAGTTTTTAATAGAGACGACTAGAGGGCAATTTACTGCCAAGCGTGTAGTGAATGCGGCGGGTGTCTGGGCACCGGTGATTGGTCATATGCTAGATTTGTCTATACCCATTGTACCTAGAAAAGGGCAACTAATTGTCGCATCTAGACAACAGCCTGTCGGATTACGAAAAGTCATGGAGTTCGGTTACTTAATCTCAAAGTTTGGTGGTGAACGTTCTGTAGATCCATTGACGGAAAAGTATGGCGTGGCATTGGTCTTTGAACCAACGGAAGCACAGAACTTTTTAATTGGTAGCAGTCGTGAATTTGTTGGATTCAATACAAAAGTAGATTATAAAGTGATTCGGCAAATCGCCAAACGTGCATTGCGCTTCTATCCTCAGATGGCCGATATGACTGTCATTCGCACGTATGCAGGCTTACGTCCGTGGACAGAAGATCATTTGCCGATTATCTCGAGAGTCGATCATATCCCTGGTTATTATATTGCGGCGGGTCATGAAGGTGATGGAATCAGCCTAGCAGCAGTTACAGGTAAGTTAATAGAAGAAATGTTGAACGATAAGGAAACTTGCATACCTATTGAACAGTTAAGTCTCGATCGTTTTCGACAGGGGGTTGTGCATGCATGAAGTATCAACGAGTATTTACGACACTAGATACGCACACCGGGGGTAATCCAACCCGTACGTTAATTAGTGGCATGCCTCCACTACAGGGCAATACGATGTCTGAAAAAATGCTTTACATGCAGAAAGAGTATGACTGGATACGAAGGTTCCTAATGAATGAACCGCGTGGACATGGTGTTATGTCGGGAGCAATTATGACGGATCCCTGTCATCCCGATGCAGATGTGGGTGTCATTTATATTGAAACGGGAGGCTATTTGCCGATGTGCGGGCATGACACGATTGGTTTTTGCACTGCACTGATTGAAACCGGCATGATAGAAGTGAGAGAGCCTTACACAATGATCAAAGTAGATACACCGGCTGGTTTAGTGGATGTTACGGTAAAAGTGGAAAAAGGTGTGGCGAAGGAAGTTACGTTCGTCAATGTCCCTTCTTTCTTATTGAAAACAGTAGAGTTGGATGTAGAGGATGTGGGTCATGTCGTTTGTGAAATTGCTTACGGCGGTAACTTCTATGGCATTGTTGATGCCCGGAAGCTAGATCTTCAGCTGACGGAAGAAAATGGAGCATCGCTCATTAGTAAAGGAATCAAGATTCGTAACGCAATCAATGCAACAGAGGAAATTATTCATCCCGAGTTTCCTTTCATTAATGGGTTGACACATATCGAATTTTATACTGATCCCACTCATCCAGAAGCGGATTTAAAAAATACGGTCATCGTACCACCTGGCGGCATCGACCGTTCACCATGCGGCACGGGAACGTCTGCAAAACTTGCGACATTGCATAGTAAAAATGAGTTAAAAGTTCATGAACGTTTTGTCTATGAAAGTATCGTCGGAACACTCTTTACAGCGCGTATTCTAGAAGAGGTAACGGTAGGTGGTGTTGCCGGAGTCATTCCTGAGGTAACCGGTTCTGCATGGATCATGGGCATGCACCGCTTTTACTACAACGAAAAAGATCCTTTGCGGGAAGGGTACCTTCTCATTCCGCCAATGGATCATTGAAGGTGGGAAAACAGAATGATTCTACAAAAGATGTTCCGTACGATGGACACACAGGTATTTGGAGAGGCGTACCGTATCATTGTGCATTCACCTTTTTACTTTGAAGGCCTGGATACGCAGAGTAATCAAAAGAAGTTAGAAAGTCACTTTAATGCCGAAAAGAATTTACTGTTAAATGAACCCCGCGGACACCGTGGAATGAACGGTTGTATCGTAGGTCCTTCAGCCAAAGCAGATTATCAGTTGTTGTTTCTTCATCATCAGAAAGCAATCGGTTTTAAATACGAATCACTTCTTGCCACTACGGCGGCACTGCTTGAAATAGGACATTTGCAACAGAAGGATGATGGACAATATACTGTGGAAACCGTTTATGGTGTATGGCATGTAAAAGTGGCGGTAGAGCAACAGGAAGTAATCGATGTGAAGATGGAAGTAGCAGAAGGAAAAATGCTGGTGAGTGATTCCGAAGCTTCTTGCGTGGAGCTATCAAGTGGTCACAGGTTCTATGTGTATCCGTTGCCCATTACTATTGAATCTCTTCAATTGGGACAACTGTCAGAGATTATGGAGTGGGGAGCAATACAGGTAAAAGAGCTGAAGTCACAACAGAAAGCTTTTGATGGCATTATCTTGCAGGAGCAACTTGGAGATTATGAGTATCGATCAGTTACGTTTGAACAGGACGGCTATATCCTACGCTCGCCAGGTATAGAAAGTACCATCGCTTTAGCAGTAAAAGAGCAGCGCACTATAAATACATTAAGCAATCAGAGTATTTTCGAAAGCAAAATTGAGATTCAATCTGTGCCAGGCGACAGGGAAATTTTCTCGGTGAAGGGCGTGCCTTACATAACAGGTTCGCATGAATTCATTCTTGACCCTGAAGACCCATTACCAAAAGGATTTATCTTAGCTTAAAAGCCACGTCTAGTAAAACCACAGGGGGTTTTAAAATGGAGAAGAGATTACCCAGCTTGGCCGAAGTATTGTTTGTGCTAATCGGATTTGGAGCAATTATGGTGACATTTATTGTCGTATTCGGCATTTCCATTCATCTGGCGCTCTTGACGACTTGGTTCCTGATTATAGGCTTAGGATTAAAGATTGGTTATAGCTATAAGCAAATGCAAGATGGTTTATTGAGTGGTGTCAATGACGGTCTGGAAGCTATCATCGTTCTGACTTCGGTGGGTGCGTTAATTGGTACCTGGATTGCGGGCGGTATTGTTCCTTCGATTATCTATTACGGATTGTCAGTCATTAACCCAAGTATTTTCTTATTGGCTGCTTTCATTATTTGTACGGTAACATCGATTGCTACAGGGACTTCATTCGGATCTGCAGGTACTGCCGGTATTGCCATGATGGCAATAGGTGCAAGTTTCGGATTCCCATTACCACTCGTTGCAGGTGCAGTTATTTCGGGTTGCTATGTAGGGGATAAAATGTCACCGCTTTCTGACACAACGGTTATGACCGCCTCACTGTCAAAGGTTGATCTCATCGATCATATTAAATCGATGTTCACAGTCGCACTGCCAGCGTGGATTCTTTCAGCTGTCTTGTTCCTAGTTGTTGGACTCTTCTACAAAGGGAGCGGAGATCTATCAGCGGCATTGAACACAATGGGTTCATTAGAAGAGTATTTCAATATTAGTTGGTATATGTTGATCCCGGCAGCAGTAGTCATTTTGTTGTTAATATTCAAAATGCCTTCAATTCCTGTCATTTTGTTTGGTGCATTTTTAGGAACGATCTGGGCATTTTTGTTCCAGGGTGCGACGTTCCTCGAGGCATTCAATATTATGTATGCAGGTAACACGATTGAATCAGGCGTACCATTTATCGATAATTTATTAAATCGTGGTGGGATTGTCTTTATGTTAGATGTAATTGCATTGATTATTTTTGCTTTAGGTGTAGGTGGATTGATGGAGCGAATTGGTGTATTGCGTGCAGTAGGAAATTATCTTGGTAAATGGGCAAACAATCCTGGTAAAGCAACGGTAACGACATTGTTGGCAGGTCTTCTTGGTAACGCATTCGGTGGAGCATATGTTTCTTTGATTACGGCTACTAAAATTACTGGAGATAACTATGATAAATTGCATATGGATCGCCGGGTGCTGTCGAGAAACTCAGAAGCCGGTGGAACAGTCACTACGGCTATGGTTCCCTGGTCGGATGGCGGTGTATTTATGGCCGCAGCACTCGGAGTATCCACAATGAGTTATCTGCCATTCTTATGGTTTAACTTTTTAGTCCTCATCATCTCGCTTATTTACGGGTTTACAGGTAAATTTATTTGGCGGACCCAGCCTGGCGAGCAAACGCAAGAGCTTGAAGGTGAAACAAGTAGCGTAAGCAGTATAAGTGAAATAGGAAATGTAACTAACTAAAACACTAATTGGAGGAATTTAAAATGACAGAAGTAAAAGGTATCTTTCCAGTATTGGTAACACCGATGTTAAATCAGAAAGAGATTGATTGGGACGGGTTCCGTAACAATATTGAGCATTTTATCGGAGAAGGCGTTAATGGAATTGCGATTAATGGAAGTACAGGAGAATTCGTAAGTTTAACGAAAGAAGAGCGTTTCAAAGCAGTAGAAGTAGCAGTGGAACAAGTCAATGGTCGCGTTCCGTTGATCGTGGGCACAGCAGCAGAAACAACGGCGGATGCAATTGAATACACACAACAGGCAGAAAAAGCAGGTGCACATACAGCACTATTAATTAACTCTTATTACGCTCATCCAAAAGAAGACGAAATCTACGAGCATTTCAAAGCGGTAGCTGAATCCGTTAAAATACCGGTTATGATTTATAACAACCCGTTCACGTCTGGCGTAGACATCAGCACAGAAACGATTCTGCGTGTGGGTCGCGACGTGGAAAATATTACACACATCAAAGAGTCTAGCGGTGGAATCGGTAAAGCGCGCGATATTGCGCGTCAAGGTGAAGGATTCCTAAAAGTATTCTGCGGTTCAGAAGACTTGGCGATTGAATCATTCTTGGTTGGCGCAACAGGATGGATTTCCGTTTCAGGAAACATCGTACCGGGTCATGTTATGAAATTGTACAATGCATTACAGGATGGAAAAATGGATGAAGCGTGGAAGTTATATGATGAATTACTGCCTCTGTGTGAGTTCCTTGAAGGTTCGGGTAAATATGTACAAATCACAAAACGTGCAATGGAGCTTAAAGGCTGTGCAGGAGGACCTTGCCGTCTGCCGCGTCTGCCATTAAACGAAGAAGAAGATCAAAAGCTAAAAGATTTGATGGATGGACTTGGCGTACTGAAGAAAGAATTGGAGGTAGCGACGAATGCTGAAAGTAAATTATGAACTAAAACCTAAAGTACAGGAATTTTTACACAATACAAAAGGTCTTTATATTAATGGAAAGTATGTAGAGGCGAAGAGCGGGAAAATATTTGACGTAATCGATCCTGCAACGGAAGAAATCATTGCCAAAGTAAGTGAAGCACAGCCAGAAGATGTCGATGTTGCGGTGGAAGCTGCTCGTAAAGCATTCGATGAAGGTGAATGGACAAAGATGGACGCGGCAACCCGTTCACACTTGATCTACAAGTTTGCAGATTTACTTGACGAGAACCGCGAAGAACTGGCACAGCTTGAAGCGTTAGACAACGGGAAACCATACGAAGTGGCATTGGCTGACGATATAGACGGTACTGTACAGCATTTCCGTTACTATGCAGGCTGGGCAACTAAGATCACTGGACAAACTGTTCAAGTATCTCCTGATTACCTCAACTATATCGTGCATGAGCCGGTTGGCGTGGTAGGGCAAGTAATTCCTTGGAACTTCCCTCTAGCGATGGCAGCGTGGAAGCTTGGATCTGCACTCTCAGTAGGTTGTACAGTAGTCATCAAACCGGCAAGTGAAACACCATTATCGTTACTTTATGCGGCTCGCCTGTTTAAAGAAGCCGGTTTCCCCGACGGTGTTGTTAACGTATTGCCAGGCGCTGGAAGTGTAGCAGGTAATGCTTTAATCACACATGAAAAGGTAGACAAGGTGGCATTTACAGGATCTACTGCAGTAGGGAAACAAGTAATGAAATCTGCTGCAGATCAGATGAAAGGTATTACCCTTGAGCTGGGTGGAAAATCACCTTCTATCGTATTGGAAGATGCGGATGTAGAAGAAGCTATCGAAGGCGTATTTGCAGGAACTATGTATAACCATGGTCAAAACTGTAGTGCGTGTACTCGTGCGTATATCCATCGTAGCCTGTATGATCAATTCGTTGAAGCATTAGCTGACAAAGCGAAAGCGTTGAAAGTTGGACCTGGAATGGACCTATCTACCGAAATGGGCCCGCTCGTATCTGCTAAGCAACAGAAAACGGTCTTAGAGTATATCCAAAAAGGGAAAGAAGAAGGCGCACGTCTAGTAGCTGGAGGCGGGAAAGCGCATGAAAGAGGTTTCTTCGTACAACCAACAGTGTTTGCGGATGTAGAAGATCATATGACAATCGCTCGTGAGGAGATCTTTGGGCCTGTTTTATCACTATTCGTCTTTGATACAATAGAAGAAGTAATCCAGCGTGCGAATGATAGTGAATATGGCTTGGCGGCAAGTGTTTGGACAGAGAATGTCAAAAAAGCACATTATATTGCAAGTAAGTTGCAGTCTGGTACTGTATGGATTAATGACTTCGGTCTTGAGTGGGAGACTATGCCATTCGGTGGTTATAAGCAATCGGGCATTGGCCGCGAAATGGGCGGAGAATATGGCTTAGCGAATTACACGGAAGTGAAAAGTGTATTTGTAAATATGAAGCAGTAATAGAAATAACCTGTCGGGGAGAAAAATCTCTCGGACAGGTTATTTTTTGTCATGAACTACTGTTTCCATACTCATGCATGTAAATAGTCTATGACACTAAACGATTAATCAAGTGGACTTTGGGGAATTTTGAATTAATGGCAGCGTGTGAGATACCATGGATTTCAACTGTATATTTACTTGAACATTGAAACCTTTTTTAACATGGCACAGACAGGAACGGCAATGGCGATTCCCACTGCACATTGGACCAAATCACCAGGAATGGAAGCAAGCGGGATGATCAAACTGTGATATAGAATACTCTCTCCGATATAATAGCCAGCAATAGTGAATGGTATGGAAGCTAGCATGGCGAGTAGATTGAACTTGAAGCTCGTTCCTTTACGACCGTTTGACCAAGCGATTTTACCTACGATATAACCTTGCAAGCCGCGTGTTAGGATAGTAATAGGTGCCCATAGAGCCCACCCGCTAACCAAGTCGAACAAGCCCATTCCGACAGCTCCAGCAATCATACCTTTCTTCGGTCCGAATAAAATGGAGACAATGAACAACATGGAGGTTCCAAGGTGAATTAGTCCGCCGTTTCCAAGAGGTAGTTTAATATTAAGTAAAAGAGTAGCGACGAATACGAGTGATGCAAGCATGGATGTCAGTATTAGATCAAACGTCTTCGTTCGTTGTGCCGGATAGCTATGTGTTTTTTGCATGGCCTAAACCTTCCTCACCTAAAAAGTAGTAAATTTAGAATAAAGGAAATCTGATACTTTAAAAAGAGTCAATTTATAATAAATTTAAGTGGTCAGGGCAAAGACTTTTCACATAATTTTAAAAAACACTGGCTCTTTAGTTGTGGAATTTTTTATTGGATATATCTTCTCGAACTATATGTTATTTGACAATAGAAGTGGGGAGATAAAGAAAATGATAAAAGTACACGTAATTGGTGCAGGCAGGACAAGGTTAGACAACACCAATTAACTCTGACGCGCAGAGGGTTTAATAGAGTTTTCTAAAGGGGATTTATGGTCGGAAGCATGGTTGATGTCATAACTTGAATCAATTGTTCCCTAGCAAAGTATATCGGTTGACGTGTGCAACGTTTTAATTATCCCCGATTGGACAGGCTGTTAAAAACATCACGATAAGTTTTTGTAGTAGTATGTAAGTATTGGGTATTGTATGATAACACGACCTGATGGCATGATTATTTGACGCAAAGGAAGAGGCAATTGCCTACTCCTTTGCGCTTTTTTATTTGCGTAGCTTTTTTTACTGCAACGAGTACAATAGTCAAAACTATGAGCGCCAAACAGATTAAGATAGATAAGATAATAGAAGGATACTCTCCATTAAATCCACTTTCTGAAGTGTGCTTAGAATATATCCCGTAATATGCCCAAATCAATACAAGTGCGTAGGCTATATCCTGGCGTCGAATCGTTGTAAGAATTCCGATAGCAGCTCCGAAGAATAAAATGATAATTGTCCATGTGGCGTCAGATAAACCCAATCCGTCCCACTCAATAGAAACGAGAAAAGCGGTAATGTTTGCAATCGTAGCGATAGTAATCCATCCGAAATAGATGCTGAACGGGAGCTTTATGAAGAACGCTTCTCTTCTAGTCAGTGAAGCATTAAATGTGAGGGTATTGATTCTTATTAATGTCAGCAACATGAGTAACATGACTATAACGGAAAGTAACAGATATTCATAATGCCATAAGAAAATCCACGATGCATTCAATACAGAAGAGATACAGAACCATATGCCTACTTGACTTAGAAGTTGTGTATTTTTTTTCTTTTGGAAATAGCCTAGTTGATAGATGACATGAAATAATAACAGTAAGTAGATCAGACTCCAAATAGAAAACGTAAATCCTGCTGGCGCAAATAGATTTCCGTATTTATCCGATAGCTCACCAGTCGTTTGTCCATTTAGAGGAAGGATATTGGCCAATGCGTTAGCTGTGATCATGATTGCGTAGGTGATAACAATAGCTATGCGTAACAGCGCAGAAGGTTTCTTTTGTTTCATTTCCACACCTCCACTTTGTTTCATTATAGTGTAGTCCATAGTTAAGTATTCCTGATTTAATGCAGAGTGAAACATGGGAAGCCTTCTTCAATTTATAATGGTTGATGGTATAATGGATCCCAAATGGGTGGGTAATAAACTGGAGGTCGGAACGCATGAAGAAAAATGTGCATGTAGTGGGAGCGGTGATTGAAAACGAGAAAGGTGAAGTATTAGCCGCACTTCGTAGTCCTACGATGACACTGTCGAATTATTGGGAGTTCCCTGGAGGCAAAATTGAAAAGGGGGAAACACATCAGCAAGCCTTGCGACGTGAAATTCAAGAGGAACTCGGTTGCACCATTACTGTAGGAGAAGCAGTAGAAGACACTACATATGAGTACGAAAAAGTCATTGTTCGATTAGAAACATTCATGTCGAAGATCGTAGAAGGAAAGCCTGTGGCGACAGAACATGCGGAATTACGTTGGATTGCAAAAGATCAGTTACATACGCTGGAGTGGGCACCTGCGGATATACCGGCGATTGAAAAATTGGAAAATCAATAGCATGAAGAGAGAGGTGTCTGTGGGATGGGAGATTTTATTCGGCAGCTGGAAGCGTCTTTGCACAAGGGGTTTGTGAATAAAGAACATAAGCAGAGTGACAGTTATAAACCGGAGCTATTGGTGAATAATTCAATAAAGAATACGACGGTGCTATCCTCGATTCGGGATGAACTTCGACACTGTGACCAATTCTTATTTTCAGTGGCATTTATCACGGAAAGCGGATTGGCTACACTTAAATCTTTATTTTACGATTTACATAAACGGGGCGTAAACGGCCGAATCATTACGTCTACTTACTTATATTTCAATCAGCCAAAAGTATTTCGTGAGCTTCTAAACATTCCGAATGTAGAAGTACGTCTTACTGAAAAGGAAGGCTTTCATTCAAAGGGTTATATTTTTCAACAAGGTGATCAATATTCATTAATCGTAGGTAGTTCAAACTTAACGGCCCATGCGCTACAAGTGAATTATGAGTGGAATGTGAAACTGACGTCACATCGTGATGGGGAGATCGTCTATCATTTTAAAGATCAGTTTGAGGATGTATGGTCAGATGCCAATGTATTAACTGTAGAGTGGATTGAACAATATGAAACGGTTTATCAAGAACATGCAGATCGGACAAGCGCGGCTCAAGTATTTGAGCATCCATCGGCCTATCAAACCAATGCAATTGAACAGGCGTTAGAGATTACGCCAAATAAAATGCAACAGGCGGCTCTGGCGAATATTGAAGCGGTGCGTGCGAACGGTCAGGATAAAGGGCTGGTCATTTCGGCAACGGGTACAGGAAAGACGTATCTATCCGCTTTTGATGTTCGTAAATTTGCACCGAAACGTATGCTGTTTATTGTGCATAGAGAGCAAATCTTGATGAAAGCTATGCAAGACTTTAAGCGAGTACTCGGGGGAATCGACGAAGATTTTGGATTGTATGTCGGAGCGAATCGGCAATCGGGTAAGAAGTATGTGTTTGCGAGTATCCAAACATTGTCTAAGCCTGAAAATCTTCGGGACTTTAATCCGGAAGACTTTGATTATATTTTGATTGATGAAGTACACAAAGCGGGTGCGACGAGCTATTTACGTGTGATCAACTACTTCACACCCAAGTTTCTAATGGGGATGACCGCGACACCTGAACGAACAGACGATTTCAACATATACGAGCTCTTCGATTATAATATTGCGTATGAAATCCGTCTTCAGGAAGCACTAGAAGAAGATATGTTGTGTCCGTTCCATTATTTCGGCGTAACAGATTTTGAAATAGACGGTGAGTTAATTGGTGACCACACGGTTCTATCTAAATTGGTAACGAATGAACGTGTAGAGCATGTCATTGAAAAAATTTCCTATTATAGTCATGCAGGTGATCAAGTGAGGGGCTTGATGTTTTGTAGCCGAAAAGAAGAGGCACTTGAATTATCAAGAGAACTAAATTTGCGTGGCTATAGAACCGTAGCATTAACGGGTGATGATTCGTATGATGAGCGCATGCGCAGAGTCGTTCAGCTAGAAAAAGGAGAACTCGATTATATACTGACTGTGGATATTTTCAATGAAGGTATCGATATCCCAAGTATCAATCAGGTGGTCATGCTTAGACAAACACAGTCCAGTATCATTTTTATTCAACAACTAGGGCGAGGACTGCGTAAAGATGAAGATAAGCCATTTGTTACGGTCATTGATTTTATCGGAAACTATGCGAATAACTATTTGATTCCAATTGCGTTGTCTGGTGACCGTTCGATGAATAAAGATAATGTTCGACGAAATATGAAAGATACTAGTTATATCAAGGGTGTCTCGACAATCAATTTTGAGGAAGTTGCACAGAAGCGTATTTTCAACGCAATCAATAGCAGTAATTTAACGTCTATGAAAATCTTGAAAGATGCGTATCAGGATCTGAGGAATAAAATTGGTAAAGTGCCTTATCTATATGATTTTATCGAACAGCACTCTATCGATCCAGTCGTTATTATAAGCAAACACAATAATTACTTTGATTTTCTAATGAAAGTTAAATCTACAGAAGATCCTATTCCAACGATCACACCATATGAAAGTCAGATATTAACGATGTTCTCTCTGGAATTGATCAATGGCAAACGGATTCATGAAGTAGTGCTAGCCGAGATGTTGCTCAATAAGGGCAAAGTTCGTTTGGACGAATTCATCTACGAGCTGAAGTCTACAGGCTGTCAAGTTGATGATGATACGATCGAATCCGTCACGCGAATCTATGACTTATCGTTTTTCACACTAAATGCCCAAAAGAAATACGGAAATCAAGCGATTATTACGATGGATCATAACCAAGTGTTCACATTTAACGAAAAAATCCAACAGAGTATTGAACAGGATTCGTACGTAGTATCTCTAATTGCAGACGTGTTGCGCAGTGCGAAGGAAAAGTCGAGAGTATACGATTGCGCTCACAAGTTAACGCTGCATGCCAAATACTCACGTAAAGATGTATGTAAATTATTGAATTGGCAGGCGGACGAAAGCTCGACGATGTATGGTTATAAAACGAAACATGGAACTTGTCCTATATTCGTAACGTATCATAAGCATGGAGAAGTAGAAGCAAGTGTGGATTACGGTGATGAATTCATCAATCCTGAGTTATTCAAATGGTATACACGCAGTAACCGAACGTTGCGATCGAATGAAGTACAAACTATTATTCAGGCTAAGGAAAAGGATATAGATATTCATCTATTCGTGAAGAAAGATGACGACGAGGGAACAGACTTCTATTATTTGGGTAAAGGCCTACCTGACCAGCAAAGTGTTGCGGAAGACTATATGATAGACGGTAAAGGAAAGCGTTTGCCAGTAGTCCATATGAACATGGTAATGGAACATCCAGTAGAAAATAAACTCTATGATTATTTGATAGAAGCCTAAAAATCCCCGCGAGATTAAAATATCTCGCGGGGCTCATTTTCATTATTCACATTCACAACGATACGTCTCAGAACAAGGAGGACACGTAGGACACTTTTTATGACGACGTTCTTCTTTCGATGGGTGATTTGATTTCTTTTTCCTGCAAGTACAGGTTTTTTTACATGTACACTTGCCGTGACATCTGCAATTCTTCTTGCACTCACATTTACGTTTTGGTTTATGTTCCTTGCATATGCAGTTATTTTTGCAACCACATTTGCGCTCCACTACTTCGAAAGAACGCATCATATCATGATCTTCGTGCTCTAAAATATGACAATGATACATATAGCGACCGGTGAATGGAGCAAAACGCATAATGACTCGTGTCACAAATCCAGGCGGAGATTGAACGACGTCTTTCCAGCCTCGTTCATTAACGTCAGGTTGTACAGGAGGACCCGTGAAACTAAGTAAGCCATTCGCCGTGAAGCCTTGGGCGTCAAAGGGAATACGGTCGAGAATCTGGAATTGAATCAAGTGGATGTGTATAGGATGCGTTGCGCCCGCCGTATTGATGATGCGCCAGATCTCTGTATCATTCAGTTTAGGCTTGAAATCGATTCGTTCCATGAAACCTTTATTATTAAACAAGAACTTTAAACGACCATATTCATCGATGTCTGCATCCAATGTAATGTCACGTGTTTGGGCGGCGTCACATTCCCGTAGTTTAGGTATGTTGCTGAGTATAGCGGGAACTTTGCTTGTATCTGGCCCTGTTAATTCAACCACTCTAAACTGCATAATCTGTCCATCGGTTTCAGGGTCAGGGAGAGTGCCTATTGGCGGTGGGAAATCAAATGGTGTGGCTGCAGTATTCTCTAATACGACCGTATCGTCGGGTGCCAGTTTAGAAAAATCAATAATTACATCCATCCGTTCAGCGGGTGCAATCGTTAACGCATCCATATATACAGGCGTTTCCAATAACCCACCATCTGAGCCGATTTGTATAATTTTTTGTCCGTTTGATAAGTTCATTTTGTAAAAGCGTTCATTTGAGGCGTTCAATATGCGGAATCGGTACTTTCTTGGCTCTACTTCTAGGTAGGGCCAGACCTTACCGTTAACTGTGATGTTTTCAAACGCTTCACCAGGTGTGACGGATGGATGCGGGAATGTCAATCCAGGCTGTACAGGTCCTGGTCTTACAGTAGTTGTGTCTGAATAGAAAAGGGAGCCGTCTTCGTTAAAGCCGCGATCAGCGATAATTAATGGAATTTCATACGCCCCGGAAGGAAGTTTTAGTTTGCGTTCTTCTTCATCGCGAATAATATACATGCCAACGAGACCCGCATAGACATTTAAACGGGTAATGCCGACTGCGTGATCATGGTACCAAAGTGTAGCGGCACGCTGATTATTATTATATTTATAAACGGTAGAGTCAAATACTGGACCCACTGTATGATAGTTATTCGTAAACCATGCTTCAGGATGTCCGTCACTTTCGGGCTCTACTTCCGCTCCGTGTAAATGCACCACTGTACGAACATCTGGCATATGTTCGCTTGAACCGTGGAGTGTTCTATCAATCGGTAGGAAATGTTTATCGGGTAGTTCGTTCTTCCACTTGATATGTGCACACTCGCCGCTGTTTACATTTACTAAAGGACCGGGGAATTGCCCCTCATATCCCCAAATCTTTGTTGGGGTCAGCTCTGAATGAAATTCGTGGAAGAACTCCTTCATCCCAATTTCATAGTACGAGAAGCATTTATGCCTCTCGAGTGGAGTTAGATATTGTGGAATAGGTAGTGGATCAATAAACGGTGTTAATTTCAATACATCGCTTCCTTCCAAGTGAATTTACTATCGAAACTAGTAGATGCATAGAAGGGATCACTTATGCCTATAAACTACGGATAGGCTATTCACCGCTTACAATATGATGTAAAATAGCAAAAGTGCTTTTAGCTCATCAAGATAGGGAGGTTTTATAAATGAAGACCCGTTCACCGAGAAAAAAGCTACTGATTGAATATGTTTGGATTATGATCGGATCCATGTTAGTCGGTTTGGCTTTCAATATATTTTTCTTACCAGCAAGACTCGCAGCAGGGGGGGTGTCTGGAATTAGTACCATTCTGTATGAGATGTATGGATTTGAACCCGCCTTTGTGCAGTGGCTTATTAATATCCCGATATTTTTTATAGGTCTTGTGCTTCTAGGTAAGGATTTTAGTCTAAAAACATTAGTGGGAACATTTTTTGTACCGCTAACCATTTGGCTGACTGCCGATATTCCTTCAACGATTGATAATCCTTTATTGTCAGCAATCTATGGGGGAATTATGTTAGGAGTAGGGCTTGGCATAGTCTACCGGGGAAATGGATCAACTGGAGGACTTGCGACAGTGGCTCAGGTTGTTAAGAAGTACACGGGTCTGTCTAGTGGGTATGCGCAATTATTCGTGGATGGATTGGTTGTGATTGCGTCCGCTATCGTATTCAATCTGGAGTTGGCATTATTTGCGATGATGGCGATTTTTGTGACGAGTAAGGTGATTGACTTTGTACAGTTACAAACATCTCAATCTAAACTAGTATTGATTATTACGGATCATGAAGAACATATCCAGACGATTATCAAGGAGAAGATTGATCGTGGATTGACTAAAGTTCGTTCGGTAGGTGGCTTTTCCAATCAGGAAAAGACCATGATCCTATGTGTGGTTGAGCAATCGGAAGCAATTTACTTGAAGAAGATCTTAAGAGAGGAAGAACCTCAGGCATTTGTCGTCTTTCTAAATGCTTCGGAAATTCTCGGTAGAGGATTTTCACTCTCAAAAGTATCATAAAAAAGCTATCCTCGACACCAAGTGATGTCTAGGATAGCTTTTTTATGATCATACTGGCAAGTAGTTTGCTCTGCCACACCTCCAAATAGGATGGTTGATCAATAGTACGGGCTGTTTGGAGGGATGTCAGTGATTCGATTGCTTTGGCTGACCTCTAACCGAAATGATACAATACATGCATCTGATATAGAAAGTAAATTAAGTAAAATAGTGAACGAAAATCAAAATTGATTCATACTAGAGTAGCATATGGAAAGGAAGAAGAACAGATGAAACGTAACCCGAACATCGGCTGGAATGTTGAATGCAGTTACCGTGAATTACCGGAAACATTTTACACAGTAGTGGAACCAAATACCGTCAGCTCACCGCAACTGGTTCTGACTAATGATGAACTGGCGTTATCGCTGGGACTCGATGAAAAACAATTGCATTCGGAAAAAGCGATCGCTGTTTTTTCTGGAAATGAAAAACTAGAAGGAATAGAACCAATTGCTCAGGCCTACGCGGGTCATCAATTTGGTAATTTCACCATGCTAGGTGACGGGCGTGCCATGCTGTTGGGCGAGCAGTTGACGCCAGAAGGACAACGGATGGATATTCAATTGAAGGGATCAGGAAGGACACCTTATTCGCGCGGTGGGGACGGACGTGCGGCCCTCGGACCCATGTTACGTGAGTATTTGATTAGCGAAGCGATGCATGGTCTGAATATCCCCACAACACGCAGTTTAGCCGTCACGGTAACGGGGGAGCCTGTTTTACGTGAAACGGCTTTGACAGGTGCCGTGTTGACAAGAGTTGCTTCGAGTCACTTACGTGTCGGTACATTCCAATATGCGGCAGCCAGACAAGTAGTCGAAGATTTACGTGCTCTTGCAGATTACACAATTCAACGCCATTATCCTGAAGTGGAATCAGAGCCACAACCATATGTAGCATTACTTGAAAACGTCATAAAGCGTCAGGCATCTTTGATCGCGAACTGGCAGCTTACCGGCTTTATTCATGGTGTGATGAATACGGACAATATGACAATTAGCGGCGAGACGATTGACTATGGACCGTGTGCGTTTATGGATAGCTATGACCCGCAAACCGTCTTTAGTTCAATTGACGTGCGAGGACGCTACTCTTATCGCAATCAACCCGGTATAGCAGAGTGGAATCTGACTCGTTTTGCCGAAACACTGTTGCCATTGCTTCACGAAGAACAAGCGGAAGCAGTGAAGCTGGCGGAGAATGAACTTTCCAATTTCGCCATGATTTACGGCTCGGCATGGTTAACGGGTATGAGGTCTAAATTAGGTTTGTTCAATAAAGAGGAAGCCGATGAAACATTGGTAAAAGATTTGCTGACTATCATGAAAGAATATCAAGCTGACTATACAAATACGTTCCGTTCGTTGACGCTTGGACAGCAAGAAGAATGGTTCGACGAGCCCGATTTTCTTGAGTGGAAAAAGCGTTGGGTTGATAGACTGCAACGTCAGTCAGAAGACGCGCAAGCAGTAGAGTTATTGATGAAGCAACATAATCCATCGGTCATTCCGAGGAACCATAGGGTAGAAGAGGCGTTACAGGCAGCTGAAACTGGAGATATGCATCCGTTTATGAAGCTACTTGAAGTTCTAGAAAACCCTTATGCATATACGGTCGAACAAGAAGAATACGTGAATCCGCCTGAAGACGGAACTACTTTTCAAACGTATTGCGGAACTTAAAAAGAGATGCCCTATTGAAAGTGACTACACTTCAATGGGGCATCTCTTTTGCATGGAAGTGAGGTCAAAATCCATTAAATGACGATTTTTAATTGCAAAGGCTATTTGATAAATAAATTACCCATGATCAAAATCTGTTTTACGCACGATTCGTATCGATAACAGAATAGATAACCATGTCAGTAGGGCGCTGACTAGTAGAACTGAGAGTGCGATTGTCCATTGATTGGTAGTTATAAGATCTGCGGTATGCAGAAAGAATTGTTGTTCTGCAACCATTCTGGGATTTTCCATGATATTTAATATGATTCTAAACGACATCATGCTCAATAACGGCAAGGCAATCGTTAAAGAAGTCGCCAGTACATGGCCCGCCTTAAATTGTAGCGGATAAAAGAGCGAAATGATGACGTAAAAACATCCAAGCGAGATGAGTACTTCAGGGATAGTCATCATCCGGGTAGGAAAAGGAGCGAACGTATCGAACAAGAAGATATAAAATAACACAGCGGCTGCTGACAAACCGAACCAGATGAAACCAGATGCATACTTCGCTAGTACGAATTGTTTTCTTGTAACCGGAAGGCTGTTTATTAAGACTGATTCTTTCTCAAATGCCTTATTACTTGTTGAAATAGCTATGAAATAAGCGACGAAGATTAGAAGTAAAACATGACGGACAGGCTGACCGTCTGTGAAAAAGTTTGTGAAAATAATGAACCATAATGCTGTAAGTAAGAGAGTACTCGCCTTTTGTGTGTATAAGTCTTTTCGGATCAAGGCATTCATTCGAATCCTCTCCTTCCGGTGTAGTACATAATATCTTCGAGTGTCGGTTTTTCAATAAGCAATGATGATAGGTACTTTAAAGGAATCTCCGCAGTATCTGCCAGACATTCAAAGCCCACGTCTGTAGTCCGTAGTCCAATCGTAGGTAATCCAGCGAGCAAAGTACGCTGATCGGTTGTACCTTTGACTAATACATAACGTTCGGTGAATTCGTCTTTCTCACCTTGAAAGATAATCTCTCCCTGATGAATGAAAACAATGAAATCCGCTATTTTCTCTAAGTCAGTCGTAATGTGCGTTGAAAAGAAGATAGCCTTTTCTTCGTCTTGTATGAGATCCTGCATCATGTCGAGCAGTTCACGTCGGACAATGGGATCCAGACCGGCCGTTGGTTCATCCATAATGATAAAGTCAGGATGGTGTGAAAGAGCCATTATAAGTGAAAATTTCATTCGCATCCCTTTTGATAAATGTTTTACTCGTTGTGCTGTATTCAACTGAAACTTTTTTAGATAGTAATAGAATAGTTCATCGTCCCACTCTGAATAAAAGGGGGCAAGAATGCGCTTGTTTTTCTCGATAGTCAGATCTTCGTAATAGAAGTCAGCATCGTAAACGAAACCGATGCGCTCCTTGATATCTACAGTGTGATTTTTATGTGACGTGCCAAACACACGTACTTCTCCTTGATCAGCACAAATTAAATCCATTAGACAGCGGATTGTTGTGGTTTTCCCAGCGCCATTTGCGCCGATAAATCCTGTAATGAATCCTTTTTTAATATCAAAGTTCAGGTTGTTCAGTGCAAATCCCTTAAACTGTTTCGTCAGATTTCGTACTTCCGCAATATTTTCCATTCTTTTCACTCCTCGTATAGCAATGTCAGCATATGGATTAACTCTTCCAATCCCACGTCAAATGCTCGCCCGTCTTGAATAACATTCAGCAGCTGGTCTTCAATTTTCTTTAACTGCTCTTCTTTCAATAGCTCGTGATTCTGCGCGGCAACAAATGATCCTTTTCCTGGGAATGTCTCAATAAGTCCATCCCGTTCCAGTTCTTCATAAGCTTTTTTCGTTGTGATGACACTGATCTGCAGATCTTTCGCCAATTTGCGTATGGAAGGTAGTGCTTCTTTCTCTTTCAGCGCCCCCAATAAAATCTGTTCTTTCAGTTGATTTTTAATTTGTACATAAATCGGTTGGTTCACCGAATTGGAGATGACAATATTCAATACATCACCACTTTTCATTTTAAATACTGTATATAAACAGTATATACAGTTGTGGTAATTAAGTCAACAATAAAAAACCTCCAGAGTAAATTCTGCAAGGTTTACGATATAGATTAGTTACTATCAACTAGTTGTAAAAGCAAGGACTATCTCAAATAATAGAGGAATAAATAGTACTTTTCTGTAACCATAATAAAAAGACTCGAAGCTCTTACGAAATGAGCGACAAGTCTTCGTTTTATACTCACAGAAAATTGTGATACAGTGTTACTAAGGGAGTGAATGAAATGAGTAATTGTGCAATTGATCATACGCAACAAGACGTTGTAGAAAAATTAGCAGAACAGAGAGCGTTCATGCCAGAAAAGTTGGTGAAAAGTTGTGAGTTGTTTTTAAGCAAATCATTGAGTCAAGAGACATTGAATGAGGTATTTCATTTGTTGAAAAAATATGACTTAGCAACAGAAACAGAGCGTGCAGAACGTGATAATAAGATGCAACAGTTATTTATATGAGCTGAACTATATGTCTACTCTATGTGATGAGTCATTACTGTACATCACTTTGTAAAAGAGAAATCGCAGACTCAAGTAACTGAATATCTTGTAGGATAAAAGTTTTGATATCGGCGGGCGCAGTATGATACTCATCGCTGAGTAGTTCGAGCTCTCGGATGAAGATAGAACTTTCGTTTTGGTTGGTCATGATTGCAACCCTCCTTATAAGACAATTTACCCGCCAGGATAGTGTTTTAAACGGAATTGAAATCAAATATTTCAATCACATGACATTTTGATTGCTGACTAACTTGGGTTTCGTCGGCGACCAAGTGAGCAAGAATTCCTTAGTACGACTACTTCCGATTGATAGCAAGTCCTCAATTTGCTCTTCGTTTAGATCAAATTGTGTTGCACTATAATTTTCCACAGGAATGAAAACTATGTTTTGTACATGTTGCTTTGAGATATATTTTTCATCATGCGCGTTTCTCATTGTGGAGAATAGCGCTTCGAATAATTGCAAGGCATTTCGAATGGTACGTCCGGGTACTTCATCTTGATTGCGACTTAGTTTGAGCCCGATTACAGGTCGTTTACATGGCGATGTATCTTCATCAAAAATCCACATCGGGAAATTACTTAATACACCGCCGTCTACTACTATAGTTTCTTTTGGTGCATCGAGACGTATGGGTTCAAAAAAGTAGGGAATACCACAACTCATACGCAGTGCTTTAGCAATTGAAAATCGGTCAGAATCATATCCGTATTTCTCCAAGTCATCAGGTAATACTATCATCTTGCCGTTTGTTAAGTCAGATGCCACTAATTTTAATGATCCTTTCGGAAGATCGCCAAATGCATAACAACCTTTACGTGCGAGTTTATCAAAAAACCACTCTTCCAGCGCCTTACCTTGATACAATCCCATTCTCCAATAAAGCGATATCCATTTCATAAAGGGAAATGGCAATAGTGTCTTTCTCGGATCCAGTAGTGCTTGGAAATCTTCTTCAGCCAACATGACTCCGATTTCATCCGCTGTATAGCCGGCCGCCAAAAAACTTGCAACAATAGCTCCTGCACTTGTACCAGCTACGTTTTCAAAACGATAACCTTGTTTCTCCAACTCCAGAACCGCTCCAACTAGCGCAAAACCTTTCAATCCTCCGCCTGAAAATACGCCATTGATCCGCACTGTATCCCTGCTTTCATTTTTATTGGTCTACTACTGTAAGGTCTCCGCAACAGAAATAGAACAATATTCATGTGGAAATGTATGAAAATTCCCTTTCGGTGAACTATAATAAAGAATCCATACAAACATGTACAGGATTCGATTATAGATTGTTGGAGGAGGTGTGCAACATGAGCATATTTATGCGAATTGCACTGACATTAGTCATTATTGGTGCACTAAACTGGGGATTGATCGGATTTTTCAATTTTGATTTGGTTGCCAGTGTATTTGGAGGACAAAACACGATTCTTGCCAAGATTGTCTATGCCATTGTGGGACTGAGCGGATTGGCAGCGATTGGACTTTTAGTTAAATCGAATGATGAGATTATTGAGGATGTGGATGAAAGGGTAGAGCCCCATAAGCATTTTGATCGAATTCGGAATGTGAATTACAACACCGAGTTTGGGGAAGACCTGGATATGATGGGGAAGAATAAAAAAGTGGATCGGTCACGTAAAGAACCAAAAGAATGATCAAAAGGGTGTTCTCGTATAAAAGCGAGAACGCCCTTTCTCGTGAGTTTATGATATTTGTTGCGTCTCAATGTAACAATGCAACGGTAGGAGACGTAGCTTACGTACAGAAGGGGGGGAATTTCATTATTGTTGTAGGGCTAAAGCGTATGATGATAGCTTAGTTGTCTATACAGAATATATTGATGGAACAGAATAAGTGAAGTAAGGTGCCTTGCGGGAGTAGGCATCTTTTTTGTGCGTAAAAATAAATAAAAATGGATGTAAACTTTTTAGCCAGTGTAGAGTCTAATGTATAAGAGGGCAGAGAATGGGGTGACCGTCCAATGGAGATAAAGGAAAAAGAGTTGCATGTGAAAGCAATAGCTGGGGATGATGAAGCATTTCTGGCCGTGATGCAATTGCATAAGCAATCGCTTCTGCGGACAGCCTTGGCGTTTTTGCGAAACGAGGAGGATGCGATTGAAGCACTTCAAGAAATAACGTATCGTGCCTATAAAAAAGTTCGGACAGTAAAAGAACCTAGCTATCTCAAAACCTGGCTCATCCGTATCATGATAAATTATTGCCAAGATCAGTTGAAACTACGTAAGCGATACACAGTAGACGATAGTGGTTTGGAAACAGTATCAGCAGAAGACATTTCGTATATTGAATTGAGAGATGCACTGGCAACTTTATCTGACCAGGAGCAACGTTTAATTTATTTGAAATACTTTCAGGAATCAAAAATTAAAGATATAGCACAATCTGAAAATATACCAGAAAGCACTGTGAAATCAAGGCTTTACAAAACGATGCGTACGTTGAGGTCATACTTTGAAGATAAAGGGGGCAGTGATCATGTATGAGACAGAAGAAGCACGATTAAAGCAGTTGAAAGAACATTTAGATCAACAGTCGCTGCCTTTGTCTGAAGCTGATCAGGCGATTCGTCAAGGCATGGAAAGGGTACGTCGGGAAAAAAAGCAAGCGAGAAAAAGACGTAAGAGAATCTTTGGAAGTGTAGCGGTTGTGGCATTGTTGCTACTGACATTCATTACGTCTATTCGCGTATCCCCTGTATTCGCCCAGGCGGTAGCTTCCATTCCGGGTCTAGAGAAGTTCGTGGAATTGATTGCGATGGATAAAGGACTCGATGCGGTAATTCAGAACGACTATTATCAAGAAATCGGAGTGACTCAAACGATTGACGATAAAACGTTGACAGTAGATGGTGTCATTTTGGATGAGACGGGGATTAATATTTTCTACACAATTGAATCGAAGCGTTCGTTGAAAGGCTTACAAGTGGACTATATCCATTTGAAAGCGGAAGGCATTCCAGAGGGTAGCTTTTCTTATGGGAATATAATGGATGAAGAAGAGATCCATACGTATAAAGACCGTATAGACTACCAGTTTGGAGAATTGTATACTTCACAAAATCAGTCGTTTGATTTGAGCGTAGCTATCAAGTTAAAAGATCAAGAGACTGTGTTTTCTGTACCATTTACTGTACTTGAACAAGTAAAGGCAAGTGAAGTCTATACAATAGACAAAAAAGTCGATATACAAGGGCAGCAGTTCACGATTGAAAAGGTTACGGTATCCCCATTACGGGTGGGTGTAAAAATTACTATTGACCCTACTAACACGATGAAGATATTGCAATTCGAGGATATGCGGTTAGAAGATGAAAAAGGCGAGTTGTGGGGATCTATTCGAAACGGTACGACCGCGTTCGGCGGGGAAGACGGTAAATATACTTTCTTCCTGCAGAGTAATTACTTCTCGCAACCTAAAAAACTTTATTTGCGAATCAACAAAGTGCAGGCGTTAAACGTAGAAGAGGCCTTTGCAGAAGTGAATACGGAAACGGGGGAATGGCTTAATCAGCCAAATGACCAAAAAATCCAGTTACTACAATCCAATAAACATCATGCCGAATTCATAATGAAAAATACGGATGAGGAGGAATTTCCATTTTACTTTCTTGGTTCCGCTATTGATGCAAAAGGGGAAGAAGTGGAAACCCCTACGACAGGAAAGTATGGAGATGAAGAAGCGACACATTGGGACTTGAACTTCGGTCGGACCGATTATGCAAATCCATTAAGGCTTGAATTATTCGCTTATCCGAATTACCTTGAAGGCAACATTAAAATAAAGATAAAATAAAAATGCAGTGAAGGATCTTTTCCTCACTGCATTTTTTGCGTTGTTCGTTTGATAAAGCTGACATGACGTCCTGCTTGCCGGTCTTGCCGATAAGAAAAGCCCTCTGGACTTAGAAATGTACAAGTACGGTCGATTGTAATATTTGCTTCGGGTATTCCTGCCAGCTCACATTGCTTCTTCACTGTCAGTTGATTATCAATATGGTACTTTTTTGTCATCGCGTTATAGAGGATGAATTCGTCAGCGTAGCCAAGGTTATGAAATTTCGTATAAACGTCTTCATCCACTTCAAACTTTTCTTGACTGAGTGCGGCACCGATTTGGACATGAATTCGGCTCAGATCACTATGTTCGTATTGCTGTAGGTGGTGGAATAGCTTCCTTGTGATTTCTTTCACAGTGCCTTGCCAACCGGAATGAATTGCCCCAATTAATGTACTGTCGTCGCTGTGAAATAATACAGGAACGCAGTCAGCTGTTAAACTGCACAGCACGATGCCTGGTTCAAATGTATACAGTGCATCCGTGTCGGCAATTGCCGTTTCTTGTCGCAATGCTCCTTTTCCACGGTCTCGTGCAGTCACTTTATGAAAGTTCGCGCTATGTGTTTGGTTGGCAAACACGAAATCTTCCAACTCGCATTGTAAAAAGTCCGCCAATTGTCGGCGATTGTTCGTCACATCAACTGCTGACACACATGCATGCAAAGCAGTATTATTGCACTCCGGTTCATTGCAATCTTTCATGGTCATACCCTTTAGAATATGGTTGTGGTCTTGATAGATCGTGGTTTTCATAATTCTTGATCTGCATTCAGTAATAGTTGTGTCAAAACTTGTGCACCGTAAATTAAGGCATCGGTATTAAAGGACATTTGTGGGTGATGCAACCCGGGCTTCAAATCACACCCTAATCCGATCATTGTCGCAGGAATAGAAGGTGTTTTCCACGTGTAGAAATGAAAATCTTCCGCGCCTTGAGAAATACATGGTACATCCACGTTTCCTTCCCCTAATACAGAGCCGATCGCCTGTTGTGCAAGTCGTATTGCTGTGGCATTTTCCGTAGCAGCAGGTGAATAACCTTCTTCATTGTATACAATTTCCGTCTCTGTCAAAGCGGCAGTGTGTTGGATCATGTGGGTGGCTTTTGCTAACAGAGCATCCATTGTTTCATTCGTTTCCGCACGAACATCCAATGTGAATCGTGCACTAGCTGGAATAGAGTTGCTCGTTTCGCCGCCATGTAATTCGGTGATTTTAATGGAGAATTTTTTATTGCCCGTCAAACGAATTTGACGCAGTGACTGGATTAAGAAACTTGCTGCTTCGATTGGGTTATTACCTTCTTCAGGTCTTGCTGCGTGCGCAGGTGTTCCCGTGATTGTACCCGTAATAGTCGCGGACGAGCCGTGTAAAATCGCTGGTGCAGATTTACCGAACGGAACTTCTGTATGCGGGCGTACGTGCAGACCACCTAGGAATAGAACATCTTCTAGCACGCCTTCTTTCATCATTTGTAACGCACCTTCCGCCAACTCTTCCGCAGGTTGGAAAATGAATCGAATGGTATGATGCAAATCCATTTCGCAGTTCTTTAAAGCAAGTGCCGTATATAGCGCCATCGTACTATGCGCGTCATGTCCACAAGAATGGTTTGCCATTACTTCACCATTGACTTCCTGTACCAATGCATCCATATCCGCGCGTAACGCAATGACACCCTGGTTTCGCCCTGCGATTTCTGCAATGAATCCGTGATGACCGGCATAGCCAGTTATACTCAATCCGGCAGCTGAAAGCTTCTCTTGTAAATACCGTGAAGTCTGCTGTTCTTGCCAGCTAGGCTCGGCAATAGCATGCAGTTCTTGATAGGTCTCTAGTATTTCCTTTTTATGACGTTCTATATAGTTTAGTGGGTCAGTCATTAAGGATTGCCTCCATTTCATGAAGTAGATGATCTTAAAAGTAAAACATATTGACTAGTAAACAGCAAAGATCGGGACGAATCATCATAAACTACTTTACCTTACAAAACCGTTACTCAACAATAGTAATGTAACTGCTTGAATCATTAATAGAAGTATCGATTGTTTTTTTCTTTTCCGAAGTAATTATAAGTGGAGGATGTTAAAATGACTTATATCAGTTTAATTGAAACAATTGAAAAGGAATAGGTGTACAACATGAGTTTATTGACAGTAAAAAATATTTGCCACGGTTTCGGTGACCGTGTAATTTTCGAAGACGTATCATTCCGTCTATTGGCGGGTGAACATATAGGATTAGTAGGTGCAAATGGGGAAGGAAAATCCACGTTTATGAATATCATTACACATAAGCTGGAGCCCGATGCAGGGACTGTCACTTGGTCAAAGCGTGTACGGATCGGATATTTAGATCAGCATGCAGCTTTGAAGCAGGGGATGTCTATCCGTGATGTGTTGCGCACTGCGTTTCAATATTTATATGATAGGGAAACTGAAATGAATAGTCTCTTTGCGAAGATGGGTGAAGTAGGGCCGGATGAACTGGAAGGTTTACTAGAAGAAACTGGACAAATCCAAGAATCCCTAGAGCAAAGTGATTTTTACATGATTGACGCAAAAGTAGAAGAAGTCGCAAACGGTCTAGGTCTTGATGAATTTGGATTGGATACTGACGTGAATGATTTAAGTGGTGGCCAGCGTACAAAAGTATTATTGGCCAAATTATTACTTGAAAAGCCCGATATTTTATTGCTTGATGAGCCGACGAACTACTTGGATGTCGAGCATATTGAATGGTTGCGTACGTATTTGCAAGAGTATCCAGGAGCATTCATTTTGATCTCGCATGATATCCCATTCTTGAACAGTGTCATTAACCTGATTTATCATATGGAAAACCAACAGGTCAATCGTTACCCTGGCGATTATAACGAGTTTTTGCGTGTGCATGAAATGAGACAGCAACAGGTCGAAGCAGCTTATAAAAAGCAACAGAAAGAGATTTCTCATTTGAAGGACTTTGTTGCGCGTAATAAAGCGAATGCAGCAACGAGTCGAATGGCAATGTCCCGACAGAAGAAACTAGATAAGATGGACATTATTGAGTTAGATTCTGAAAAACCGAAACCACATTTCGATTTCAAGACGGCAAGAACGCCTGGGAAGTATTTGTTTGAAACGACCGATCTAGTCATCGGATACGATGAACCCCTATCGAAGCCTTTGAATCTTTCAATGGAACGTGGACAGAAGATTGCTCTTGCAGGAGCAAACGGAATTGGAAAAACAACATTGTTAAAAAGTATTCTCGGGGAAATAACCGCTCTTTCAGGTAAAGTTGAGCAAGGTGAGCACCTATCAATCGGTTACTTCGAACAGGAAACGAAAACAGATACAGATCATACGTGCTTGGAAGAGATTTGGAGTGAGTTTCCGCACTTAGCGCAGTATGAAGTACGGGCGGCTCTAGCGCGTGTCGGATTAACGACGAAACATATTGAAAGTAAAGTAAAGGTATTAAGTGGAGGAGAGCGTGCGAAAGTCCGTCTATGTAAACTGGTAAATAGTGAAACAAATTTATTAGTATTAGATGAACCGACAAATCACTTGGATTATGATGCAAAAGAAGAACTAAAGCGTGCTTTGAAAGAGTATAAGGGAAGTATCTTACTTATTTCACATGAACCGGACTTTTATGAAGATGTAGTATCCACTATTTGGAACGGGGAAACGTGGACTACGAAGATGTTCTGAAAAATGATCCTGTTCCACGTGAAACAAAAAATCCAACCGGCGGCGGTTGGATTTTTTGTTCAAAAATTTATAATGCCTGCTCTGATTGACTATATTTTAAACAGCTTTATTACATCTGTCTCAAAACATCTGCATAAACTTTTTTAATGCAAATGAATGATAGCTGTTCTTCTTCGTAACAATACCGAGCTTCCAAAGTAAAGGCGGCCCTTCTATAGGAATCATCTTAATATTTTCGTTAGTAAACTTCGTCGATATGGATTGGGGAAGAAGCGTGATACCCAGTTTCGCAGCGACTAGTTCAATGATCAAATCCCACTGAGAGCTTTCATACGATATAGTCGGATTAAACCCGACCTCTTTACAGGCGCTTATGATATAGCGATGTAAGGCAAAACTTTTAGAAAATAGGATGAGTTGTTCTTCTTTTAGTTCAGTTAATGCAACGGCATCTTGTTTTGCAAATGGATGTTCATGATGGACGAACAGAAAGAATTTATCTGAGATGAAAGGCTGAACATGGAAAACGTCTTGATCTGTCGGCAACACAATAATGCCAACATCGATCTGGCCTTTATCGACAAGCTCTTCCACGACTTTGGCGCCCAACTCATGCAACTCGATTTTAATTTGGGGATAATTCCTCGATAGGTTTTTGGCGATCTGTGGAAAGAACAGTGTCCCAATCAAAGGTGGCATGCCGATTTTAATTTCTCCCGACACGCCCTCGGCCAGATCTTCAAGTAAGACGGGAAGTTCACCGAGTAATTGAAGGATTTGTTTTCCTTGCTCATACACAATGTCTCCTGCATCTGTCAATCGAAGGCTACGTGTAGAACGGTTGAAAAGTCTAACATTCAAATCATTTTCAAGTCTTTTCACGGATTTACTTAAAGAGGGCTGCGAAATAAAAGAATGTTCAGCGGCCTTTGTAAAACTTAAATGATTGGCTACTTGTATAAAGGCCTGAAAGTCTTTAAGTTCGATGATCATCCAACCTTTCATTTATTCCGATTTAGAATACACTTGATTCATAATATTCATTTTACATATAAGTCAGAAATCTGTACACTATTATTAAAGAGTTGGAGGAGGTTACAGTATGAGTAAAGTGATGGATTCATTTATGGAAGCGGTTTCAGACGTTCAAGATGGTGCTACGTTAATTGTAGGAGGCTTCGGGTTATGTGGTATTCCGGAAAAATCCATACAGGCGTTACAAGATAGTGGCGTGAAGGATTTAACGGTCGCTAGCAATAATTGTGGAATAGATGATGCAGGCCTTGGCAAGTTGCTTGTCAATAAACAGATTAAAAAGATGATCGCTTCTTATGTGGGGGAAAACAAAACGTTTGAAAAGCAGTTCCTAAATGGAGAGTTAGAAGTAGAACTGAGTCCGCAAGGGACGCTCGCAGAGAGAATCAGAGCGGGCGGTGCAGGGATTCCTGGATTCTACACAGCGACAGGGGTAGGTACACCAATCGCAGAAGGTAAAGAGACAAAAGAGTTTAACGGCAAGATGTATCTACTCGAAGAAGGGATCGTTGGGGACTTTGCACTTGTGAAAGCTTGGAAGGCGGATACACTTGGAAACCTAGTCTATCGCAAGACAGCCATGAACTTTAATCCATTAGCTGCAACAGCAGGCAAAATTACGATTGCGGAAGTTGAAGAAATCGTTGAAGCCGGAGAGCTCAGTCCGGAGGAAATTGATACACCAGGTATTTATGTACAGCGAGTACTACTCGGAACAGATTATGAAAAGCGCATTGAACGCTTAACGGTGAAAAAAGCGTAAAAGGAGAGATGACCATGACGGAAACACGAAATACAATCGTAAAACGTGCGGTAGAAGAAATTCAGGACGGTATGAACGTCAACCTCGGTATCGGCATGCCCACCCTTGTTGCTAACGATATTCCAGATGGTATGACAGTTTTATTGCAATCGGAAAATGGCCTGCTTGGCATAGGGCCTTATCCAGTAGAAGGGCAAGAGGATGCAGATTTGATCAATGCTGGAAAAGAAACGATTACGACAGTTCCAGGTTCATCTTTCTTTGACAGTGCGGAATCGTTTGCGATGATTCGCGGTGGACACATTGACTTGGCGATTCTTGGCGGTATGGAAGTTTCGGAAAGTGGAGACTTGGCCAACTGGATGATACCAGGAAAAGTGGTGAAAGGAATGGGCGGCGCGATGGACTTGGTTGTCGGTGCAAAACGTGTCGTAATCATCATGGATCATGTCAATAAACACGGCGAATCGAAAGTGAAAAAAACGTGTTCATTACCGTTGACGGGCCTGGGTGTCGTTGATCGACTCATCACGGATTTGGCTGTGTTTGATTTCACAGAGGACGGTATGAAGCTTGTGGAAACTGCTGCAGGTATCTCTGTGGACGAAGTAAAAGAAAAAACCGAAGCAATTTTTACAATATCTCCAAACTTTACGGCTAGATAATTCGATTGACGATACCCACTAACGAAGGTGTCGTCTTTTTAATTGGAATGGGGGCAGGTTCATGGAAAGAATAGCTATCATAGGGTGCGGTACAATGGGCCACTCCATTGCACTGAGTGCTGCGTGGGCGGGATACGATGTGACGATGCATGGCATAAACGTCGAAGAACTCGAGCGCGCACTGGTAAGCATTGCGAGTAAGTTACAAGTATTAACGGACAATGACTTGTTGGAGATTGAAGAAGTGGAGTCAGTAAAAGATAGGATTACTACAGTAACAACAATTGATGATGCTGTAAAGGATGCGACGTTCATTATCGAAGTAGTGCCTGAACGTCTGAAGTTGAAGCAACAAATCTTCAAACAACTGGATAAGCTTTGTGATCCTTCCGTGATTCTGGCAAGTAACACTTCGGCAATCAGTCCGACTGACATCGCTGCGAAAACTACACATCCTGAACGCACGGTCATCACACATTTTTGGCATCCGGCGCATTTGATTCCATTAGTTGAAGTAGTTCGCGGATCAAAAACAAATGACGAAACGGTTAAACGTTCGATGGCATTAATGAATGGTATGAATAAAAAGCCGATCGAAGTGAAAAAGGAAGTACGGGGTTTTGTAGGGAATCGTCTACAATTCGCCTTGTTGCGCGAAGCACAGCATATTTTACAAGAAGGAATCGCGACAAAGGAAGACATAGACGCTGCAGTTCTTTACAGTATCGGTAGAAGATTACCTGTCACGGGTCCTTTTTTATCGGCAGATATGGGTGGCCTAGATGTATATACGGACATATCGAATTATTTATATAAAGATTTATCGAATGCAAACCAATCCGCAGCTAGTTTGCAGGAATTAGTGGAAGCGGGAGAGCTCGGTAGTAAAACAGGCAAGGGATATTATGAATGGGATCCTTCATTTACTAAGGAGATACATTCTGCGCGGGAAAAAGAACTGATCCGCTATGTAAAGCAAGATAGAGGAGGATAAATAAAAATGCCAGAACACCCAAAGCGGGCAGTTCTGGCATTTTTATTTCTTCATGAGTAAATAGCAAAAGTACGGTGCACCTATCAATGAAACAATAATACCTGCTGGAATACCACTCGGTTCCAAGATATTTCGCCCAATTGTGTCCGCTAGCAATAGAAGGAAACTACCGAGCAAGATCGCAATAGGTAAATTCATTTGATGGCGTGGGCCGATTAGAGACTTGGCGATATGAGGCGCCATCAGACCGATGAACGCGATACCACCTGTAACCGACACAGCGGATGCAGCTAGGGCCACAGCAGTCAGCAATAACACTACACGCTCTCGTTCAATCGTGACACCGATACCCGTCGCCACAGCTTCATTCAAGCTGAGCATGTCGAGCCGGTGTGCTTTAAATAATGCGAAAGGAATTAATATGAGCAACCAAGGGGTCAGTGCCCAAATGTAAGGCCAATCCGTTCCCCAAATATTCCCTGCTATCCATCTTGAAATGAAATCGACTTTCTCTTGCTTAGCGGAAGAAGTCAATACGACCATCACACCTGAAAGAGCCATTGAAAAGCCAATACCCACCAATACAAGGCGCATAGGCTGCAGTCCACTTTTTCTACTGTAAGCAAATAGGTAAATTAAAACCGAAGTGATGAGAGCTCCAGCAAGCCCAACTAACGGTAATAAGTAAGTGAACGCACCGGACTCAATCGGCACAAACAAGAAAAATAGTGCAATAGCGACTCCAGCCCCAGAATTTATTCCGATGATGCCGGGATCCGCAAGGTCATTACGTGTGATCCCTTGTAAAATAGCACCTGATAAGGCAAGCGCAGCACCGGCCAACAACGTAATGATGATTCGCGGGAGGCGAATAGAAAACAGTACAAATTCTTCTTTGAAAGTGCCTTGACCGAGAAGAGTAGGGATTAGCCGGCTCCATTCAATAGAAGCAGATCCTAAACCAAGCGCAAGAATAGTTAGGAAGAGAATCAGTACAAGGAAGCATGCTCCAAGAATTCTTTGTTTTCTTCGTATATGTGGAAGTATCATGAGAATGCCTGACCTCCTTTGCGTACGATTAAAAGAAAGAACGGTAAGCCGATGATTGCAATCAATGCAGCAACAGGCGTTTCAAACGGTGCTTGTAGCATTCGTCCAACCGTATCTGCTAGCAGCATGAAAGTTGCACCTAAAATGGCGGAAGTCGGGATGATGAATCGGTAATCTGTACCGACGATCGACCGAACAATATGTGGGATCATTAACCCGACAAATGCTAGGTTACCCGCTAATGCCACAGCAGCTCCCGCTAATAAGATAATCACAATAAACAACAGAACTTTTATTTTCAATGTATTTTGTCCAAGTCCAATCGCTACTTCTTCATTTAGGCTCAATAATGTCAATTGACGTGAAAGTACAAGTGCGACGAAAATCCCTATAATGATGACTGGCGCAATGGTCTGCAACTGTCCCCATGAAGTGCCGATCAATCCGCCAGCTGTCCACATTGCCACATCCTTTGAAATCTTAAAATACAAACCAACGCCCTGTGCGATGGCGAATAAAAATGTAGAGACGGCTGCGCCTGCCAATACAAGCCGAATGGGTGCAAAGCCGCCTCGCTTCGCAGAGGCAATACCGAAGACGATCAGCGCACCGACAGCAGAGCCGATGAAGCAAGCTGTCATGATGCCGAAATAGTTGATAGTTGGAATGCATGCAAGCGCAATGGCTAATGCGGCATTCGCCCCGGCAGTCAGTCCAAGCAACCCAGGATCTGCCAATGGGTTTCGCGTCATGCCTTGCATAATCGCCCCGGAAACGGCCAAAGCCGCACCCACAAACACGGCACCTATTTCACGTGGAAAGCGTATTTCTCGCAGGATCAGAATGTTATCCTTTTGATTTGTCGTGAATGAAAGTAAAATATCTTGCCATGTAGTGTGAGCGGCACCAAGCTTCATGGCAAATAGGAAACTGATTAGTAACAGCATCGTGCTAGCAAATAATTTAAGACTAAATGGTATAGCTTTTCTAACGGGTTTGTCCATTTTATTCATCCGCTCCTTTCTTGTCATAAAAAAATGGGTTCTTCAATGAAGAAGAGCCCCATCTTGTTTGATTACTTAGTTCCTAAAAAGCTTTTGATGAAGAAATCAAGCTGATTTTCAAGTGTATAGGCATCATTGAAAGAGAATTCTGCTGTGTTTACCTGATAGACTTGATCATTTTTGACGGCAGGAATATTTTTGTACGTTTCTGTTTCTAGGAATGAATTATCTCCTGTATCACTTTTACTCAAGATGACATAGTCCCCGGCAAATTCAGGCAAAACTTCTGCAGATAGCGCATAATATCCGTCTTTCTTAGTCATTTCCTTTACCTTTTCAGGCATAGCCAGTTTCATTTCCTGATAGAGGATTTCCGTTCCTCTTCCCCAGTTATCGCCGAAGACGTAAATTTGTTTGTCAAACTCTTCGATGACGGAAACTGTCGTATCTTCTCCAATTTTGGCTTTAATGTCTTTTCCTGCCTGCTGCGCACGTGCCTTAAATGCATCTACCCACTCAGTTGCTTCTTTTTCTTTATTCAATAACTTTCCAATTTCGATTTGCTGTGTTAAATAATCTACTTTTCCATACGTATAGGTAACAGTAGGAGCAATTTCTTTCAGTTTATCAATATTTTTAATAGTGCTAAGTCCAATAATTAAATCGGGCTCCAGTTCAATGATTTTTTCAATATTTTCATCTGAAACTTCTTCTACATCTTTCAAAAATGAATCAAAGCTTGGATTATCTTTTGACCAAGATTCAGCTCCTACCAAATTCACGCCAAATTCATGTACAGTACCGGCAAAACTAGATAACACCACAACACGCTGCGGATCTGCGGGAACCTCCACTGGACCTTCTTCAGATTGATAAGTAATCGTGTCGCTTGCTCCTTGTTCCTTTGCAGGTATATCTTCTTTCGCGGGTTCTTCCTGTTTAGTGCCACACGCTGCTAACGCAAGTACGATAAGCAAAAGGGCAGGTAATAGAATTTTCTTCAACAGTTATTCGTCTCCTTTTAGTAGATCATATGTGATACATAACGGTTTGCCCGTTCTTGGATCCGTTCCAATTTCGGCGTCAATTCGAAATACTTCTCGCAGTATATCTGGCCGTATTACTTCCTCGCACATACCCGCGCGTACAATTTCCCCATCTTTCATCGCAATGATGAAATCGGCAAAACGTGCTGCTTGGTTCAAATCATGAAGTACCATGACGATGGTGCGTTGTTGCTCTTCGTTGAGCCTTTGCAATAGCTCTAGCACCTCTAATTGATGTGCCATATCCAAATAGGTAGTCGGCTCATCCAGGAAGATAATATCTGTTTCCTGGGCAAGTGCCATCGCAATCCAAACACGCTGGCGTTGACCACCGGATAATGCATCAACTTGGCGATATTTGAAAGCAGTCGTATTGGTGACTTCAAGCGCCCAATTGATAACATCCATATCATGCGCTGTCAAACGTCCCATTGCATTCTGGTAAGGAAATCTACCGTAGGATACCAATTCACCAACTGTTAAACCACTGGCAGCTTCCTGTGTCTGTGGAAGAATAGCCATCGTTTGCGCGAGCTGCTTCGTCCTTTGTTTAATAATATTTCTGCCATCTACTATCACTTCTCCTGATTGATGCGGAATTAAGCGCGTGACAGCTTTTAGAAATGTGGATTTGCCACACCCGTTTGCTCCGATAATAGCAGTCACTTTCTTGTCGGGTATTTGAACCGATAACCCATTAACGATCAGGTGATCATCATATGAAACTTGTAGATTTTCTGTATACAAGCGAACCATTTCGTGAAATCAAACCTTTCCTACTAAGTAATCATTGATAATGATTATCAATATCGGTACAATGAAAACTATAAATTGAAATGCAAGCGATGTCAATAATTATTTGTAAGGGAGAAGATGGAATGGAACAAGATCAGCTACTGGACGTAACGATTATCGGCGGAGGACCTGCGGGGTTATATGCTGCTTTTTATAGTGGATTGCGTGAAATGAAGACGAAAATCATTGAATACCAGCAGCAGCTTGGAGGAAAGATCCATGTCTATCCAGAAAAGATGATTTGGGATATTGGCGGCATGACACCTGCACCGGGAGCACAAGTGATTGAACGGCTTGTGACCCAAGGGTTAACCTTTGATCCGGAAGTCGTGCTCAATGAGAAAATTGCGAAGATTGAAAAGATAGCTGACAAGTACTTTGCATTACATGGCTCGTCAGGTATCGTTCATTACAGCAAAACCGTAATACTCGCAACAGGTACAGGTATTTTGAATCCACAGAAGATTGAAGTGGAAGGCGCAGAACGCTTTGAAGTGTCAAATTTAAACTATACGGTAAAATCTTTGGGACGTTTCAAAGGAAAGACTGTCCTGATTTCAGGCGGTGGCAACGCGGCAGTCGACTGGGCCAATGAACTGCAACCCATCGCTAAAAAAGTGTACCTAACTTATCGAAAAGAGAATTTAAACGGCCATGAAGCGCAAGTGCGACAACTCTTAGAGAGTGGTGTGGTCTGTCACTTTAATACAAATATATCTCGATTCATTGCATCTGAAGATCATAGCTCAATTGAGAGAGTGGAGCTACGACACAATGAAGAAGAAACAGTTACCACGATAGCTGTAGATGAAGTAATTATTAATCACGGTTACGAGCGTGATACTTCGTTAATTGGTGATCAGCAATTGGGTGTTGAACTAACGGAACATAAACAGATTGCCGGAACGTGCACAAGTGCTACGTCTATAGAAGGGATGTATGCGGCAGGGGATGTACTGAGCCACAAAGGCAAACTACATTTAATAGCAGGGGCATTTCAGGATGCAGCGAATGCTGTGAACTGCGCCAAAATCTATATCGACCCCGAAGCAAATGAAAATGGTATGGTATCTTCTCATAATGAACTCTTCAAGGAACGAAATCGTGAATTAGTGAAACAGCTCGTATAAAAAAGAACTGACCAACGATTTTTTATTATCGTAGCGTCAGTTCTTTTATTTAGATATTCCCTAGCTTCTCCAGCCGTTTCATCAGCATGCCCCGCCACTCTTCAGCCAGTGCATCGACTCCCAGAATTCGTTTCAATCCTTCCACGTCTTTAGGACGCTGAAAATACACTTCATTTGCATAAAGAATGGAAACTTGGTTTGGATCTTGTTGAAGCGAAGTAATTGTTGAATCTGAACGAACAATTCCTTCTTCCACCACACGGCATAAATAGCCTGTGAATCCAGTGTTGACCATTCCTATCATCAAATCGGGTAAGCCAGTTCGCTTACTAATTGTGCTGCAAGGGACTCGACCTTGTGTTACTTGAATAACTGCGTCTCCCACTGCAAACACATCTCCAATACATATATCTTTCTCAAGCATTCCATCCACTGTCAGATTTTCTCCGAAAGTAGAAGAGGGCAACGTGCAGGAAAATTTCTTTTCCCAGAAAGTATAGTGCTCACTCGGATAGACACAGACCGCTCGGTCAGGACCGCCATGATGTTTCGTATCCGCAATCCCGTCTCCTTGAAAACCATCTACAGAAAGAAATGCTTCTTCGACAGACTGTTTACAAATAGCACTGGAAAATTCTCCACCAGTAGTAGATTGCACTATACGCGGCATCCCAATAGATAGCGTCCGCAATGAAGGTTCACTGTTCAATAAAAATCCCTACTTTCCGCGTGTTTATACATGTAGTATACAATAAATGCGATTTATAGAAGGGATGATTATAGCGCATGTCAGATTGCGACCATGATTAACCAAAAGATATGCATGAATAATACTGCAATATAAATAAATAATGCAGTGGTCAAAGAAATACGGACGACGATTCCTGACGAACTAACCGTTACGATATATAAAAGCAGTAAAGGTAACCCTAGTTTTACTACGTAGAACAAAGGAATACTTTGTTCATATAAAAATGATACTAGCAAATTGGCTTCTTCTATAAGACCAAACCGCAAACCATAATCCGTGAAAATGGCATCTAATAAACATAAGCAAGCCAATAGAAAGCCTGCATTGATTAATCTGTTTTGCTGAATAGGAAAATCCTTAACTGTATTCATTTTATCGGCTCCTTACATACAGTGTAGTTACCTAGGGTGTGTAATTAGTGACGATTTTATTCATCGATTCACCATAATTTTTATATGATTAGTTATTTGCATTATGTTATGAAAATGCGTATAGTACATTACAACAGTAATGTGCTAGGTAACCTTGAGGTGGTGAAATTCTTGCTTGAGATGGATGGAGAAAAGCCGATTTATATACAAATTGCAGAATGGTTAGAGACAGAAATTATTGATGGTACGTTACAAGCGGACGATAAAGTGTACTCGCAGTATCAATTGGCAGATCTTTTCAATATCAATCCTGCGACTGCCGGGAAGGGACTGACGATTTTACTAGATGCGGAACTTATTTATAAAAAACGTGGCCTTGGCACATTTGTAACAGCTGACGCACGTGAGAAACTGCTGACGAAGCGTAAAGGCGGTAGGTTAAGTCGTCTGGTGCAGGAGCTGCTTAATGAAGCGGTATTACTTGGGCTGGAAGAAGATCAGCTAATTAAATTAATCCAGGCAGGGCGAAAGGAGAGGTCATAATGTCAGCAATTACGTTGAAAAACGTGTCAAAAAGTTATCGATCTATTACAATACTGGACCAGTTGAATTTAGAAATCCGTAAGAATGTCATTACGGGATTGGTAGGACGTAATGGTGTGGGAAAGACGACGTTGATGAAGATGATTGCGGGATTCATAAAAGAGTCGGATGGAGAACTTCGTGTGTTTGGTGAGCATCCCTTTAATAGTCTCAAGGTTTCCGCCAACATGATGTTCATTGACGATATGATGGGCTTCCCGGATGCACTAACATTGGATGATTTGCTAACAGAATGTGATCGCTTCTATGAAAATTGGAATCAAGATCTAGCTGTGCGTCTGCTTGAATACTTTAAATTACCGCTGTCGCTGAATCATCGCGTACTGTCAAAAGGGAAGCGTAGTACATTCAATGCAATTATTGGTATTGCCACACGTTGTCCACTCACGATGTTTGATGAGCCAATTACAGGAATGGATGCTGGGGCGCGTAGGGATTTTTACAGGGCGCTGCTGAAAGATTATATCGCTTATCCCCGCACTATTTTGTTGTCGAGTCATCACATGGAAGAAATGGAGGATTTGCTGGAGGATATTTTGGTGATTGACGGCAAGAGCATCTCGTTTCATGGACCGATAACTGAACTGCAGGAAAAATTCCTGTCACTTCAAGCGCGAGAGAGTGTGCTGAAATCCTATGCGATTCGCTATGCGGTTGTTCATCGTGCAAACGCGGGGCCAATGACGGAATGGATTGTTGACAATCAGTATACCGAAGCGGAAGTGGAAGAGTTGAAGCAGGCGGGCATCCGCGTATCGTCGGTTTCTGCAAGCCAAGCGTACTTGGCGATGACGGGCCAGGCGACGGGAGGTGTAGACGATGTTTTCAACGCAATGGAGCGTCAATGAACTGGCGAAGCGTCAGTATTTATTTAAATTGAGTACCAATGGCGCGGTATTTACTACGCTGATAGTGCTACAGATTATTGGGACTATATTTATAAGTGGAGCGGGGTCCTCATCCATGAACGAATGGGAAGAGATGATTTCTGTTAACTACACGTCCATATCAAATGATAGTCAGGTAGGCTTGACATTATTCTGGGCACTCATTGTTGGATTCTTGCTGACATCGGCTGCACAGCGTAATGAATCCTTTTCATTCGTGACGAATCGTCTGACCTTTCAGCTGGCAAACTTTTATTTCATTTGCACAGCGTCATTACTTGGGGGTGTAACGACCGTGTTGATCGGGTCGGTCATGAAGATTGTTGCGCTGTTTGGCGATAATGTCATTATAGAAACGACAGGCCTTCTGTCGTCGCCGCTTGATTTCTTCTCCCGGATTCTCGTAATGACCGCGTACACATTGCTGCTTATGATGATTGGGTATTTACTTGGAACTTTAATACAGTTTAGCAAGTTGTTCATTGCCTTGTTTGGATTAATCTGGTTTGTGTATTTCACGTTCGGTATCAGTTTGTCAGTTGGCGAAGGTGATGGCGTATTGTACTTTTACTACGGAGAGACATCTATTCTGGTATTTGTTTTGAAAGTAGTAGTATCGGTTGCTGTACTGTTTGGTATCAGCCTCTTTGTGACAAATCGTTTGGAGGTGAGAAATCCATGATGTTTTTTATGGTGTTGATACCGATAGTCCTACTTCTTGGTCTGGTTCCTATTGTGATATTTACGAAAAACATGAAACGTACACGATTGAAGAAATCATTTCATCGCCATATTATTGTAGGTTATCTTGTGTTATTGTTACTCGGCGTTGTCGTGGCGGAATTTATGGAGCGTAAGGTAGAATCTCATATTCCACCAAAAGTAACGGATAAAGATATTGAATTTGATTTGCAATCTGCGATTGTAGAAAGGGCCACGATTCCTGAACATCTCGTTCTAGCGAAGCGGTCACATGAGGTGAAAGATGAACTATCGATATCCCCCTTCACTGGTGCTTATATGTTGATTGAACGTACATCCGATAACAGTAATATGGTCGGGGAAACCGTCTACACCCCTGAGTTATTGGCAAATATCGGTGATGGTGATGGGGATGATGTGTATTATGACTTTACGGATCAGCTCGAAATTGCATTACCAATTTGGGAAAACAATTGGATGACTGTTCCTAAACAGCCTCGGAATAATATTCAGTATACATTTTATCATGATTCAAATATATTGAATCAGTTCACCGGTGAAAAAACGCATGGCTATTCCTCTGGCTCAGTGTCGGCAGCCATGATGATTCACTTGGTCATACCCGAATCGATTGAGTTGAATCTTCCTGAGATTGAAAGTGAACGTGGAACCTATATAGAAATTCTTGAATAGAAAAAGACCGAAGTATAAACGCTGCATTGTGCGTTTATGCTTCGGTCTTTTGTATTATCCGCGTTCTACGGGCATTGAGCAACATCTAAAAGAGCCGCCGGATTTGATAATTTCCGAGAAGTCGACTTCAATGACCTCAAACCCATGTGCGCGTAAGTTTTTATTCACTTGTTTATTTTGTGGAAGGCTGAATACTTTGTTGTTACCAATTGAAAGAACATTGGTACCAAGCGAAAACTGTTCATCTTCGGCCACTTCAATCAGTTCATACGAATCGGCCAGTTGATGCAGTGTTTCCTGATCAAATGCCGCTGGAAATACGAGCGCTTTTTCGGGTGAAAGAATATTAAAAACGCAGTCGAGATGTAAGTACTGCCCGTCAAATGGAATCCGCTTGAGTTGATAATCAGGAAGCTTTTCCTCCAGTTTATTTACAGCTTCCCTGGACGTACGACTACTGATGCCGATGTAGATGGTATCCCTGTCAACGATAATGTCGCCGCCTTCCATTCGATCGGTGGCGGACTGATAGGGGATGTCATGTGCAATCAGCCATTCTTTTAGTGTGATTTCTTCACCTTTTCGAATATTTGCAGCCAAGTCGGCTATGAATACGTCATTGCCGATTGTGAAGCCAATATCTCGTGTGAAAACTTGCTCGGGGTATTTTTCAGAAGGAGGAAGCGTGATGACTTCCACTCCGTTTTCCTTCAAGAGTTTTTCAAATTCTGCGTGCTGACTCATTGCACGTTGTATATCAATATTATCATCTTCATACTTTTTTTGTACTTCGTTAATGACTTCATCAATCGCCATAAATTCCGGCTGGCATAATATGACTCGGCGCAGTGTATCGTATTCTGTTACGCACTTTATCGTATCTATTCTTTGGTTAGTATTTGTCACTGGCAGTGTGCCCCCATTCATGAAAGTACTTTGTATTATTCCCGTTGCCTAGGTTTATAAACTACTTTGGCCATTGTTTCCACTACTTCGGAAAGATGTTAATTTGTAGTGGTTGGTAAATGTACATATTAACAAAACAGCTCTCTCATAGGGACAGACTAGTCAATAGGAAAAAACATAGTAAACGCTTACATATTTATATTGACAAATAATTTAGAAAATGTATAAAATAGATTAACCGACTATATAACGACATATCCTAATTGGCTGAATTTGAATGGAGGGTTGCGTAGTGGATCAGAGGAAAAAAAGAGAAATTGGGTTCTGGTGGTCTATTCTACCGTTAGTCTTAATGATACTGGTTATGATCATAACTGTAGTTAAGCTTAAAGAGGGACCGCACATGCCGCTAATTGTAGGGACTGCCATTGCGTCACTCGTAGCCTGGCGTCATGGTTTCTCGTGGAAAGAAATTGAGGAAATGATGTACAAAGGAATTCGTTTGGCCCTTCCAGCAGTCGTCATCATTATGCTTGTCGGTTTGGTTATTGGCTCGTGGATGGGCGGAGGGATAGTTGCCACAATGATCTTCTACGGATTGAAAATCATTACACCCTCTTGGTTCCTAGTAGCCATTGCGCTGATTTGTGCAATCGTTTCATTGGCAATAGGTAGCTCATGGTCGACAATGGCTACGATAGGTGTAGCTGGGATGGGTATTGGACTCAGTATGGGGATTCCAGCCGGAATGGTAGCAGGGGCTGTCATTTCTGGCGCATACTTTGGAGACAAGATGTCACCGTTATCCGATACAACCAATTTAGCCGCAGGACTTACTGGAACGGATTTATTTGATCATATTAAGCATATGTTGTATACGACGATTCCTGGATTAATAATTGCTCTTGGGGTATTCACATTCCTCGGAAGAAGATTCGGGTCAGGTGAATCTGAATTAACATCGATTGCCAACACATCCCAGGTTATGCAAGAGAGCTTCGTTATCTCACCCTGGTTATTGCTAGTTCCTTTGGCAGTCATTGTGATGGTTGCCATGAAGATTCCTGCAGTACCGGCATTGATTATCGGGATTATAATGGGTTTTTTATCACATGTAACGCTTCAGTCGGGGACATTTGCAGATGCGCTCGGTGCTCTGCAAAGTGGTTTTGCAATCGAGACGGGCAATCAGCTAGTAGATAAACTATTTAATGGCGGTGGTCTTGATAGTATGATGTATACCGTCTCTATGACTATTGTGGCCATGACTTTCGGTGGTATTCTTGAGTATTCAGGTATGTTGCGGGCCATTATGAAGCAATTGCTGAAAGTCGTGAAGTCTACATCTACATTAATTATTTCAACGATCGGTGCGTGTGTCATGACCAATGCAACTTGTTCTGAACAATACGTTTCGATTGTTGTACCTTCTAGAATGTTTAGTAAAACATATAAGGATATGGGTTTGAACTCGAAGAACCTGTCGCGTGCACTGGAAGACGGTGGAACACTGACATCCGTATTTATTCCTTGGAATACTTGTGGTGTGTTTATATTCGGTACGCTTGGTGTAAGTGTAGTAGAATACGGCCCGTACGCTATTCTAAATTTCGCTGTTCCTCTCATTTCGATTCTCTATGCTTTAACTGGTTTTTCTGTTGTCAAAATGACATCTGAGGAAATTGTGGAAATGAGTGGGCAAGAAGCGAAGTTGGAACTCGAAGCGCAACTTGAATAATTAAAAAGCAAAGCCGAGTTATTAACGGCTTTGCTTTTTTACTAGATGGTAAGCTTCATTTTGTACAATGCGCGTGGTCTGCCTTGGCTGTAGGTCATTTCTTCACCAACTGAAACGACAAATTGTTGATCCATTAGTTTTTTAATTGTTCGTTCAGCGGTTCTTCTAGAGACAGCTAAATATCCAGCTAAATCATTAGCAGTGAATGGTGTGGATTGTCTAAATTCATCAAACAGCGTTAGCTTAGAAATGACTGCAGGGCTCAATGTCGTCTTTTCACTGATCTTAAGCAAATTTGGGTCGTCCAACCTCATCGCAACTGCCGGTTTTATAGCAGGCATAGGACCATGAAGTTTCTTATATTCATCTAGCATAAAGACTCCTATGTCGTCCGCTTGTTTGCTGAGTTGCAGTGCGCTCATCGCATTGTCGCTGGCCTCCAGGGTTGTGAGTCCTAATCCAAAAGACAATGTGGATGCTGATTGAAGCGATTCACAGAACTGGACGAAGGCTTTTAAAGCGAAAACAAATTCTATAGTGCCTAGAGTAGTGTAGAAAAAGAAGTTGCCCTCTTTTTCTTTCCACTGCGCCTGCAAGTAGTTCGCTAACTTTTCAATAGTGTCCTGCGGAAGTTTCTCAGGTCGGTGAACTTGTAGTACTCCTACAGCGATTTTAGTTGCTTCACTTCTTGCAAAATCTGCTTGTTGGACTGCATGTTCCATTGCACGTAAAATATTGCTTGTGGGATCCAGCATCCGGAATGATGGGATGCCTGCCGCTTGTAATTGATCGTATACGGCATGCACACTAGTTACTGCTAATTTCGACTTCCCGCTTTTAACATGATCCATATGAAAATTCACAACCGCTTGTAAATCCGTATTGGCTTGTAATTCATGTATAGCGGGCTTCTGAACGGAAGAAAGAGGACCGAGATCCTGTAAAATCTGTTCAATATGTGTTAGCTCTTTTATATCTATAGAAATATCATGAATCGCCATATTTTTTTCTGAAGCAAGGTATAATAAAGTGACGGCGATTGTATGTTCATTTTGTTGGACATGGAATGCTGGAATTGAGATGGTCTGTAGAACTTGTTTGGACGCTTCATAAGGCAGGGAGCCAGAGAACAAAATGGCATGACAAGGCTTCATTGTCTTTAGTAGCCGAGGAGCATCGGACGGCCTGTCGTATTGATAGCAATCAATACGCATATTATGTGGTAATACAATACTCCTTGCTTGCCGACAAAATTCTTGTGAGCCGATCAATGCAATGGTAACCTTCATAATGGGATCCCCTCTTTTTATTAACGACTATTTAACGACAATCATACAACACAGATGAAAAGCTGCCAATAGGAAAGGAAGAAAAATAATGAAAATAACTGAAATAGAAATTTTTGCGATTCGATTACCGCTCTATGAACCCTTTGTAATTAGCTATGCATCTTATGCTGACATGCCATCTATTATTGTGAAATTAACAACAGATACAGGTTATGTAGGTTACGGTGAAGCGGTAGCGGATGACCATGTCACGGGGGAAAGCTGGGAAGGTACATTTGCCGTACTACGTCATACACTCGCTCCCGTTTTACTTGGTGAAAATCCAAGTTGCTTTGGGAAAATTCATGAACTGATGGATCAGGCGATTTACGGTGTGCCTACGGCGAAAGCGGCGCTAGACATTGCTTGCTTTGACGCAGTAGGGAAGGCATATGGTATCCCTGCCTACAATTTACTTGGTGGACGTTATCATGAGAGTTTTCCGATTACACATGTTCTAAGTATCGCTTCACCCGAACATATGGCACAAGAGGCTGCTGACCGTGTGGCAGCGGGTTATAGTTCATTAAAGATGAAAGTCGGTATCAACGCAGCGGAAGACGTCAAGCGAATTCAAGCTGTGCGCGAACGCGTGGGTAAAGAAATTGCAATTCGAGTAGACGTTAACCAAGGTTGGGTCAACAGTGCGACGACATTGCAGGCGATGAAACAATTGGAGTGCTGTGATCTGGATTGGCTCGAGCAGCCAGTAAAAGCAGATGACATCGATGCAATGGTAGAAATCAAATCGAAAATCGCAACACCTCTAATGGCAGATGAGGGATTGCGTGGAGTGCGCGAAATGCGTGAAATCATCGCAAAGCGTGCAGCGGATAAAGTGAATATCAAGCTCATGAAATGTGGAGGTATGTATCCTGCAATGAAGCTTGCACATATGGCTGAGATGGCCGGCATTGAATGCCAGGTTGGATCAATGGTGGAGTCGTCTATTGGATCTGCGGCAGGATTCCATGTAGCTTTCTCACAAAAAGCGATGACGAGTGTAGAACTAACTGGGCCGTTGAAATTCAGTAAAGACGTCGGTAATCTGCACTATGAAGTACCGTTTATTAAACTCAATGAAAAACCTGGACTGGGTATCGATGTAGATGAGCAAACGCTAGAAGAATTAACAGTGCGTAGAGAAAAGGTGACATTATGACATTGCAAGCATCCCTTTCATTGCTAACAGAAGACCAGCTACCGAAAGTTCTAGCGTTACAAGAGCGGATCATAGCGGTTCTCGAGCAGCCTGAATTTCTTCAACCGCTTACACATGAAGAGTTTGAGTATATTCTACGTGGCAACGGCATGATGGTGGGGGCTTTCGTAGACGATCGTCTCGTCGCGTTTCGTGCCATGTTGGATCCTGGTGAAGACGATGAGCATTTGGGAATCGATGTTGGGGTATTACAAAACGAATTATCCAGTGTGCTATACTCGGAGATTTCAGGTGTGGATCCAGACTATAGAGGGCATGGACTGCAAACGACATTAGGTAAATGGCTGATGGAACATGTAGAGAGAGACCGCTACCGCTATATTTGTACAACTGTTGCACCATTTAATATTCCGAGCTTGAAAGATAAATTTTCACTTGGTTTACGAATTAAAGGACTCAAAGTTAAATATGGCAATAAACTTCGTTATATTTTATTCATGGATTTGCAAAAGCCTTTTCCTAAAACCACTTCACAGCAAAAATTCGTTCTAATGGGGAACACTGAACAGCAACAAAAATTGCTGAAAGAAGGTTGGATTGGGGAATCTATCGAGAAAAAAGAGGGCCATTGGTATGTACTATACGTAAAATAATAGCTTTGTAACATGTAAGACTATGCCTAAAAGCGTAGTCTTTTTTTCATCCTTCAGTAAAATTTTAAGTGCCCAACAGATCTAGAATGCAAACTCTATGGTAAAATATAGGGACTACAAATTGAAAGGTTGATATCCACAATGCAAAAGTCTTCTGTAAAACTCACTTCATTATCTTCAAAAGGAGGCTGTGGTTGTAAAATTGGACCTGCTGATTTAGCTGAAGTTCTTCGCACATTGCCTCCCGGTCTCACTGATCCTAATTTGCTGGTAGGATTGGATACAGGCGACGACGCAGGTGTATATAAGATAAATGATACGACTGCCATCGTGCAGACACTAGATTTCTTCACACCCATTGTCAATGATCCATATGACTTTGGACAAGTGGCGGCGGCGAATGCAATCAGCGATGTCTATGCAATGGGCGGTAAACCCATTACAGCATTGAACATCGTCGCATTCCCGATACATACACTTGACCGCAGTATCTTGACGGAGATCTTGCGGGGAGCTGCTGACAAATTGAAAGAAGCTGGTGCCGTTCTTGTCGGTGGCCACTCCATTGATGATCAGGAACCAAAGTTTGGTATGCAAGTAACTGGAACGGTACATCCTGACAAGATCCGTACGAATGCAGGAGCAGAACCTGGCGATCGTTTGATACTGACAAAACCGATTGGCGTAGGTATCATGACCACTTCGTTAAAAAACGGATTATTGTCTAAAGAAGAAGAAATTGACGTGACAAAAGTGATGACCACACTCAATAAAACGGCGGCTGAAGTGATGGATGATTACAACATTCATGCTTCAACAGACGTAACAGGCTTCGGCTTGCTTGGACATGCCTCCGAAATGGCAACAGGTAGTGGCGTGTGCTTGCGAATTGATAACGACAAAGTTCCTGTTTTACCTCGTACACGAACACTTGCAGAAGCGGGTTCGGTTCCAGGCGGTACGAAAAATAACTTTGCACATATAGAGGATATGGTTGAATATCCGGAATCATTGGATCAAGTTGGCAGATGGATTTTATGTGACGCAGTAACTTCTGGCGGTTTGCTTGTAGCAGTTGCTGGAGATGAAGCGGATCGTTTGCAAGAGCATCTGCGTGAAGCGGGAGTCGATGCGCATATTATTGGAGAAGTAACTGATGAACATAATGGTCGAATTATCGTTCAGTAAATCAAGGAGATGGGAAATTACATGGTACGGGACATTACATTGACGGAAGCGCTCGAGTTACAGGAAAAGCATTCACATACATTAGTCGATGTACGCTCTCCGAAAGAGTTTAAGGAAGCAACTATTCCGGGCAGTATGAACATTCCGATTTTCACGAATGAAGAACGTGCGGAAGTGGGTATGCTATATAAGCAAGTAGGAAAACAAGCAGCAATGGATCATGGTCTAGTTATTTTCTCTAAAAAATTACCCGAATTCATTGCAGAGTTCAGGAAAATAGACACACCAATCACTGTGTTTTGTTGGCGTGGCGGCATGCGAAGTAAAACGGCAGCGACCGTACTGGAATTGATGGGAATCCGCTCAAGCCGAATCAGTGGCGGGATTCATACATATCGCCAGCGGGTTATTGCACGACTGCAAGAAACGATCAAACCTAAATTGCTTGTACTAAACGGGTATACAGGAAGTGGCAAGACGAAGATTCTTCATAAGCTGATGGAAGACGGCTATCCGGTCATTGATCTAGAAGGTATGGCGGGACATAGAGGTTCGATATTTGGACAAATCGGTGTCGAGCCGAACAACCAGAAGAAATTCGAATTGCTACTTGCAAATAAACTAGAGAGGTATGAAAATGAGCCATATATTTTCATAGAAGGCGAAAGCAAACGCATAGGACAAGTACATATGCCGGAACTACTGTTTGAGAAAAAAGGACAAAGCCCTCAATGGATTATTCAACTACCGTTCGAAGTACGTGTCAAAGAAATCCTTTCCGTGTACGAACCGGAAAAACAACCAGATCTGTTTCTAGAAGCTTTTACAAGAATTCGCAAACGCATCTATCAACCAATTGCAGTACAAATTCAGGAGGACCTGGAGAGCGGGCGGTTCACAGAAGCCGTAGAACAGTTGTTGACTCACTACTACGACCCACAATACGAACACTCTGTAGCCCGCTTTGCTACAATTGGCCAAGATATCATCCAGGCTGCAACTATACAAGAAGCGTATGAGGAATGCTTAAAGAGATATAAAGAGCTAATGAAATAAGTGAAGGTAGACTATCTTTTGGATAGTCTTTTCTTTTGCGTAAAAAAACACTAGTTGACTGATAGTATAAAACGCCATACTTTTAAGGAAACGAGCAGTCATGGAAATTCGGGATTGCTTGTTTTTGCGTATGGAAAAGGCCCCTCTTTCCATTTGTTAATATGTGATAAGATAAATAAAGTGTAAAAGTTCATTAACATATAGATCTATTGTACGGTAATAGAAAAGGTGGGGAATTTCATGTCAAAACGGCAAGATTATTCATTCTATACAAAATCAAAAGAAGCGCAGAAGCAATTGTATAAGCGCTCTTTACTTGTCGTGATCATTTCCCAAATATTTAGTGGTGCCGGACTTGCAGCTGGAATTACAGTAGGGGCGCTATTAATTCAAGATATGACAGGGAACGAAAGCTTAGCCGGTATGCCCATTGCGCTATCTACTTTTGGTTCAGCATTCTCAGCCTATCTTGTCGGTAGGTTGTCCCAACGTTATGGTCGTCGCCTCGGCCTTGGCGCAGGCTTTATTACCGGTGGTGTAGGTGCGTTCGGTGTGATTTTAGCCGTGATGACCGGAAGTCTTGCTGTGTTATTCCTTTTTCTGTTTATCTATGGAGCAGGTACATCCTCCAATCTACAAGCCCGCTATGCCGGAACAGATCTAGCGAATGAAAAGCAACGGGCTACTGCGGTTAGTGTCGCTCTTGTTTCAACCACAATTGGTGCGGTAGCCGGACCCAATCTCGTCTTGCCAATGGGATATGTAGCAGATTTCATCGGTATACCTTCGTTAACGGGTGTATTTCTACTAGCAGGGGTCGCCTACGTATTATCCGGGCTGACATTCTTACTGTTTTTACGACCGGATCCTTTACTCGTTGCACGTGAGATTGAATTGGCGGAACAAAAAGAACGTGGAGAGTCTGATGAAGGACGTGTTGCTCGTCAACATACGGTCAAGAGGATGGGAATTTGGGTGGGTAGCATTGTTCTTGTACTATCGCATGGCGTCATGGTTGCTATTATGACAATGACCCCTGTCCATATGCAGCATCACGGCGCTTCCATATCAGGAATTGGTTTAGTCATCGGTTTACATATCGCAGGTATGTATGTACCATCCATTTTTACTGGTGTATTAGTAGACCGTATTGGACGACCGATTATGGTAATTGCGTCCGGGATGACACTTGCGCTAGCAGGTATTCTTGCAGCCTATGTAGCGGGCGAATCGATATTCTGGATGTCCGTATCGCTCATATTGCTGGGGGTTGGCTGGAACTTTGGATTAATCAGCGGAACAGCTATTGTTATCGATTCAACTGACGTGTTAAGTCGTGCGAAGATCCAAGGAAGCATTGACGTGTTTGTCGCACTGGCGGGGACAGTAGGTGGACTTGCATCAGGAATTGTCATGGCATTTTTCGGTTTTTCCATGTTAAGTTTTCTTGGAACGTATATTTCGTTACTACTTATTCCGCTCATTATTTGGATGCGTTATAAAGAAAAGAAAGTTCCAGCACAAACTGCCTGACAAAAACGGATTATTTCCTTGGAAATAATCCGTTTTTCTTTCGTAAACGACATGCTTGGCTGTGTAGCATCTTTCCTCTCCTTCACATAGATTAACAGCGTAGAAGGAAATGGGAGGGGTCATATATTGAATCAGCAAAGTGAGTACTGGATGAATCACTGGCAACATCCGCAATATCGCAGGATTTCAATGGAGCAGGCAAATGAAATCGCACGACAAAGAGTACCGGGTGAAGTGGTGAAATCAGAACTGGAACTTGATGACGGCATGTTGATATATGAAGTGGATATTCGCACAGTAGAAGGACAGAAGTATGAAATCAAAATTGATGCCGTGACCGGTGAGGTGCTAAGGGTGAAATTAGATTGATTTAAAACAACGAATGGAGTTCGTTTACTTTTCCAATTCTATTATTCTGTGTATGATTAACATAAGAACTGTCACAGAAAGTAGGGAATTAGTATGTATACACCCATTGATTATTCCAATGACTTACAAGAGAAGTACGCACAACTAATCACACAGTTGGATGCACTCATGTCGGGAGAGCCGAACGTCTACGCAAACTTAAGCAACGCATCCGCGTTACTCAATCAATTCTTCGACCGCATCAATTGGGTAGGTTTTTACTTGATGGACGGCGATGAGCTCGTGCTCGGACCATTCCAGGGATTACCGGCATGTATCCGTATTCCGCTCGGCAGAGGTGTTTGCGGAACAGTTGCGAAGACGAAAGAAGGCTTAGTTGTACCAGACGTTAATGCGTTCCCAGGCCATATCGCATGCGACGTAGCATCCCGTTCCGAAGTTGTTGTACCGCTGATTAAAGATGGAGAAGTATTTGGTGTACTCGACATCGATAGCCCTGAATTAGATCGCTTTACAGAAGACGATTTGGCGGGATTGACGCAAGTAGTAAAAACGCTTATGAAACATATCTAGTGGAAAAGTAAGGTAACGGGAAGGCATAGTTGCTCGACGTTCCAGGCGGACGCTCTTCTTGTGGACCCGCGGTGAGCCAACTAGCATTTCTTTCTCGATTTGGAGATCTTCATGATACATTGAGAAATAGTAATGTACATTATGCAGTGGAACCTGGACTTACTAAGTAAGAAATCAGTACTTGTCATTTACAGATTCCAAACGCTTTCCCTATTAAAAATAAAAAGCACGCCGGAGAAAATCCCCGGCGTGCTTTTTACATGCCTAAAATCCAAGTAAAGAAAATGACAATGATTGCAATAGGTGCGAAATAGCGTACAATTACTTTCCACAAAGAGTGAAGAGCTGGGTGCATCCTTAACTCCTCTGCTGTATCTTCTTTCGTCAGTACAAAGCCGGCAAATAAAGACACAGCCAATGCTCCGAGTGGCATTGCAATTCTACTCGTCAGTATATCCGCAAAATCGAAAATAGAGTTGCCGAAAATACTAATGCCGGATAATAAACCGAATGATAATGCACTAGGAATTCCGACCAAAAAGATTAATCCGCCAAACACCCACGAAGCGCGCTTTCTTCTATCATGCTTTTTACGGATGCCTGTAGAAACAACGATTTCGAGCATCGCTATAGCAGAAGTCAATGTAGCAAATAGCATCAAGAAAAAGAAAATAATTAAAAATACGCTGCCAAATGGAATTTCATTGAAAATAGCTGGCAGGATAACGAAAATTAGTCCTGGCCCCGCTTCCGGTGAATGTCCTAACGCGAAAACTGCCGGGAAAATGACAAGTCCCGCTAGGATTGAAATCCCTATGTTCAGCATAGAGACATTAAACGCGGACTGTCCGAGCTTCTCTTCTTTCGAAAGGTAGGATGCGTAAGTCATCATCGCGGTCACACCGACACTTAGTGAGAAGAATGCCTGTCCTAACGCAACTAGAAAAGTAGTTCCGTTAAAATAACTCCAATCCGGTACGAATAGGAAACGCACACCTTCCATCGCGCCGTCTAGTGTCAGCGAACGAATGGCTAATACAATGAATGACAAGAATAATAAAGGCATGATCCAGCGGCTGGCCCGTTCAATCCCTCCGCGAATCCCGCTTTGAACGATAAAGATCGTTAACGCCATAAATAACGCTTGTGCCAATAATACTTCCCATGGATTCGCAATCGTCGTATTGAATAGCTCTCCATAATCCAGCCCACCTAGTGTAAACGTAAAGGCACGCGCTAAATACGATAAAATCCATCCGCCGACGACACTATAAAAAGATAAGATGATGAAAGAAGAGGCAAGTCCCATCCATCCAACCCATCCCCACTTGCGTCCCAATGATAATTTTTTCAAAGAAGTCACTGCATCTGCCTGTCCTCTACGGCCAATGACAAACTCAGCCAATAAAATTGGCAAACCAATCAATAATGTACAAATAATAAATAACAGCACAAACACGCTGCCACCGTTCGTTCCGGCCATATAAGGGAACTTCCAGATTGCACCTAGGCCGATGGCACTGCCAGCAGCTGCTAAAACAAAGCCAATCTTGGATGTCCATTGTTCACGCTGTTTCATAAGAATCCTCGTTTCTTTTTCTAAATCACAAAGTCAATAAATCGTATCATAATTTTGAGAAAGAATCGATAGTTGTATGGTTAACGGAAAGTTTTGAAAATGCCTTGATTACTTAATGACATTGGTGTAATATTACACCAATTAATATGAAATGTAACTATGAGGTGATCTAGTGAATCAACAACAATTAATAGAACTGATTTCATTGAAGTTACGGGTGATTCGATTAGAGAAAGAATATTCCCAACAAAAAATGGCGGATGTACTAGGACTTTCTAAAAAGACGTTGATTCAAATTGAAAAAGCAAGAGCCATGGCCAGTTGGACAGCCGTTATAGCTGTCTGTGCTTTATTTCGCGATAGTGACGTATTGCAAGCTACCGTCGGTGGTGATCCGTTAGAAGTACTGGAAACTATTGCGCATGACGGTATTGACCGCCGAAAGGATCAATCGATGGGTGGTAAAGTGTGGTGGCGCGAATTGGAGGCAAAAGGAATTTTTCGTTTACAGCAAAATGTAATTAGTCAGCATTTCCGTATTTTAGATGAGGAGCATTATCGTTGGTACAGTTCATTTGATGAAGACGAGGCACGTCACCGGTTGGAGGAATTGAGCGGAAAATGAAAAGGGAGGAACGCGTATGGTTGCACCCATAGCATTTGCGGTACTTTTATTAATAGCGTTACTATTTTTCACGGGAATTGGATTATTGTATTTATTGCTAATGGGATGGATCCACTATATACCATTAGCGCTAAGTGCAATGATCATTTTATATGTGTGGATCGTCATGATGATCTTTCATTTCTTTAACACGCAGCAACGAAAGCGATTGTTCGGCATTATTGCAGGGGTAGTTCTACTAGGGGCGGCAGTTTGGCCGATAATGCATATATACAAGGAAAGTATTGCAACAGTGGATGCCGAAGTGGAAGTGCGTGATTATGAACCGTTTACGATTGGACAGGAATCAAAGCTTGCCGTGCTTGACGAGGCGGCTACACTCGAACTGAAGGATGATTTACCGAGAATTGACGGCGCTACCGCGCTATATCCACTGTATGCAGCTTTTGTTCAAGCAGTCTATCCAAGTAAAGAATACAATCCGTATGATAGTGAAGTAATGGTCAATACAACACCTATCGCTTATGAAAATCTGTTTTCTGGCGAGGTAGATATAATTTTTGCAGCAGGACCTTCAGACGCCCAAATGAAAGTAGCGGAGCAACTAGGTCTTGAGTTGAAATTAACACCGATTGGTCGAGAAGCATTTGTCTTTTTTGTTAATCAAAAAAACCCTATTGATAATCTAGAATTAAAACAAATTCAAGATATCTATGCGGGGAAAATCACCAATTGGAAAGAGGTAGGAGGTAAAAACGAGTCGATTCGCGCATTCCAACGACCAGCGGACAGTGGTAGTCAGACAGGTTTGGAACGACTGATGGGGAATATTCCGATCATGGATGCTCCAAAAGAGAATGTGCCCGAAGGAATGGGTGGTATAATTTCAGAAGTCTCAAAGTATCGAAATTATAAAAATGCCATTGGCTATACATTCCGCTATTACTCAACGGAAATGGTAGGAAATGATGAGATTAAACTGCTCGCAATCGACGGCGTCAAGCCGACGAAAGAAACAATCCATAATGATGATTATCCAATTGCATCTGAGTTTTATGTCATCACAGCAGGGACAGAAAATCCGAATACTGAGAAATTCATTGAATGGATGGTTTCACCGCAAGGACAGGAATTGGTGGAGAAAGTAGGGTACGTAACAGTGAAGAAGCCGTGAATAAACGGTAATCTAGTAGAATGAAAAGAGGATACACGTTATGCAAGGAGAAAAGAAACAACTAGTATGTATACTGCTCGCTTTTGTATGCGCAGCGGGTGTATTTTTCCTAAGTGATTTATTTCAAAGTATGGCGTACTGGGGTAACGGATTGATCTGGTATTGGATAGGGGTTGTACTCACTTTCGTAACCGGAATAGTAGGAACCGCATTAATTCTTCTATCGTTAAAAGTTGAAGGGCCTACAGAAAAAAGTTGGCTTACCGTTTTACTTATTTCATTAAGGGCGGTCGCAGTTTTAGCTATTGGACTGGGCTTTTTGTGGACTACTTTTGTAGTCGTTGCTGGTATGTCAGGTATGTGAAGGTTTACTAATCATGTTGAATAAACAGTACAAGTTTTATCCTTAGCGAATTGGAGTGATGAAGCAATGGTAAGACGATATTTGAACATGGCATGGCTTGTCATGATTCTAATTCCAGCACCATTCTTATTTCACTTCTATGAATTCGCCCAGTATATGAAGCGAGAAGATGCAAAGTATTTATTGGTCGTGTCTGTTTTATATATTGTGATAACAGGTATTTTATCTTGCGCTATAAAAATTCGTTATATTTTACTTATGAATATACTTACCGGCATAGTGTCTCTAGTATTGGCTATGAATTTCATCTCAGATGATGGTGGATGGTTCAAGCCATTTGGTCGAGATATTGTCATTTTGCTAACAGCTATACCGTTTTTCATTGGACAATTAGTAATTCGAATGGTTGCTAAACTTGTTATAGACCGATAGAAAAAATGGCATGCCACTAGGTTAGAGGCATGCCATTTTTCTTATTTCTTAAGTGTATGTTTCTTACCTGCTTGATCCGTCACGATTAACTGTGTAGCGGTAACATCCATATCCCTCGCAAGAATAGTAGAAATTTTGCTGATCTTTTTATCTAACAGATTATATTTATACAAACCTGTTTTGTTGAAGTAATACATCGTAGAAAGGTCGAACGCTACGGATTTATTGTTTTGACTTACTTGATTGGTTTTCGAAGTAGCTTCTACTTCATCAAAAATGACACGGGCATCAAAGTTTAATAATGTTTTTTTGTTTTCGCCATCCATCGCTACTGAATACAGCGTCAATGGATCATCTATTGGAGTAGTAGGATCGAATGTGGAATCGAAAACTCGTTCCTTGTTTTTTTCAAGTGTATAGTAGATTCGATCGTTCCAAATGAACATATTACGGAACTTTTGATCGATTGGAATACTACCAATCGTGTAACTCCAGTCATTTACATTCAATTTCACCAGATTATATCCTACAGGCATTTTATTTCCTGCATTGATCAAGTTCCAATACGGAATGAAGAGATCATCATTGTATAGGACCATTTGATAACCGGACATGAGCAGTATTCGGTTGATTCCGTTATCCGGCATAGTCGCGCTATCTAAAAGTGTTGAACGTGTTCCAGCCTTTTTATTCTCTTTAAATAGCTTAGTGGAGTTTTTGTCTGTTGCGATCGTATAAGTAAAACCATTTTGTTCAATTGTCTTTCCTTTAACGCCTACATAGGAATGGTAATCTTTTAACTTCATAGAGTCGTCCAGTGCACGTACTAAAAATGCAGCGAACTGAGAACGTGTAACGGAATCTGCCGGCATATATTTACCTTCAGAACCACCCGTAATGCCCTTTTTCGCAATCCCATTAATATCGGGGAATGACCAATGTGTCGGGGATACATCTACAAACGTTGCCTGATGGTCGACAGGTATGTTAAATGAACGACGAATGATCGCAGCCATATGTGCACGTGAAGTATCCTCACCAGGACGCATGAAACCATTGTCTCCACGCATGATGCCTTTTTCGTTTACTGTTGCGAGTATTGGATAATAGGAAGACTTTTTCGAGACGTCCTTGAACTGTATTGTGGGATCCTTTACCAACGGAATTTTCAATGCTTTAATGAGCATAGAAGATGCCTGCGCCCGTGTAATGGGATCGTTTGGCTTAAAGGTACCGTCTGGGAAACCGCCGATAATATTACGGTCAGCTAAATACATAATTTCTTTCTTCGCCCAATGCTTGTCTACGTCAGAAAATTGTGTGGCTGCCTGTGCTTGAAATGGCGTTGCTGAAAAAATCAATAAAACTGCTAACAACCCGACTAGTTTATTCTTCATATAGGTAGACCTCCTTTAGGTATTCTATTCAGTATACAGGATTTTTAATGGAAAAATAAGGACCTGCAAACGTAAAAAACCGACAAATGGGAGAACTCTCATTGTCGGTCATTGAAACTTATTTTGTACTCATCTCATAGGTTTTCACAACATGTATACAACCCATGACGGATTGTAACATGGAACAATTCTTCTCTGTTAGTTCCATGACTCGTGGCATTTTTTCTACTGTAATATCTGAGCCAATGACTGTGAAGTGGAGGTGGATTTCCATCAGACGACTTGCATCATCCTGTGAACGTATCACTTCTTTCACTTCCACTGTGATATCATCTGCAGGCATACGCATTTTATCTAGAATCTTCCGCATGACGCCACCACCGCAAGCAGCAATTGACGCGACCATCAATTGAAAGGGGCGAAACCCTTTTTCTTCATTAGATGAAATGTGTAAGGTACCAAACTCAACTTCAGTGTCAAAACCGTGTTCTGTCATGTACAACTTCATAGTGAACAACCCCTTTTTCTGTTAGTATACGTGGTTTTGGAAAAAGAACCAAATAACGTTAACTGAATGGTTCATGTTTAATTTCATCTATGCGTGGAACACTGACAGCTAGACGGAAAGGAGTGTTTAGACTTGAGTGAAAACAAACAGCCACATAAAACATTGACTGATAAGAATAATGGTCTTTCATCGACACAGGAAGTATTGTACGACAAAGAGTTTAAACGAGCAGATCAGGCTACCGAGCAAGACAATAAGAAGAAGTAAGAAGTAAGAAGTAAGAAGTAAGAAGTAAGAAGTAAGAAGTAAGAAGTAAGAAGTAAGAAGTAAAAATAGTGAATGAAGTCCGCCCCAGTAGTCGTTATCCAACTACTGGGGTTTTTCTCATGAAATCCTCCTAACGAATTCTTCGTTTTCACTGTATAATAAAAGTAAATACTAAGACAAAGAGAACGAGGATATAGAAATGAAAAAAATAAGATGGAAAAAGGTTGTCGTTTTACTCGTTGCTATCTTTATTATTTTCCAGATAGCAGGAAGCTTTTTCTTCTATAACTTGGCCATCAAACGTGGTCCCAAAGACTTCCTGACAGGCAATGCTGACTTGAAAGTATCAGCTGAAACCATGGATGTGTTTTTAAATGGAGACTGGCTAGATTGGGTGGATAAACAGGAGTTTGAAGAAATGCACATGACGTCAAGGGATGGTATAGAGTTAATGGGGTATTACTTGCCTGCCAAACAGCCGACTAACAAATTAGTGATTCTGACACATGGTTATTTAGGACACGCAAAACAGATGGGCTTGTACGGTCAATTTTATTATGAAGGACTGGGATATAATCTCTTCATGCCAAACGCTAGAGGACATGGAAAAAGTGGTGGAGACTATTATGGTTTTGGATGGCCGGATCGTTTGGATTTGATTGATTGGACGAAGTTACTTAGCGAAAATATGGATCCTGCTACAGAAGTGGTCTACCATGGGTTGTCAATGGGGGCCGCTACAGTTTTGATGGCAAGTGGTGAGAAGCTTCCCGATCAAGTGAAGGCAGTCATTGCAGATAGTCCGTATCAATCCGTTTATCAGCTTTTTGCCTATCAATTAAATCGAATGTTTCATTTGCCGGCATTTCCGTTACTTGATAATATGAACTTATTGACGAACGCAAAAGCGGGATATTCATTGAAGGAAGCAGATGCGCTGAGTGCTGTACAGCGTGCAACTATACCAATCCTGTACATACACGGCAACGCCGATACATTTGTACCGACAGATATGACAAAGGAACTGTACGAAGTAACGGAGAGTGACGCGGAACTGTTTTTAGTAGATGATGCGAATCACGGGGAAGCATTCGTGATGGATCAGAAAGCGTATAAGAGAAAGGTGGAAGATTTCCTTAATGCCCATTTATCGACATCGAACTTGTCAATTGACCTCTTTCGCTAACCAATCTATACTAATTTTAAAGGGTAGGGGTAGCAGTACTCCTGATCGTAGGGTCGTGGCGTATTGGTAAAATCAACAGTAGAGAAACTTTGTAAATTACATACGGAATTGACTAATCAAGATGTGCAGATTTTGCAAGAGATGGCGTTTAGCTTACAAACCTATGCAGATCTGTCCAATTCGTATATGTTCATCGATTGTAAATTAAAACCGAGTAATCAAGCAATTGTCGTTGCAGAGGCTTTTCCAGTGGGGTGTACTCCACTGTATACTAATTCTGTCATTGGAAAGATTGTATTTGAGTCTTTTGAACCGGGCGTTTTTTATTCTTATCGTAACGGAAAGAAATCTATCATACAGCAGGCGATGACACAAGAAGGTATCGTGGTGCATCAAACCGTGGTACCCATTAAGAACACCTATCATCAAGTGATCGGTGTGTTGGTTTCTGAGAAACAAGTCACCTCACCGCTACCGGCTGACGATATAAAAAGGTTTTCGGTAGTTACAGAAACAGCGGAAGATCAACTGACGAATTCGGGTCTTGGAGTAGTCTCGGATTTATTGATGGAGATGCTTATTTTGACTGATGCTAGTAATCGATTAGTTTATGCAAATCCCTCGGGGTTAAAGCTTATTTCTGAAATGAGCGGACGGGATGACGTATTGTATCGAGATTTATTGGAAATGCTACCGTTTTTGCGGACAGTTTATGAGCAGGAAGAGGATGTATTTGTCTTTGAGTTGACGATTCAGGACAAAAACTTAATTGTAAAAAAAATAAAAATGCGTGAAAAAAATAAGTCTCAAGAAACGTTGTTGATCGTCCAAGATATTACTGAACTTCGGACAAAGGAAAAAGAATTGATGATGAAATCTGTCGTCATTAAAGAAATACATCATCGGGTTAAAAATAATTTGCAAACTGTCGCAAGCTTGATAAGATTGCAAATGCGTAATGGCATATCAGCTAATAACCGATCTGCTTTTGAGGAAACACTTAACCGGATATATAGCATTTCCTCCGTGTATGAAATTATCCTTACGAAGGAAGATGCAGACGACGATGATGTAAATATTATAGATTTGACAAGAAAAATTTGTTCCACGATGGTACTAAACGATTACAACTTAAAAGTAGACTTGATTATTGAGCCGAATGGCAATAAAATAATAACAACCTCTAAGAAAGCGGTTTCAATAGCATTGATTATTAATGAGCTCATACAAAACTCCCTTAAGCATGCATTTCGAGGCAAAGAAGAAGGAATTATTAATGTGGAATTTATTGTGGATCATGACTTTGTAGAACTTCACGTTTCCGACAACGGCGTTGGAATGAAGAATCCGCAAACGTCACTCGGCACGGAAATTATCCACAACTTAGTAACCAATGACTTAAATGGTGAGTTCCTATATGTGCCTAGGGAAATCGGGACACATGCAGTAATCAATTTTCCAGTGGGTGCGGAGGTGGAGATTTTTCATGAGTAAACGAATCTTGATAGCGGAAGACGAATCAATTATTCGTATGGATCTAAAAATGACTTTGCAAGACCATGGCTATGAAGTCGTTGGGGAAGCAGGCGATGGTGATCGAGCGATCGAGCTAGCCTTTTTGCATAAACCTGATTTGATTTTAATGGATATTAAAATGCCGAAGATGAATGGACTAAAAGCCAGTCGAATCATCGGAGAACAACTGGATATACCGATTTTAATCATTACCGCGTACAGTCAAAAGGAATTTGTGGAAAAGGCGCAGCAAGACAGTGTGGTCGGCTATTTAGTCAAGCCCATTTCTGAAGCCAATTTAATTCCTGCAATTGAAGTTGCACTGCATCAATCCAGTAAAGTGCACCGGCTAAAAGACGGTATTCAGCAGGCAAAACAGGAAGTGGAAAAGCGGAAAGTCATCGAACGGGCAAAAGGTATTCTGATGAATTCAGAGAACTTAACCGAGCAACAGGCATTTAAAAAAATGCGTGATACAAGTATGTCAAGGCAAATGACAATGGAGTCACTTGCAGTGGAGATTATAGATTCGCACAAGTAAATAGACCTAAGCAAAGACGCTTAAAGAGATACCTTCTTTAAGCGTCATTTTTGTCTTCTTTTTTCAGAATTTGTCATTAGATTTAAAGGTGGTGGCAAGTGTATTAATACAAGGTTGACGGTAACACTATAAGAAAGTAATAGGGGGAAACTCAAATGGAAATGATCGGTACGGTAATTGTCTACATTATCATGGCCTGTGCAGTTGCAGGGGCATTTGCTTCAATAAAAAATCCGGAAGTGGGATTAGGTAAGGAATTCATGTCTGGATTACACGCTGTTGGGCATATCTTCGTTCCTGCGGCAGGAATCATGGCGTCTATACCCTACTTGACCTGGTTTATCAGTAAATTCATTGGTCCTGTATTTAATTCAATCGGGGCAGATCCGGCACTTGCTGCAACTACTATTCTGGCTTCAGATATGGGTGGTTATCAGTTAGCGGAAGCGCTAAAGGTAACAAATGAAGGATGGATCATGGCGCTGATCGTTGGTTTCATGTCCGGAGCAACAATCGTCTTCTCTATTCCAATGGGACTTGCCATGCTAGATAAACGAGACCATAAGTACATGGCGCTTGGCATCATGTCAGGTGTATTGACGATTCCAATCGGTGCATTTATTGCATCGGTATTAGTTGTTTTGTTCAACACGGACGTGCGTGATGTAATCAGCACGACGGCTACATCCAATTATGAGTTTGCGATTAGTTATTTACAAATCTTCATAAATTTATTGCCATTATTATTATTTGTTGTATTGATTGCGGTCGGACTGAAGTTCGTTCCACGTATTATGATTAACGGATTTATGATGTTTGGCCGTGTGATGGACGCAGCCATTAAACTTGTATTAGTGTTCTCTATTGTAGAAGTATTTACGGGTATCTTTACTAAGATCTTTGGTGTTTGGGGCTTTGATCCAATCATGGCGGATAAAGCAGACCAGTTCCGTGCACTTGAAACAGCCGGATATATTGGTATTATGTTAGCGGGTGCATTCCCAATGATTTACTTGATTCGAAAGTACATGGGGACACCTTTGGAAGCCGCGGGAAAGAAAATTGGGCTTTCGCCTGAAGGTAGCGCGGGTCTACTTGCGACTGTCGCGAATATCTTGGCGATGTTCTCATTAGTTCGTTACATGAAACCAAAAGATAAAGTTATCAATATCGCATTCGCAGTGTGTGCTGCATTCTTGCTAGGTGATCATTTATCTTTCACAGCGAATTTCCAACCCAATATAATTTTACCGGTTATACTAGGTAAATTAAGTGCGGGTATCATCGCGGTTATCATTGCATACAAGCTGTCTGTACCAACAGCATTAAGGTTGGAAAAGCAAGACCGTGAAGCGGGAATTATTCGCGAAGGCGAGTATGAAGATGCTGAAACGAAAGCTCCCGCCGCTAAAGCATAAAAATATAAACGAGGAGTGTGTATAATGAGCGAAGACAAGAAACGATTTATACAGGAATTCGTTCCAGGAAAACAGATTACACTCAGTCATTTGATCGCTAATCCCGATCCAGACATGTTTCAGAAGTTAGGCATCCAGGAAGCTGGAGCTTTAGGTATTCTCACTTGTACACCGAGTGAGACGGTAATTATCGCGGGGGACTTAGCTACGAAAGCAGCAAATGTTCAAATTGGATTCCTCGATCGATTTACAGGAAGTCTTGTCATCGTAGGGAGCGTCTCCGAAGTAGAGATGGCTATGCTGGAGATTAATCGTTTTTTATCGGAGAAGTTAAAGTATACGCCAGCTGAAATCACAAAATCATAAGGAGTGAGGACGATGCGAAACAAGGCAATGCTGATCGGTGCGGTACGGGCGGGAAAGTCTACATTGACGAATGCTTTATTGGGCCGAAAAGTAGAAGCTTTCAAAACGCAAACGCTCAGTTATTATGATTGGATTGTCGATACGCCGGGCGAGTACACGGAAAATCCAATGTTCTACAAAAATATTATGGCCACCGCGCTTGAAGTAACGCACGTACTGTATTTGCAAGACGCAACGAGTGAAAAGCTTATTTTTCCACCAGGTTTCAGCATGGGAATCCCGAAACTACCCATCGGGGTCATAACCAAATGCGATCTTCCGGAAGCGGATATTGATCGCTCACTTGGCATGTTAAAGACTGTAATGAACGTTGGGCCCATTGTCATGATTTCTTCCAAAACGGGTATGGGGATCAAGCATATAAAGGAATTGACAAAGCTGAACGACATTCATGCGATGCGGCATTACGTAGAGTCAGAAGCCGACAAGCACTTGATCTTCCACGGCTGATTTTCTTTACAGCCAGATAGGAATTTGATATAGTAAATTTCATACAAGTGAATAAAAACGGCAATGGCGCCTTTACATCCCATGGGAAAATCCATGGGTTTGTAAAGGCGTCTTTTTTATATCAAAAGCGCAAGACGCCGTCTAGCTCCGACAGGCGTTTGTAATCTTCCCGACAAAGTGCATATTTTGTACGTTATTGGGAAGATTGAAATGACCCGGAAGCTGGTGTCTAAGCTAGATATAACTAAAAGTACAGGGCAGTAAGTAATCAGAAAGGAGTGTGGGCGTGAGCAATTTCAATAAGCACGAAACAATTATTAGTGCAGGAATTGATATTGGCACAAGCACGACAAAACTGATTATCAGTCGTTTTTCTCTACGTAATGTAGCGGGTGCAACACATGTGCCACGAATAGAAATTACAGATAAAGAAATACTCTACAAGAGCCCAGTATTTCGAACACCATTGCAAGACGCAGTGACGATTGATGTAGCGGGTGTCCAACAGATTATCCGCACGGAATACGAAAAGGCAGGAATCCAGCCTTCGCAGATAGAAACAGGCGCTGTCATTATTACAGGTGAAACCGCAACCAAACGAAACGCCAGTGAAATGTTGCATCAGTTGTCTGATGAAGCAGGCGATTTCCTCGTCGCAACGGCAGGCCCTGACTTAGAAGGAATTATCGCAGCAAAAGGGTCAGGCAGCTATGAATTATCTGGAAAAAATGGCCAGGTAATTGCCAATATAGACATTGGTGGTGGGACAGCAAATATTGCAGTATTCAAAGACAAGCAACTTCTTGGTACATGCACGATGCATATCGGGGGTCGCTTGATCGAATTTGAACACGGAAAAGTCCGTACCATTTCACCGTCAGTCGAACGGTTATTACAAGACCAAGGCTATACGTTACAAGTCGGTGACCCCAAAAATGCATCAGCTGTATCATTCGTAACGACTTATATGGCAGAAGCGATGGCGCGTATTTTGAAGAAGGAAGTTCAGGCACAAGATCGAGTGCTTTTGCTAGGTCATGAACCGAACTGGTTGCAACCAATCGATACCATCGTCTTTTCAGGTGGTATTTCCGAATGTATGTATCATCATACTTCCGGTGAAGTCCAAATAGCACGGTACGACGATATCGGCATGCAACTTGCGGAGGCACTGCTACAAAACACATCATTACAACACTTTACTTGGCAAGAGCCAGTAGAAACTGTACGGGCTACTGTATTGGGAGCTGGAACACAGACTACTGAAATTAGCGGGGCTACCATACAGATTGCGCCACATGAGTTGCCTTTAAAAAACATTCCGATTTACCAATATGATTTTGGAGAAAATCTCGAGATAGGATTATCCCGATTTGAAGACGCGGTTCAGCAGGCGGTTACTTTATACGACTCTGCGAAAGAAGGACAAAACTTCGCTCTCTATCTGTCCAATCTTCCCTATCTCGGATTTCGCGATGTGCAGAGATTGGCCAAGGCAATTGTTCAGATCATGAACGAGAGGCCGCGCCCTGAACAACCGATTATATTGGTCATTCAATCAGATCACGCTAAAGTGATTGGCCAAACATTGGCGGCATTACAAGTGAAACAAAGCATTATTTGTATAGATCAAATTAATGTGGAAACAGGCGATTACATCGATATCGGCAATGCGCTCACTTCAGGCGTCGTACCGGTCGTTGTGAAAACCTTAACATTCCATACAACGTAAAGGAGGTCTTGTACGTGAATTTATCCACTACATTAGGCGGCGAACGATATGTGTTCCATGACCTAAAAGAAGTGTTAGCAAAAGCGAATGAAGAGAAATCTGGAGATCGTCTCGCAGGAATTGCGGCGGAAACCGTGCAAGAACGAATCGCTGCCAAAACAGTCGTTAGTGAGTTGCTTATAAGTGACATTCGTAACAATCCACTGATCCCAATCGAAGATGATGAAGTCTCACTGATTATTGAAAATGATATTAACGAGAAGGTCTACAGTGGAATCCAGAACTGGAGTATCGCAGAACTGCGCGAATACATTTTGAGTAATGAAGTAGGGGACCGCGAATTAAAACGTCTCAGTCGCGGATTGACTTCAGAAGTCATTGCGGCTGTAACGAAGCTGATGTCCAATCTGGATTTAGTACACGCGGCGAATAAAATCGAAATCTTATCAACGTGTAATATTACAATCGGTCAAAAGGGTACTTTGTCTTCCCGCCTGCAACCGAATCACCCGACGGACAATATTGATGGGATCATCACTTCGTTAAAAGAAGGCTTGTCTTACGGTATCGGTGATGCGGTAATTGGGATCAATCCTGTAGATGATTCCGTAGAAAGCGTAAAGCGTGTGTTGAATGCGACGAAAGACTTTATTGATGAATGGGAAATCCCAACACAAAACTGTGTACTTGCACACGTTACGACACAGATGAAAGCAATCGAACAGGGAGCTCCTGCGGATATGATTTTCCAAAGTATCGCAGGAACGGAAAAAGCCCATCGTTCATTTGGTATTTCAGCAGAATTAATTGCGGAAGCTAAAGATCTATCGCTGAAAATGGGTACGGGTACTGGTCCTCAAACATTGTATTTTGAAACAGGACAAGGATCCGAACTGTCGGCTGAAGCGCACTATGGCGTAGATCAAGTAACCATGGAAGCGCGGAACTACGGTTTTGCACGACATTATGATCCATACATTGTCAACACAGTTGTCGGATTTATTGGTCCGGAATATTTATATAACAGTAAGCAAGTGATCCGAGCAGGCCTTGAAGATCACTTCATGGGCAAGCTACATGGACTGCCGATGGGTGTAGACATTTGCTATACGAACCATATTAAAGCAGACCAAAATGACATTGAAGATTTAAGTATCTTATTATCAGCGGCAGGTGTGAATTTCATCATCGCAGCCCCTATGGGTGATGACGTTATGCTGAATTACCAGTCCATGAGCTACCATGACGTGGCGACCGTTCTTCAGACGATGGGTAAAACACCAGCACCTGAATACTTGAAATGGCTTGAAAAGATGGGGATTTACGAAAATGGCATGTTGAGTAAACATGCTGGAGATCTCACACTCTTCAATCGATAGGAGGTGGATGGACTTGAATGAGGATTTAATTCAGCAAATCACAAAAATGGTTGTAGAAAAACTAGAGGCTGCGAGTAGCGGTCAAACCATACAACAACAGCCAACGAACGAACAGAAAGTAGAGTTGTTTTCACGGCGACCTATTGGGCAGTTGGAAGTGGAAACTGTGAAAAAATCGCCTAGCGGAGCGGTGGTGTTCCATAGTACGACAGAAGGGCCGAAGCGGAATATTTCCACCGTAAAACCAAAACCGACGACGGCGTATGGTAATTTGAAATCAAAACCACAAGAAGATCTTGAGGAAGACAAGATGGCAGAATATCGTAAGAAAACACCAGCTAGAATAGGGGTCGGGCGCGCAGGCTCACGTCCGAAAACGAAGACGTGGTTACAGTTCCGACTGGATCACGCTGCAGCAGTTGACGCAGTCTACGGTGAAGTACGAGATGACTTGCTCGAACAGCTAGGATTGTTCCAAGTGCAATCCAAAGTGTCAGATAAAGAAGAATACATTCGACGCCCGGATCTTGGTAGAAAGCTTTCAGACGAAGCAAGGGCTTTGATTCAAGAGCGTTGTAAAAAATCACCTGTCGTACAAATTGTAGCGTCAAATGGACTGAGTGCGAAAGCAATCGAAGAAAATTTGGAAGACGTCTACTTATCGTTACAACAATCACTTAACAACTTGAATATTGATATGGGAACAACGTTTTATGTTGATAAGGGGCGAGTTGCCGTGATGGACGATATCGGAGAGCTGTTGCAGCCTGACGTTGTCGTCATGCTGATCGGTGAACGTCCCGGTCTTGTGTCTGCAGAGTCGCTAAGTGCTTATATATGCTACAAGCCTAGACATGGCACGATTGAAGCGGATCGTATGGTCATCTCCAATATTCATAAAGGCGGAATCCCTCCTGTTGAAGCGGGTGCATTTCTTGGAACGGTTATTCAGAAAATCTTGAAGTATGAAGCGAGCGGTGTATCGCTTGTTCAAAAGGAAGGATAAGGAAGGAGGAGGGCAAGTGAAAATCTATGCAGACATATTGTCAATGCAAGTCATTTCGAATGTCAGTCCGGAACTTGCTGAGAAGTTCCGATTGAAGTCTCACCAGCGTAGTCTTGGGTTGATAACGACGACAATTGACGACGTCGGCTATACAGCAATTGATGCAGCAACGAAGCATAGCGATGTGGAAGTGGTCTATGCAAAAAGTTTTTACGCGGGCTCAGCTCATTCTTCTGGTCCGTTATCGGGAGAGTTTATAGGAGTCATAGCTGGCTCGTCGCCGGAAGAAGTAAAAAGTGGTCTTGATTCGATTCGTATAACGATAGAGCACGAAGCGTATTTTGAGGCGATTAACGGAAATCGTGATCATGCGTTATATGCGCATACCATTTCCAGTTGTGGGAGTTACTTAGCTGACATGGCTAACGTAGCCGATGGACAGTCATTGGCATACTTGATTGCACCGCCTGTTGAGGCCGTTGTCGGTTTGGATGCTGCACTAAAAGCTGCAGACGTTACACTTTGTGTACTCTATGCACCTCCTTCCGAAACCAACTTTGGCGGTGGTCTACTGACAGGCAGCCAGTCTTCTTGCAAGGCAGCAGCCGACGCATTCCGAGAAGCGATACAGAAGATGGCGAAAGATCCGTTAAGTTACTGATAGATAAGTATCTAGAAAGGAGTGTTTTAATTTGGTCCAATTAATGGATAAAGATTTATTGGCTTTACAACAAATGCGTACAGCCGTCCAAACTGCAAAAGAAGCACAAGAGAAATTCATGGGCTATACTCAGCAACAAGTTGACAAGATTGTCAAAGCCGTTGCTGATGCCGCTTTTGAACAATCCGGTCGCCTCGCACAACTTGCGGTAGATGAAACAGGTATGGGGGTAGCAGCTCATAAGAAAATTAAGAACGAAGTGGGCTCCCGTGATGTATACGAAAGTATTAAAGATATGAAAACGGTCGGTGTCATAAAAGAGGACCATATGAATAAGGTCGTGGAAATCGCTGCTCCGTTCGGTGTAGTTGCCGCAATCATCCCAACGACCAACCCAACATCGACGGCGTTCTTCAAAACGTTGATTTCATTGAAGACACGAAATTCCATTGTAGTTAGCCCTCACCCTTACGCAGTGGAATGTACACACGAAGCATTAAAAGTATGTGATGCAGCAGCGGTTGCAGCTGGAGCCCCTGAAGGTTTAATTCAATGTCTCACACTGGCTTCAATGGAAGCTACACAGCAATTAATGTCGCATAAAGACGTGAATCTTATCATTGCAACAGGCGGTAGTGCGCTCGTCAAAGCGGCATATAGCTCCGGTAAACCAGCTTACGGTGTAGGTCCTGGTAATGTACCAGTTTATATCGAACGTTCCGCAAAGATTGAAAAAGCGGTAAAAGATATCGTAGACAGCAAGTCATTCGATTACGGTACGATTTGTGCAACCGAGCAAGCCATCGTGGTTGATAAGCACGTCGTGGACCTGGTTACGCGTGAGCTGAAGAAAAATGGCGCGTATATTTTATCGGATGAAGAGAAAAAAGTTATGGAAGGTGTCATCTCGCCGGTACCCGGTAAGGTGAATCCGAAAGTGGTCGGTAAGAGCCCACAGTTCATCGCGAAAATGGCAGGCATTTCTTTACCAGAAGGTACGCGCCTGATTGTCGGGATGGAAACAAAAGTCGGTAAAGACGTACCGTTTTCATTGGAGAAACTATCACCTATTTTCGCTATGTATGTCGTCGACGGTGTGAAGCACTCGAAAGAAGTGTGCCTCGACTTACTGAACCTTGGCGGACGTGGACACAGCTTGGCACTACATACCGAAATCGATGCAGTAGCTCGTGAATTCGCTATGGAAATGCCAGTATCACGTATTTTGGTCAACACGATGTCCTCTGTTGGAGCAGTTGGTGGTACGACAGGCTTAATGCCATCATTCACATTAGGTTGCGGAACATTTGGCGGCAATATTACATCAGACAATGTCACAGCTACGCATTTGCTGAACATTAAGCGGATGGCATATGGCACGAAGGAAGTACAATTGCCGAAGCATTCAGAGTCGGTAGAAAGCTCAAATGATCAGCTCGTATCCAGTGTGATGAACAATGTATCAGCCGCAACAAACAACAACATTGATCCAGCATTAGTACAGAACTTAGTCAGTGAAATCGTTAAACAACTTACAAAATAAAACACTATTAGGAGGAAACAATTATGAACAGAGAAGGTACAGCATTAGGAATGGTAGAAACTAAAGGATTAATCGGTGCAATTGAGGCAGCAGACGCAATGGTGAAAGCAGCAAGCGTAAACTTAGTAGGTAAAGTACATGTTGGCGGTGGAATCGTAACAGTTATGGTACGCGGTGATGTAGGCGCAGTAAAAGCAGCAACAGATGCAGGTGCTGCTTCAGCACAACGTGTGGGCGAATTGCTTTCTGTTCACGTAATCCCAAGACCACATAACGAATTAGAATTGATGTTACCAAAAAGCGAATAATCACTGCTGACATAGTAGAAAGGCGTGAACTAGATGAATCAGCAATTGATTGAACAAATTGTCGGAGAAATTCTTGGACAACTGGGCAAAAGTCCCGTTCAATTGCCGGAACGAGCGGTTCCCATTGCGGTTTCCGCCCGTCACGTACATTTACAGCCTGAACATGTGGAAGTATTGTTTGGCGCAGGGTATGAGTTGACACAGCGGTCCGAGCTTTCCCAGCCGGGCCAATTCGCCGCCAATGAAACGGTGATGATTGCAGGACCTAAAAGTAGTATTGAACGTGTGCGTATTTTAGGCCCTGTCCGAAAAGCTACCCAAGTCGAGGTCAGCTTTACGGATGCCATGAAACTCGGCGTCAAGCCCCCACTTCGGGAATCCGGTAATATTGAGGGATCAGCACCGATTACATTAATCGGACCAAAAGGTAGTGTGCATATAGACCAAGGACTTATTATCGCGCAGGCACATATCCATATGGCACCTGCAGATGCTACGCGCTTTGGTGTGGAAGATGGAGAGTATGTCACGGTGGAAGCAGACGGAGTCCGAGCCATTTCATTCCGCAATGTCCGTATTCGGGTGAATGAGCGTTATCGTCTCGAAATGCATATTGATACCGATGAAGCAAATGCAGGTTTCATTACACAAGGATCAATTGGTCGTCTAGTGAAATCGGGTGACGCGAAAGAAGTGGCATCTGTACAAGCGACGACGGAAGCGGTTAAGGCTATTCCAGTAAATGTTCCAGAGGCATATGAATTCACAAAAAAACTTTTGTCGGCTGAAGACGTGTCCGAGATTTCAGAAAAGGAAATCGTTATTAATAAAGGCACAATTGTTACGGCACTAGCAAGAGATACAGCACGGGAACTCGGTAAAACGATATCGAGTAGAAAGTAGAAAAAGGTGATTACGCATGCGAATGGGTAGAGTGATTGGTAACGTATGGGCAACCCGTAAAGAGGATGGATTAGCAGGGCTTAAACTGTTAATCATCCAGCCGATTGATGCATACGGCAATAGTATACAGTCGCATATGGTCGCGGCAGATCGGATTGGAGCAGGGGTTGGTGACGAGGTACTCATTACGAGTGGCGGTTCTTCACGCTTTATTTTACCGAAAGAAAACCCGATCCCAATCGACGCGGTCATTATTGGTATTATCGATTCCACAGAAGTGAAAAGAGGTGATATACATGAGTCAAGCGATCGGAATGATTGAGACAAAAGGATTGATTGGATCAATTGAGGCAGCAGACGCAATGGTGAAAGCATCCAACGTGGAGTTGGTATCACAGGAGATGGTCGATGGTGGAATTGTTACGGTCATCGTTCAAGGTGATGTTGGAGCAGTTCAGGCAGCTGTTGACGCAGGTCGCGACGCAGCAGCGCGTGTAGGTGAATTACTAGGTGCGCATGTTATACCGCGTCCCGATGATTCAGTGTATGGCATGGTGAAACCCCTAGTGTCGACTACTCCAGAAATTCCGCAAGTTAAGAAACTGGCAGAAGCGAAGAAGGCACCGAAGAAAGACTGAGGAATAGGTGTGCTATAAGTGCATTCCTCATATTGAAGTCTATATAAAGGAGTGTTTTTCATGGCTTTCAAACGACATAAAATTGCAGTCATCGGAGCTGGTCACACGGGCTCTACGGCTGCATTGATGGCTGCACAGAAAGAATTAGGTGACATTGTCTTGGTTGATATCCCGGATCTTTCCAATCCGACTAAAGGGAAAGCACTGGATCTTCTTCAGACGAGTCCTGTACAACAATTTAATTCCCGTATTACAGGTACATCCAATTACGAGGATATTGAAGGCGCCGCAATGGTTATCATTACAGCAGGTGTTGCACGTAAACCAGGTATGAGTCGAGATGATTTAGTTGCAACCAATGCAAAGATTATGCGTTCTGTTTCCGAACAAGTGAAACGTTACGCGCCAGACAGTACCGTGCTGATTTTAAGTAATCCAGTTGATGCGATGACATATGTATGTTATAAAACAACTGGCTTTCCTAAAAACCGCGTAATTGGACAATCAGGCGTGCTTGATACTGCGCGTTTCACTACGTTCATCTCGGAAGAACTAAATATATCCGTAGAGGATATTTCGGGCTTTGTACTTGGTGGACACGGAGATGATATGGTTCCACTTGTACGTTATTCGTACGCCGGCGGCATTCCATTGGATAAGATTATCTCGAACGAACGCCTAGAAGCAATTGTGGAGCGCACTCGAAAAGGCGGTGGTGAGATCGTCTCACTACTAGGTAACGGTAGCGCTTATTACGCACCGGCAGCGGCTTTGGTTGAGATGGCTGAAGCAATTATTAAAGATAAGAAACGAATTATGCCGTCCATTGCTTATTTAGAGGGCGAGTATGGATATCAAAACATTTATTTAGGCGTACCCACTGTTCTGGGAGGCAATGGTATCGAGAGTGTGATTGAACTTCCGTTAACAAAGGAAGAACAAATAGCACTCGACAAGTCAGCTGACTCTGTCAGAGCAGTCATCGATATTTGCGAAAAGCAAATGTCCTAATCACTACGGATCTCTCTAAGTCGTACAGAGGACTTAGGGAGATTTTTTTGTGTAAAAAGTTATAAGGTCGTGTTTTAGTCATTAAATGATAGAGAAGTCATAGGTTTTTCTCGAAAATCTACAAATGTTAACAGGGAATTACAACTTTTATATTTACAATTATTTATTGGGGTGGTACAATAAACAGAATTCACTGAATTATAAAGTATGTCTGTAGTATATTTACTCGGGGATATATATAAAGAATTTCTTCCTTTTGACTTCGTAATGTAAGCGCTGTCAAATGGCCGATTATCATTAAATGCCGAAAAAACGTTCTTTTATTCCCCGGCAAGGCATATACTACGAAAAATACAAAATCCAGGAGGTAATTCTTATGAAAAACAACGACTATCAGAACAATTCATCACTACCCGAGCAGAACGAAACATTCTATTTGATCACAGGTTACTCGGAGAATGGTTTCATCCATGGAATCACATGGCAAGAGGCATATGTTCAAGGATTGGCGGATTGCGGTTGTCTATGCGAACAACAACTAATGTAAGTAATGAAGAACACTCTACACGACGGGGTGCCTAGCACAAAACGATTGTGGACGTACTCACAATGTTTTTTGCATAGGCACCCTATTTAGTTATCTCATGATTCTTCTGATGCATACAAACGCTACCACCCACTATGTTATCCATGATAAAATGATAGCAATAAAATAAATGAGTTTGCACGATGCGCTGGTACCTATCAAGGTATAAAAGGGAATCCGTCAACCGGAGCTGTCCCCGCAACTGTATACACGGACGACCGCTAGAATTAGCCACTATGGAGACATGGGAAGGCACTTGCGGAAGGATGAAGTGAAGCCAGGAGACCTGCCACGTATCGTAAAAGCGACACTTTCTTCGGGGGTTGAGGAGTGGAAGCAAAAAAGGTATCTACGTCTATGCATTTTGTGTGTAGTATATTAAAGCTGCCTGACTTTGTTTCCTCATTCACAACTATTGCAATCATTTTGCCGAAGAGGCGGAATGATTGTTTTTTTGTTGTTTACGAAAGGAGACCGGGACATGAGAGTAGTGGAAAAGATAACCGAACGGGCACTATTGCAGTTATTGTATAAACAAGTAGAAAAACAGCGTGGAAGGCCTGCGTATTCGGAATTTCATCAAGTAGTAAAGAAACTGTTACAGGATGGGTTATACGATCGATGGATCTATGATTATTCAGTAACCGAAATCAAATGGCTTGGCTTACAGGTTGTTGCTGAACGTGACAAATTGATCCCTTCTGCACTGTTGCAACCATATATGAATGAGTTTGTAACATCCAATTATTGTGATAAACAGATAGGTCTGCCTCAGGAGAGATTGATGCTCATAGCAATGGCCGCCATGCAACATGAAACTGTTCAGCGTCTGCGGAAAGTACAGGAAGCATATTGGATACTGAGCCATGGCTATGTGACGTTACCAGCTGAAGTGATGTCGTTCTTCGATAAAGCATTCTATCAGGGAAAGACAAGAGTCCAACAATATACTATGGATATTTCCGACAATGGAATCACATCATTTTTATCAAGCGAGATAAAAGAAAAGCATATATGTATACCCGATTATTTTATGGAACAAGTACAAGCGTGCGGCTCTTGGAGTATATTTGAAGCTGAACAAGTAGAACGCGTTTTTGGATGTTCGCTTAGCCACTTCAATAGGGAAAGATTTCTTCATGCCACTGACGGTCTTACTATTGACTATAAAGAAATCTCAGCTATCGGTTTGATGAAACAGCTGCTTGAAAGTGAAGGTATTATAGTGCATTTTTACAATAAAGAAAGACAAGAAAAAGCAGCATTATCCTCATATATTCAATTGCCGAATGTAATGCAGGCGACGGAGCTGGCACGTACATGTACCATACTTGTACCTTTGCTGAACGGCATTGAGAGTTTATGGGGACATGCATTACGGGTTGAAGTGGCGGGGTGGGAAATCGCTATAGCTAACCAGAAAATTGATTTGCATTCAGAGAAGGCTCTTCAGTTTATTGAAGAAGTAGCGAGAGAAATAAACCACTACTTGAACGTAGCATCCTGTGAAAGCGGAATGCAAACACCTTTGCGCAAAGCAGCCACAGTTATGCATCGATCGATCAACGAGGCGACAAAACACCAGCAAACCGCAATGATCGATCGGGTAATTGCAGAACAGCGCCATACCGATCAAGGAGGTTCTGTTACGTTGGAGAAATCTTCTACCATTGAAACAGCAGAACTGTTGCAGCTGCTCATGAAAGCATGGAGTGGTGGAATTCCTGAAGTCCGACTTACCTGAATCCCTTCTATAGGCTCAGCTAATTTTGCGCGTAGCGGAACTGTTTAACCAAGATTCCTTAAAACGAAAGCCACTGGATGAAAAAGTCCGTGTTGTAGAGTTTTTTGATTTTGACTGGCTGACGGGATCGAAAAAAGATAGAAGATTTATTGAAAGTGGGACACTCCTAGGAATTGATGTCACACTCTACCATCAAGTGGTGGTTTTGGAGATGCTGGATTTACTAGAACAGTTTTCTGTCAAGGAAATGGGTACATTCGCTTCTCTTCCTATAATGGAATCGGAGCTTTTCTTATTGGGAGTAATAGAGATATTTTTTTTAAATCTACGTCTTATTCATGGTAGGATTAATCTGTGACTCATCCTAGGAGTGTCAGGAGGATTATTTTGAATAGAATCAGAAACATCACAACATTGCAGTGGATCTTATTTTTTCTGTTAGCATTTTGCTGTACCATTTCCATTGCTTTTGTAAATCATAATTATTCATTTTATGATCGACCGATCGCCAAGGTAATCCATACAACAATAGAGGAAGAAACGGATGTAACAGACATGCATGGCAATGAAGATACGCTATTTGTCCAACACATCATAGCTAAGATCATGAATGGGGAAGAAAAAGGTCGGGAAATCCAGTTGGTAAATGAGTATTCATCCTCGGGGGCGTACGATCAACAGTACCATATAGGAAATGAAGTTTTCGTCTCCATTGATTCTAAGGTAGAAGAACTAGCGGGGAGTATAACAGACGTAAAACGTGATAAATACGTATTGATCGTTGCATGGATCTTCGTATTTACACTGCTAATTGTCGGGCATAAGCAAGGACTATTGGCAATAGTAGGCTTTGTGATTAACGTCATGGTACTATCATTCGCTTTAGATATTTATGTGAAATTCTATGAGGTCAGTTTACTTGTGGTTTGCGGGATATGTATCTTGTTATTCACAACCATTTCGCTCCTGCTAGTCAGTGGCCGAAATGAAAAAACATATGCCGCCATTGTGGCTACGTTAGTCGCAACGGCAGTGTCACTTTCCATTACGTCCCTTGTCATCTGGATCACTTCAGGGAATGGGCTGCGTTATGAGGAAATGCAGTTTTTGACGCGTCCTTATCACACGATCTTCATGGCGGGGTTGTTTATCGGATCGCTTGGAGCCATCATGGATGTGGCCATTACGATGTCGTCTTCGATGTTTGCATTATATGAAAGAGATCATACTATATCCGTTAAAGCGCTGAAGGCATCTGGCATAGATATCGGCAAAGACATTATGGGAACCATTACAAGCATTCTATTTTTTGCTTATATAAGTGGATCTATCCCCATGCTAATCCTTTATTTAAAGAACGCTTCACCCGTAGGATTTGCACTCTCGATGAATTTATCGTTGGAATTAGCACGTGCATTAGCCGGTGGGATTGGAATCGTCTTAACTATCCCTATAGGACTTTATACAGCGATCTTCTTTATTGAACGAAAGAGGGCGAGAATTTGAATGTACTAGTATGGCTAGCGGTTATTTTACTCGTATTGATGATCTGGGTTGGCGGGAGAAGTGGAGCTAGATCATTTATTTCGCTATTTTTTAACTTTGGCGTGGTCTTTTTTACGATGTTTTTTATGTTGGATTCAAATGCGAATCCTATTGTCATTACATTTATTGCCTGCATAGTTATTGGGTGCATCAGTCTGTTTTATATTAATGAGGTAAACAGTAAAACGGTACTAGCATTCATCTCAACGATGATTACCATTAGTATATTATTATTTTTCATAGTTTTAGTATCCAAAAAGCTTATGATCCAAGGATTTGGTGAAGAGGAAGAAGAAGCAATCGCAGGTATGTCTCTCTATATTGGTGTAGACTTTGTAAAAATAGGTGCTTCCGTCATTATTATGAGTACAATTGGAGCGATCATGGACGTCGCTATATCGATTGCTTCTACTATGCATGAAGTATTTAAGCATAGTAGAAACTTAAGTAAGAAGGAGTTATTTAAGTCTGGCGTGAGTATAGGACGAGATATTTTAGGAACCGATACGAATACATTGTTCTTCGCTTTCTTTGGAGGATATTTGGCATTGCTCATTTGGTTCAAGGATTTACACTACTCTATTGGAGATATTGTCAATTCAAAGATATTCAGTTCAGAAATGATTTTGATACTTTGTGCGGGGCTTGGTATAGCGCTAGTTATACCAATAGCATCTTGGATCAACGCATATTTCTTAGTTAGAACTAGAGAAAAGTTGAATAAAGTACAAAAAGAGGGGCAATGAACTCGGTCTCTGCTATATTGATGACGTATGATAATGCGCTCAAAGGTTCAAAGAAAGCGCTTATAGTAGCGGCTTGAGTGCTCTATTGAATGCGTTAACCGCTCATAACAAAAAACATAGACGGACTTCCTCGTAAGGAGGAGAACTACATGAAAACCATACAAACCATATCAAAAATCATTTCAAAGTACTTACCACTTTGGATCGTACTCTTATCCATCATTGCCTACGTTATTCCGGATGCGTTCATTTCAATCCGGCAACTGACGGGGTTTGGGTTAGGAACGATCTTCTTTCTGATGGGCTTATCGCTTTCGTCGGAGAAACTGCTCAACGTCATCAAAAACCCGAAATATGCTTTACTTGGCATCTTGCTGAAATGGACGATCATGGTCGGAGTATCAATAGGAATTGCCTATATATTTTTCGGCAATCAAGCAGAGATTGCGACCGGCATTATTTTGGCGGGGACGGTACCAAGCGGAACATCTGCAAATATTTATACGTTTATTGCGGGAGGAGAAGTTGCGCTCAGTATTACGATGGCAACGCTTGATACATTCATTTCTCCTGTGTTGACACCGGTGTTATTGCAGACATTTGCAGGACGTTTTATCCCTATTGCATTCTGGCCTTTATTTCTTAACATTATGTATATCGTGTTCTTTCCTTTGATTAGCGGTTTACTAATCCAGTGGAAGTTTCAACAACAAGTGGAGAAGTTTAAACCATATACCAGTGTCTTGTCCCAACTCGCGCTATTTCTGGTCATCCTATCGGTCATCTCCAATGCCCAGCAAGCACTATCTGAGAACTTGTCTGTGCTACCGCTTGTATTCGTAGCAGTCACATTACAAGTTAGCATCCCAATGGGCGCAGGCTACTTCATCTCCAGATGGCTAGGCCTACCCGAGCGCAACGCCCGCGCGATTTTATTCCATACAGGTATTTGCAACACCGCCCTCGCTGCAACACTTGCGATGGAGCACTTCGGATCACTCGCGGCCGTACCGGCTGTTGCCAATATGGTAATGAACTTAACGATTGGTGCCTTAATGGCAAGTCTATTTGAGAACAAATTCCGACTTGCAGTGGAATAGTAAGAGCAAAATGCAAAAAAAGATGCAGAAGGGCGTATAGCCTTCCTGCATCTTTTCATTATTAGACTTCCACTTTACTGCGTACAAGATAATCGAACGCGCTGAGGGAAGCGGTGGCGCCGGAGCCCATGGAGATGATGATCTGCTTGTATGGCTCGTCCGCGCAGTCGCCCGCCGCAAATACACCGGGTACGTTCGTCGCACCTTTTTTATCGATCACAATCTCGCCGAAGCGGTTGCGTTCGACCGAATCACCGAGCCAATCCGTGTTCGGCACGAGTCCGATTTGGATGAATACGCCATCCAGTTCGATGCGATGCTCCTCGCCGGAATCACGGTTTGTATACGTGACACCGTCGACTTTATCGGTGCCGGTGATTTCCTTCGTCTGGACATTCGTCAATACCGTCGCGTTCGGCAGGCTGTTCAGGCGTTCCTGCAAGACCGCGTCCGCTTTGAGTTCTGGTGCGAATTCGAGCACGGTGACATGATTTGCGATGCCTGCCAGGTCGATCGCCGCTTCGATACCGGAGTTTCCACCGCCAACTACTGCCACGTCCTTGCCTTCAAACAAAGGGCCGTCGCAGTGCGGGCAGTAGGCAACGCCTTTGTTGCGGAATTCCGCTTCGCCCGGCACACCAATGTTGCGCCAGCGTGCTCCCGTCGATAGGATAACGGTCTTGCTCTTAAGAACTGCACCATTTTCCAGTTCGATTTCAATGAGATCCTTTTTTTTCAGACGTTTTGCTGTCTGCAGGTTCATGATATCGATATCGTATTCTTTCACGTGTTCTTCAAGGCTCGCCGCAAGTTTCGGTCCTTCTGTGCGATTGACGCTGATGAAGTTCTCAATCGCTGCTGTATCCAGAATCTGGCCACCGAAACGATCAGCGATGATGCCTGTGCGGATCCCTTTGCGGGCAGCGTAGATCGCTGCGCTTGCGCCTGCAGGCCCGCCACCAACAACGAGCACGTCGAATGGGTCTTTGTCTTCAAAGTCGGATGCATCCGGGCCGCTTCCCATTTCCGCAAGGATTTCCTCGATTGTTTTGCGGCCGCTTGTGAATGGTTCCCCGTTTAAGTAAACGGTCGGAACCGCCATGATGTTTTTGTTTTCCACTTCATCCTTAAAGGCTGCACCGTCGATCATCGTGTGCGTAATACCAGGATTCAGTACGCTCATGATATTCAGCGCCTGTACGACTTCCGGACAGTTCTGACAGCTCAGGCTGATATAGGATTCAAAATGATGCGCACCTTCGATGTTCTTCACTTGCTCGATCACCCGTTCGTCGACTTTAGGCGCTCTGCCGCTCACATGCAGCAAAGCTAGGACGAGTGAGGTAAATTCATGGCCTAGCGGAATACCGGCAAACACGATGCCGGTATCTTCGCCAGGGCGGTTGACGCTGAAACTTGGGGTTCTTTCCAATTCTGCTTTCTCTACTTTGATGAGGGAAGACATGGAGGCTAGTTCATCCACTAGCTCCTGCATGTCCTGTGATACTTTGTCAGAGCCCACGCTGATCTTCAGCTGGACTTCCTTTTCCATCATCTCGAGATATTGGGCTAACTGCGCTTTAATATTCGCATCTAACATATGAACCGTCTCCTTAAATTTTCCCTACAAGATCCAGGCTTGGCTTCAGTGTTTCGCTGCCTTCCTGCCATTTAGCCGGACATACTTCACCCGGATTGTTGCGGACATATTGTGCTGCTTTGATTTTATTGACTAGAACGCTTGCGTCACGACCGATTCCGTCTGCGTTGATTTCCGCTGCCTGCACGACGCCATCCGGATCGATGATAAACGTACCGCGCTGTGCAAGACCTGCTTCTTCGTCCAGCACATCGAAAATGCGGGAGATTTTCTGTGATGGGTCACCGATCATGATGTATCGCAAACTGCTGATAGCATCTGAGTGATCGTGCCATGCTTTGTGCGTAAAGTGTGTGTCTGTTGAAACAGAATATACTTCTGTATCGAGGCCTTTCAATGTTTCGTATTGGTTCTGAAGGTCTTCAAGTTCAGTAGGGCAGACAAATGTAAAGTCAGCCGGGTAGAAGCAGACTACGCTCCATTTACCTCTGAAGTTTTCCTGGGTTACTTCGATGAATTCCCCATTACCACTGTTGTACGCATTTGCTGTAAACTCTTCGATTTGTTTTCCGATCATTGACATGAATGATTCCTCCTAAAGTGTTTTTGATGACTGATGCAGTCACATGCTTAAGTTATAGAATATAATAATTCTAATTACATAATCATTATTATATAACTGTGCAGAGATGTCAACATTATTGATTCTGTATAATATAATGTCTTTATATACTATACCAAAGCAAAATGAATACGAATCGTTTTCTCTTTTATTCTCAGTTAAATTGAAGGATTACCAGTTAGATCGAAAGTAGTGGAGGGAATTAAACTGAGCAATTTATAGATAATCCTAATCGGACAAGTCAAGTTGTGGGTGAAGAACTAATCTGTACAACTGGCAGGCTTGTTAATTTAAGAGACTTTCCGTGTGATCTGGACCGGACCGTCGTGGAAATATGTTATATTGTACGGTAATGTAGTGATTAAATTAAATGACTAATTGTTTTTAGGGTTCCGTAGCAAATCGAATGATTTTGATTATAGTGAGCAACTATTTATTGATGACGGCGGCACATGTGCTTCCAGCTGCAGCGCAGATCAAAGGATTTCAACCGCTATTCCGTTACAAAAACTATTTGGTATAAAGGATCTTCGCCTATGCATTCAGAGAAACAGGTTGTTCAGTTAAAATCTATTAGATAGGGGCACATGCAATGGATGTATGGTTTGTGATGAAAGAGCGTTATATGCTTCTTTCTATTTTTTTAATCATTATAGTGGCCAGCTTGTTTTTACTTATAGCTATTTGGAAAAATCGTTCTGATATGCCCAAGAGCCTAACCTTAATCATAACGATAATCTGTTCAGTCATCATTGCCTTATCAATATTGGCATGGGTATTTGCAGTTTCGTTTGGATATAATTCTTAAAAATACTTTAATGACCTCTACGTTAAGTATAAATATAGTACGACATAAAAACCGGTTAGAGACTAGTCTCTAACCGGTTGAACTTCATTAAAATACTCTATCACCATTGAAGAACGAGTTCTTTACAATCACGTAATCGACAGTGCGAATTGAACTGAGAGTCTTGCCCCTGTTCCGAAGCAGTTTTGATTTTCGTGATACAGACTTTTCCTGGTCATATACCAACTTTTGTAGCGACATTGTCAACGATTTCAAAGTAGCTTTCTTTTAAAATGTGTCATAGTTAGCAATACGACTAAAATTGCGGCAAACAAAGTGATAATATAAGGAATCCATAAGTCTGAAGGTGTTAGTTCACCGGTTAATAGCTGTGTCGTAGCCGTCAGTAATTCAAGGGGATTCCAAGAAGCGGACTTGGGAAATATAGCTGCAATAAAGAATGCAATGACGACCAATAATGTAACTAGAGTTCCTCCGTAAGGTGTAGCGAACAAGGTATTCCCCCATAACGTAACCGCCAGTAAAAGTATGCCGAATACATAAAGGCAACTGACTGCAAACAACAGATGTTGGAGTTGACTTTGATCCCAATAATAAGCCGTATAAGCGTAGGTGATGGTGAATGACAGTGCGATCGCCAGTGTCCAATAGCAAAGAGCCATAAAGAATTTAGCTGTGATTACGGTACTGCGATGTAATCCTTTCGTCAGTAAAATAACAAGCGTACCTTTTTCTAATTCCTTTGACATCATGGTACTGAATAATAGTATGAACACAATTAGCCCCATTTGCGGAACGTTTTTATAAAACTGTAGCCACGAATCGAGTGCGGTAGGTTCAGGTAGATTAACGAATGTACCTTCAGGCATGAATTGTTCGAATAGAGTCGGAGTGATTTTCGCTGTAAACGGGTTCAGTATGCCTAAAATTGAAAAAATGACGATAACGAGCAATAACTTATACGTCTTCACACTCTCAAACCATTCCTTCTTCAAAAAGCCAAACCATTGATTCATCCAAGCACCTCCAACACGAGCTGCTCAAGTAGACGAGTTTTGGGTTGCATCGACTGTATCAGGATTTTCTGGGTGGTGAGTTCTTGCATGAAAGCTAATTGCTTACTTTCATCAGGTAAACTTACAACTAATTGATCACTGTCGATCTTCATTTCGAATGGGGTATTTTGCAATCGATCACGAGCTTCTGCTACGGGTATCGTAAAAGTAAAAACAAATTCTCCTGTTATTCGCTGTTTTAGATTAGTCAGTTCATCCTGGAATATGATGGTTCCTTCATGCAACATCGCGACGTGATCGCAGATTTGTTCTGCATCCGATACGATATGTGTGGAAAAGAATACAGTTGTCTCTGCCTTTGCTTGCTGTAAAATGGAAAGAATCTGTGCACGACCGGCTGGATCCAAAGCAGAAGTAGGCTCGTCACAAATCAGCAATTTGGGACGATTTAGCAGTGCCTGAGCAATTCCTAAACGCTGTTTCATTCCCCTTGAATATGTGCTAATGAATGAGGTCGTGTCAGCTAATCCGACTAGTTCTAATAGTTCCTGGATCCGTCCCCGTCGTTCCGATTTCGTCATATTCGTAATAACGGCGCAGAGCTCCAAGTATTGTGTTGCGTTATAGAAGGGATAAAATTCAGGAACGTCAGGCAAGTACCCGACATACTGATTGGACTTTGTTTCGCCAAATGTTACGGATTCACCTGCAATGGTAATGGACCCTGCATTGAGTGGTAATAACCCTAGCATGCATTTCATCAATGTCGTTTTGCCAGAACCATTTGCACCGACAAATCCGAAAACTGTATGCTCGGGAATATGAAGATGTATATCTTTAAGCACTTCATGATCTCCGAAACGCTTCGTTACACCATTAATTTGCACGACTATTGTCATCACCTCTTCCAAAAACGAAATAGATTAATGGTCCGATAAATTGAATTAATAGAACTATCAACAGCCACATGACTTGATTGCCAAAGCGATAGTGAGGATGACGAATAACATGTATCGCCGAGAAAATAGCCAATCCTAGTTGCAAAATGATAAGAGGAAGTAAAAATGGTAGATACTCCATAAGTAAAGCCGTGTCGTTGTTCATGAACACCCCTCCAGCCCAAAGTGTAATCGTTGTCGTAACTCTTGCATTTCATCATCTTGCCTAAATGATTTAAAGAAATCAGCGTCCATTGATTCTATGATCGACCGCTTAATAATCTCGGTATTGCGCAATGCATTCGTTCCCAAATCTAATTGTTCTAACCAATCATCCAATAAATTGAAGTATTCGTCCCCGCGTAACGAAAAGGGGAGTAAATCATGAATACATACATCCACGTACTTATTAAGATACGGATAAAGTAGCTCACGATTAACTGAAAGAGCAGCACATTGCGCTACGCTGAAATAAAATTGCAGACACATATTCGGATGAAGTGTACGCAAGTCATATAGCTCAATCAATCTATTCATCCGATGAATGGTTTCATTAAAAATTTGTGGATTGGACGCGGTAAGCCGTAAATAGAGCGGACTGCTGCCGACTAGTTGAATGACGTTTTGATACATCATGACTTGAATGACGCGCATCGCTTCCTCTTGATCACCAAGTTGTTCGTGAGCAGTTGCCAGTAAGATTTCGTCACCAATACTTGGTTTGATTACACCGACTAATAACTCCAATGTAGTTTCAGGATGGGACTGCATGAGAGAAACAGTAGCCTGTAAGGAATTGGCTTGACGCAAGACCCATACATCTTCACTTACTTGCCGAATTCGCTGTAACCAGCGATTGGTTTTCTGTAAAACAGACGGACTATCACTACTTAACATATGATGATTGAGCAGTAATATACTCATCTGCAGCAGGAATGAAGGATCATGGAAGTACACTTTAACTTTTTCTTCTATATCAATAAATACCGACTCAAAAGATTCTTTACCGAAACGGGTTGCGAATTCATAATAGTGATGTTGGATGATTTCTTTAGAAAGTTGTCGTTCATAGCCAAGTAGTTCATCAACGGTCAATTCGAAATACGAAGCAATTTTTGGCAACAGCGTGATATCGGGATAGCTTAATCCCTTTTCCCATTTTGACACCGAAGCCTTCGATACTTGGCAATAAGAAGCTAAGGTATCCTGGGTAATTTGAAGTCGCCTTCGTTCCTGGAGAATCACGGTACCAATTTGCAACATAACCTCACACCTTTCTCTTTCATTTAGTGTAAGGTTAAATGCTTGTTGATTCAATCAACTATTAGGTGATTATTTAGATGAGGAGTCAACTAATGAGATATTATGTATCAAGATACAAAAAATCCGGTCTATGAAAGACCGGATTTTCATCACACGCTCACTGTTGTGAAGGGTTCTAAAATATTCTTTTTTGGTTTCGTTTGAAATTGCAGAACTTTGTCAGTGGAATCGTATGAATCTCCATAGAAATCTTGGTCTTTGTAGGTGTGAATTTCTTCGTAGGTTGTTTTCATCGCGTTGAATACATCTTGTTCATCCGCTTGTGATGATTGCGGGGGTGCCCAGTATAGAATTTCGAGGATGGTTTGTTCTCCAGTAGCTAATGAACGACGGTTATAGCCGATTTTCTGTGCGTGCGTGAATTTTTCACGTGCATAGAACTTCAGTCGCTTCGCAGTATCTGGTTCGGACTCGTCTACTGGTTCAACTTCCAGTAAGATCGGTTTTTTCTTGGTTTTCAACGAATCCAGTAGTTTTTTTCCTAATCCTTCACCACGTGCTACTGAAGATACGAAAAGATAGTCTACGAAAACGAAGTCCTCCGTTTCCACGTACATCAATACGTGTTTTGGTCCTTCTTCCTTATGGTAGACATTCCCCTTATCATTCAGTAATGTCTCCATATGTTCCTGTGACTTCATCTCTTCGATTGGAAAATACTCTTTCAATTTGTTGTACCAATGCATGTGTTAAATTCTCCTCCATAGGTAATGAATGTACCCGGAGCTTTTTGTTTGGGATCAAACAATTTGAGGAAAAAAGAGGTCAGAAAAAAATCCTCATACTTAGTATACTCTTTTTACAGAAAAAAACAATTCTAATTTTCAAAGTAAGTTTTACTTTTTCATTATAGTAAATCAAGACCAATGTCAGATGATGATATGACATTGGTCTTGTTTATGCTTTACCTACGCCCTTTGGCGCTTGAATAAGCTCCTTTTTTATTCTTTTGATTCATTACGGTTTTGACGACAGGATATAACACCATTCCCCATTTTACTAACTTTTTTATTACTCTTATCATATATACTTCTTCCTTTCGATTTTGGAGTTGTTATTAGTAACTTCCCCCTTTCCCTCGCAAGTTAAACTTTTATTCAAGCGGTTTAGAAACAGAAGTAGGGTTTTCTATTTCCGTGAAGAGGTTGGAATTCTCGATGTTAGGCGTAGTCGTAAATGTGGAAGGAACAGTAAGGTCCAGTTGTTTGCTCATATCTTCCAATGTCAGCTGAAGTCTTGCTATGTCTTCCTTAGTCGCATATTGCTTGCGATCAATCAAGACATAACCAAGCTGTCCACTCATTTCAATAGTCGCCCATTTTACATCGTCAATTCTTTCAATCCCACTTTGCCGCAAATGCATTTCCAATTCATCCACGGTTAAGCGGAGTTTTTTCATAGTAGATATTTTGAGGATGCCATTTTCAATCACTACTTTAGATCTTCCACGTAAAATCCCTTCAAAGAAATTCCACTTCAGCGCGAGTAGTTCAAATATAAAAAGTGTCAGCACTAAAATAAAGGATAGGAACAAGGTTTGCCATAAATTTTTGTTTGCTACAGGCTGAATCAATAATGTGCCGACCGCAATCATCAACACGGTTTGACCGACTGTCATTTGTGAAATGGACTTGCGGCCAGAAATATGTAAAAGAACAATGCCTGCCACAATAATGAGTACCGCTTTCCAAATTGAATCGAATTCCATTATGTTCACGTCATTTCATGCGTTTAGCATTAATATGGACTAAACATAAAATAGTATGCATGAAAATTTTGAATCCTTCCTTAATACTTCTTCGTACAGTAGGAAAGGAGTGGTCATCATGCGGCAAGATATTCAAAAACAACAAAATATTCTACAGGAAAAACGAGTGAATCAGCGTCGTTTGATGAAACGTTTAGAGCAGACGAACGAAAAACTACTCACTACGAAGCAAAAACGTGATCAACTTCACCGTCAGTTAACGAAAGAACAGCAGGACGTTGTGAAGCTTGGTAAGTTTTCATTTGCAAACAAAATTAGTGAATGGACGGGTAGATGGGACGAGAAGATGAAAAAGGAGATAGAAGAAGCGGCAGAAGTAGAATTGAAATATAATGAGGCAGAAAAAAACGTACTAGATCTGACTGTAGAATTGGAAGACTTACGTAATGAACTGGAGAAACCAGATTTCATGCATGTTGAAGAGGATTGGGAAGATTTTTTGGAGAAAAAAGAATCATGGATTCGCATGAATGATTCTGTTGCCAATCGGACGCTCCAGAAGATTTCGGATGATCGTGTACGTGTCTATTCTATGTTACGTGAAATAGGTGAAGCGTTTGAAGCGGGGGAAAAGGCGGAACGAGCTTTGGTGGATGCACTGAAAAAACTAGATTCAGCCGAAGGGATATCGATGTGGGATACATTTTTAGGGGGAGGGATTTTCGTTTCCGCATTAAAGTACTCCGAAATCAATAGTTCGGATGATTATGTCCATCAAGCACAACGGGCGCTACGGCATTACGAGACGGAATTGATGGATGTACAGGATGCCGCGACAGATTCCTACCAAGTAAATAAAAATGATATCTTTAAATTCACTGACGTGTTTTTCGACAATATATTTTCTGACTGGATGGTCCATACACGTATTACAGACGGCAAAAAGAAGCTACACGCAGTCATGCAAGATGTCCGTCGTATACAGGACCGACTTGCAAGAAAACGTGCAGCTTTAGAAGAAGAAATCCGGCGGCTTGATCAGCAACAAGATGATATGATCCTGTCGTAACTAAAATTAAATGCGTGTCAGCGTCTTCCCTAAATAACCAAATAGTACAGTCAAAATCGGGCTTAATAAACAGAAAAACGCAAAGGGTAAATAAGCGATCGTGGGAACATCCAGCACAGTAGTGATGAAAATTCCTGCTACACTCCACGGAACAAGAGGATTAATGACGGTTCCGGCATCTTCCATTACACGGCTCAAATTTTTATTTGCCAGTCCGACCTTTTCGTAGCTGGATTGGAAGGCCTGGCCTGTCAATAAGATAGACAAATATTGTTCGCCAATTAATACGTTAATGCCAATGGCGGTAAGTGCAGACGTCAAAATAACTGATGACACTTTACGTAACACACTTTCAATTTTTGCAAGTAAGCATTGCACAATACCTAATGTGAACAGCATACCGCCCATACTAAGTGCGAGCAAAACAAGTGAGATCGTGAACATCATGCCTTCCATTCCATCGCTGCGAGACAGCAATTCATCGACGACAGCGACACCTGTAGACCCCTCATAACCACTAAATAAAATACTCAATACTTCGGAAACTCCATAAAAGGTATGAATATATGCAATGACAATGGCAGACAATGCACTGACAGCCAGTGTGAGAATAGCCGGTACCTTAACGAATGTCAAAATGAATAGCACTACAACAGGGATCAGCGTATACCAATGTATCAAGTTCGTACCCATGAGTGCATCACTGTATTTCTCGATTGTCGTAAAATCACTAGATGTCACGTTTGGTGATAATACACCAAATAAGATAAGTGAAATAAAGAATGCGGGAAATGTTGTCCATCCCATATTTCGGATATGTTCGAATAGGTCTACACCAACAATTGAAGAGGCCAAGTTGGTCGTATCAGACAATGGTGACATCTTATCACCAAAGAATGCCCCCGAGACAATTGCACCTGCTGCAATTGGCAAAGAAAGTTCCAAAATATGTGCCATACTGATAAACGCCACGCCAATTGTGGCAACGGTTGTCAATGAACTACCGACAGATAAGCCGATAATGGCTGTGACGATGAACACGATGGCATAGAAAAAAGTGGGAGTAATGATTTGGAGTCCCGCATAGATCAAGGTAGGAATCGTCCCGCCCATCATCCAGCTACTCACAAGAACCCCGATGAAGAAAAACAAGAACACCGCGCTCATCCCGGAACTCGCACCTTCTACCAACCCACGTTCTAACTCTCTGTAAGAGATCTTCTTCCATAATCCATAGCCAAATAATAAAAGAATAGCAAATAAAATAGGTACATGTGGTACGGATTCGAATACTACGATACTGCTACTAATCATTACCACAATTAGCACTGTTAGTATGACCGACGCTTTAACGGTTGGCGTATGAATCGCCTTAATTGGAAACATGCTTATGACCTCCTGTAAATGTAGAAAAACTCCTGTCATCCCCTTAAAGGACGAAGGAGTACTCCGCTCTGTCTCTTTGCTGTTGCGAATGAAAATATGGATGATATTGATTCATTATAAAATAGATCACTCATTACATACATAGAAAGTTATCGTTTTGAATTTTATCACGTCAGAAAGATATGTCAATAGAGGAATAGACCGATTACATGCAAGCCGAACAGGGTAAAGCTATAGAAAGTATTTGAAAAGGAAGTGACTGCTCATGCAAGAGAACAGGACAATACCAAAAGTAGAAGGGAAAAGCCAGACGGCAAATATGATTCGTGAAGGGTACCAATTTTTTCGTAATCGTAGAAAAGGGTTGCAATCCAATATATTTGAAACGCATGTACTTGGTGAAAAAGTTATTTGCCTGTCAGGAGAAAAAGCTGCAGAGCTCTTTTATGATACAGAGAAGTTTATTCGAAAAGGTGCTATGCCGAAGCGCTTCCAAGAAACATTAACAGGTGAAGGCGGCGTACAATCACTTGACGGAGCCGCGCATCAGCATCGTAAGGAAGCATTTATGTCACTCATGTCTGCAGATAAAATCAATCAGTTGAAAGAAATGGCGAGGGGTCAATGGGAGCGGAAGCTAAGCGACTTTGAAAAGCAACAGGAAGTGAATGTCTATAAAGAGGCACAGGAATTACTTCTGCGCTTAGCCTGTCAGTGGGCAGGCGTTCCGTTAAAAGAAAAAGAAGTACAAGAGAAAAAGGAGGCAATTATTCAACTCTTTGAATCACCTGTCACGCTCGGCTATAAGCAGTGGAAAGCGAAGAAAGCACGGCAGGTATTGGAGACATGGCTTGGTGGTCTTATTAAATCCGTTCGAAAAGGTGATTTGATTCCTTTTGAAGGGACAGCTATGAAAGTCTTTGCCTTTCACCGAGATGAAAATAATGAGTTGCTGAAGGAAAGAATAGCTGCTGTAGAAGTATTGAACATCATTCGTCCGATTGTGGCAATCTCTATCTATATTGCATTTGAAGTACACGCAATCATTCAGCACCCACAAGAGCATAAGAGGTTGGCTTCAGGCGATGAAAAAGATTTGCAAGACTTCGTTCAGGAAGTACGCAGACTCTATCCCTTCTTCCCGTTCAATGCTGCACGTGTGAAAAAAGACTTTACGTGGGAAGGTTATGCATTTAAAAAAGGAACGCTAACGATGCTCGACTTTTATGGAACGAACCATGATCCATCTATATGGAATAATCCCGAAGTGTTCAATCCGATGCGATTTAAGGAAGAGCCGATCACCCCATATAATCTCATACCACAGGGTGGGGGAGAGTTCGTCCTTAACCACCGTTGCGCAGGAGAGTGGGCGACAATTGAAGTGATGAAAGTGAGTTTGGATTACTTTGCGAACCGTATGACATTTGATGTACCAAAGCAGGATTTGAGCTACAGTCTCGTCGACATACCGAGCATCCCGAAAAGTAAAATCATTTTAAAGAATGTAAAACGAAAGAATTACTAAGCAGTTAATTGTCTAAGAAGTGAACTGCTTCCTAAAGCCGCTTTATTACAATGTAGTTCAATATCGCTCTAACATATTTCGCGAATACAGTTAATTGTAAAACATTTTGGGTATGATGAAAAAATAACTACATCTAGAAAGGAATGAACACCTGTGACAACGACACAAGAAGATTCGCGTCGACCTGAGAAGCAAAAACGCAATCTTAATGGAGTGTGGATACTCTTAGCATTCGCTACACTCCTAACCATCGTTTTACTCCCTAACCCTGCAGATCTCCCTGTAGTCGGCCAAAGAGCACTTGCTATCTTAGCATTCGCAGTTATCCTATGGGTAACAGAAGCCGTACCGTACCCTGTCAGCGCAGCCATGATTCTTGGGTTAGCCGCAGTGCTCCTCGGCCTCTCACCAAATATGGAAAACCCTGAGGAACTGCTAGGAACACAAAATGCCTTAAGAATGGCGTTGGCCGGATTCTCGAGTCCCGCTGTAGCACTAGTAGCGGCAGCGTTGTTCCTCGCAACTGCTATGCAGACAACCAATTTGCATAAACGCTTAGCGCTGTACATCCTTTCGAAAGTAGGCGTCAAGACCGGAGCGATTATCTTTGGTTCCATCGTCGTATCCATCGTCTTAGCATTCTTCGTACCAAGTGCAACCGCGCGTGCCGGTGCGGTCGTACCGATTTTGCTTGGTATGGTCGCTGCATTCGGGTTACCAACAAACAGTCGATTGGGAGCTTTGCTCGTCATCACCGCTGTTCAATCCGTTTCAATCTGGAACGTCGGTATTAAGACGGGCGCTGCACAGAATATGGTCGCACTTGGCTTTATTGAGAAGGAGTTCGGTGTATCGGTTGCGTGGAGTTCATGGTTCTTGTATGCTGCTCCATGGTCTATTCTCATGTCAATCGCTTTATACTTCATCATGAAGTTGACTATTAAACCCGAAACGCAAGTAGTAGAAGGCGGTAAGGAATTGATTCAAGGCCAATTAAAAGAACTAGGCAAAATCAAAGCTTCCGAACTCCGCTTGATTGTCGTTGCAGTTGCTTTACTATTCTTGTGGGCAACAGAAGAAAAACTGCATCCATTTGATACAACGACTGTCACCATAGTTGCCATTGCGATTTTACTGACGCCAAAGATTGGTGTATTTGACTGGAAAACTGTTCAACAAATGATTCCGTGGGGAACGATCGTCGTCTTCGCTGTAGGTATCTCACTGGGCACACTATTATTAGATACAACAGGTGCACAGTGGCTGTCTGATAAAGTGTTCGGTGCAATGGGCTTAGACACTATGCCATTGCTCGCAACGATTGCTTTACTGTCGCTATTTAATATCTTGATTCACCTCGGATTTGCCAGTGCAACGAGTTTATCATCTGCACTGATTCCGATATTTATTGCTTTAGCAACGACTATTTCACTTGATGTCAATGAAGTTGGATTTGTTTTGATTCAGCAGTTCGTCATCAGTTTCGGGTTTTTGTTGCCTGTTAGTGCTCCGCAGAATATGTTGGCATATGGAACCGGTGCTTTCTCGGTGAAGGACTTCTTAAAGACGGGTGTTCCCCTTACTATTATCGGTTACTTACTAATCTTGTTATTTAGTGCGACATACTGGCAGTGGATTGGACTTCTATAAGACTGTACGTAGCGAAAGCAGTGAGCGTTAAGTTCCCTGCTTTTTACCGTGAGGAAAGGAAAGAGTAGGTGGAATAACACTGTTGATCTGAAGCTAATGATACGTGCATCCTTCACCTGCTATATAATCGTAAGAAAGGACCGCCACAAGCAGTGTAGATTTGTGGCGGTCCTATTATCTAGTATGTCTACGAACGAGTGGCTTGTGGAATTGCCAGATCTGAATTTTGTTTTGTAGGCGTTGTATCCATCACTTCTGATTCGATGGATTTACCTAATACGTAATACTCGGTTTCTTCTTGCGTTAGGCTGTTATAACGCTTGCGGATAGCCGTATAGAAGACTACTCCAACGATTGTCCAAGCGAGTAACAGTATGTATGAAGGAGTTGTGAGTGTTGCTGGAGAGTTTGGCACAAGTAATAATGCCAAGAACGACCCACTCGCCACCATACCTAGTAATGCCAAGAACTTTTTTAATGGTGCAATTTCGCGTCCCATTTCTTCTTTGCCAAAAGCAAGTACTTTAAATGCTGCGAGACAAGTGAAGAAGTAGGCTACGGATACGCCCGTTGAAGACATGTCAACGATCCATGTCAATGCTTGACGACCAAACCATGGTGTCGGCAATGTAATGAATGCTACGAACCAAATCCCCCATTTAGGCGTTTGGTTAGCTGTCATCCCACGAAAGAAGTTAGGTAATGCACGTGCGCGCGCCATAGAGAATAATAGACGACTAGAAGACATGAAGAATCCATTCAAACCAGTGAAGATTCCCATGACAATCGCCACTGCCATAACAGCTAATCCTCCAACCCCTAGTGCGGATTGAACCACATCACCTGTTATCCATAAATCACCGCTTCCGATACTTGCTGATGCAGGGTATGTCCAGCTAGTTAAGCCAATCATGATTGCATAGATTATGAATGAAGTGAAAAGAGAAGCTACAATTAGCATAGTTGCTTTACGGGGAGAGAAGTTAAATTCTTCCGCGGCTTGTGGCACATTATCAAATCCAACGTATGCCCATGGTGCAATCGCCAATACTACAAGTATAGAAGTAATAATGGACTGGTTACCTTTAAACAAAGGTTGCATATTCGCAAGTGGTTGTTCGGCCCCAGCGAATGTGAAGATACCAAGTACTAGGACACTAGCAACGAGTAAGACGCTGAAATAAAATTGAATCCGGCCTGAAATACTTGTTCCTGTCGTGTTAATAAACGCAAATGCTAAAATCAGTAAACTGGCAATGAGTATTTCGGGTATGTAGACGTCCCACCCCGCAACGTTATACAGAAACCCTTGTTTCATAAATCCAGGCGCTAAAAACTTCAGTAATAAAGTGAGTGCAGAAGCATTCAATGCGACGATCGATATATATCCGAGTGACAAGAACCAGCCGCAAATAAACGCCCATATTTTACCCGCCGCAACAAAAGCATATGTAAATCCGCCTCCAGAAACCGGAAACTTCTTGATCATTACGCCATAGCTGGAGGCGATGATCATCATCACGAGTGCTCCAATTCCTAATCCAATGACTGCGCCAAGTGGTCCGGAAGATTGAATCCAATCTCCTGGTAAGATGAACGCGCCCCAACCAACAGACGAGCCGAGTGCGATTGCGAAAACCCATGATGGCTTCAATGTTTTATTTAATTTCCTTCGTGTGTTCTCATATCCTTGATCCATGTGATCCAACCCCTAAGTTAGTAGTATAGCGATTGTATGCCCTTTCTTTAGATAATTAAAACGTGTAAGGGATCATATTATTATTTTACTATTTTAAGAAAGAAGTATTTAGTTTTGATGATGTATTCTGTATAGTGTAATAACATACATTACAAGATTTAGATGTTGACAGAGTCTACGCAATCTTTTATGATTCTAAACAACAAATACTTATAAGAATAGTGGGGTTTTATAAATGAAAAAAGTACTTATACCGTTTATGATCGTTTTATTGGCTGCTTTTTTGGTAGCATGTGGCGGCAAAGAAGATAGTAAACCTAACGACTCCGCTGAAAAACCAACAGAGCAAGACGGTCTGCTTGAAGATGTACTCGCAACCGGTGTGCTCAATGTAGGAACGGAAGGAACATACGCACCTTTCTCTTTTCATGATGAATCGGGAAAGCTCACAGGCTATGATGTAGAAGTTACACAAGAAGTGGCTAAACGTCTAGGGGTGGAAGCAAAGTTTTTTGAAACACAGTGGGATGCTGTTTTCGCGGGATTAGATGCAAAAAGGTTTGACATGATTGCCAACCAAGTCGGTATTAATGAAGAGCGCAAAGCAAAGTATGAATTCTCTCAAGCATATACGCACTCGAATTCTGTTTTAGTTGTTCGTGAAGACGCTGATATTGCGTTTGATGGAATGGAAGGAAAAAAAGCTGCGCAGACATTGACAAGTAACTACGGTGAACTAGCGAAAGCTAATGGTGCGGAAATTATAAAGATTGACGGTTTCAACCAAGGCGTCGACTTAGTCATTTCTAAACGAGTAGATGGTACGTACAATGACAAACTTTCTGCACTCGATTACTTGAAGCAAAAACCTGATGCGCCTATTAAAATTGTAGAGGAAGAAGAAATCTCCAAAGATAATCAATCGGAGAGCGCTTTTTTATTCAGACAAGGCAATGAGGACTTAATAGAGGAAATAAACAAAGCGTTGGATGCGATGCGTGAAGACGGTACATTGAAGACGATTTCCGAAAAATGGTTCGGCGAAGATGTATCTTAATACGATTGCGCTAAGTCCCGAACGGATACAGAGATTCCAGGAAATCGCATCAACATCCATCGGGCCTTTGATTGAAGGGGCTATTAAGTATACGATTCCCTTAGCAATCATCGCATTTAGTATTGGATTGATCATTGCAATATTTACTGCCTTGGCAAGAATTTCATCTAGTAAATTCTTGCGGGCAATAGCGCGAGTGTATGTATCAATCATCCGTGGAACGCCTTTGCTTGTACAATTATTTATTATATTCTACGGTTTGCCAACAATCGGTATTACCATTGATCCTTTCCCGTCCGCGATCATAGGATTTTCACTGAATGTTGGTGCCTATGCCTCCGAAATCATTCGAGCAGCAATACTGTCCATTCCTAAAGGACAGTGGGAAGCAGCATATTCTATTGGAATGAATTACTCGCAGGCATTGCGGAAGATTGTTTTACCACAAGCCGCCAGAGTGTCTGTGCCACCGCTTTCGAATTCCTTTATTGGATTGGTAAAAGATACATCGCTCGCAGCTACGATTTTAGTAGCTGAGACATTCAGGCGGGCGCAAGAAATTGCCTCCATGAACTATGAGTTTTTATTCGTCTATGTCATGGCAGCTCTTGTATATTGGGTGATTTGTTTCATCTTGTCGATTATTCAAGGAAGAATTGAAATACGCCTGGATCGTGTTGTCGGTAAGACGGGGGGATTATCATGATTTCTATACAAGGACTGAAAAAGTCTTTCGGATCACAAGAAGTGATAAAAAATGTAGATTTAGAAATCGAACAGGGAAAAGTGGTCGTGATAATCGGGCCTTCGGGTTCTGGTAAATCTACGTTGTTACGTTGTTTGAATGTGCTTGAAACACCGAATGGTGGGGTGCTGTCTATAGATGGGCAGAAGTTAGACTTTAATTCGGCGGTCTCTAAAAAATCTATCAGTGCATTCCGACGATTGACGGGAATGGTATTTCAAAGCTATAATCTGTTTCCACATCTAACAACGACAGGTAATGTAACAGAAGGACTTACTACAGTCAAAGGACTATCGCGTAAGGAAGCTGTGAAGAAGGCAGAACTGTTACTTGATAAAGTAGGGTTGGCTGAACATAAAGACAAGTATTCGTTCCAACTTTCGGGTGGTCAGCAACAGCGTGTTGCGATTGCACGAGCGCTTGCGATGGATCCGAAAGTCATGTTATTCGATGAACCGACATCCGCTCTGGATCCTGAACTTGTTGGCGAGGTACTTCGAGTTATGAAGGATCTAGCGCATGAAGGTATGACGATGGCTGTTGTAACGCATGAAATGAGGTTCGCAAAGGAAGTTGCCGATGAAGTAATCTTTATTGATCAGGGTGTCATTGTAGAACGCGGTGCGCCAGCTGAGATCTTCAACTATCCAAAACATGAGCGTACAAAGAAGTTTTTGAGTTTATTACAAGTATAAATACAAATAACGCTTGGCATATTAGATGCCAAGCGATTTTTTGTGTTGAAATTGAAGGAAAACAGCCTTTGCGCTCATTAATTAGATTGCGCGAGCATAGTTCATCTTCCACCGCCCTATGATACTTAACGGGCGCTCTATTAACTCCCGTGAACGCTCTATTAGCTTGCCTAAGTGATCATAACGATGTCCTAACCGCTCATTAACATACTTCCATTCAATCAGGGTGCCAGCGATACGTATCGAGAGAGACACGACCATTTTCGTTGAATTGAACACCTTCCGCGAGCAATCGTTCACGTTGCGTTTCACCTTTACTTTGTGCATTTTCCGGAGTAGAGATCCCGCCTTGTGCATTAATGACGCGATGCCAAGGCAATTCATATTTAGCACTCATCGAATGTAAAATACGTGAGATTTGTCTTGCGCCCCGAGGGTTGCCTGCTTCTGCGGCCACTTGTCCATAGGTCATCACACGACCTGGAGGAATAGCTTGAATGATTGCCACGGCCTGTTCTGTAAATGTTTCCATAGTGATGAAAGCCTCCTTTTCAATAAAGTCTAGCATAGAATGTTGCGGGAGTTCTTGCCATTATTCAAACGACATCGAATGCCATTATGGTATTATTTATGTACAGTTAGAAAGGAGAATATATATGAACTCCAATACGTTAGAGTACGCAAAAACATTAGATCAGCAAGATTTACTAGCATCTTACAGAGAAGAATTTTATTTACCGTTAGAGAAAATCTATATGGATGGTAATTCACTTGGATTATTATCAAAGCGTGCAGAGAAAAAGTTATTCAAACTGTTAGACGCTTGGAAGACACTTGCAATTGATGGCTGGACGGAGGGAACGCATCCGTGGTTTTACATGGCAGAACAAATAGGTGGAAGAATGGCACCGCTAGTGGGAGGTAAAAAATCCGAAGTGATTGCGACAGGTTCCACTACGACGAATCTACATCAAATGATTTCTACATTTTATCGACCTTCGAAGAAACGAATGAAAATACTAGCGGATGAATTAAATTTTCCGTCAGATATTTATGCGTTACAAAGTCAGATTCGTGTACAAGGCCTGGATCCGGAAGAGCATCTGATTCGTGTGAAAAGTGAAGATGGTCTGACGTTGGATGAAAACCAAATTATTAATGCCATGACGGAGGATGTCGCATTGATTGTACTGCCATCCGTTTTATATCGTAGTGGTCAAGTACTAGATATGAAAATGCTTACGCAAGCGGCAAGAGAAAGAGATATTCCAATTGGATTCGATTTATCGCATTCGGTTGGATCTGTAACGCATGCACTTCACGATTGGGACGTAGATTTCGCTTTTTGGTGTACATATAAACACTTGAATGGCGGACCTGGATCCGTTGGCGGTTTATTCGTCAACGAAAGACATTTTGGTATAGAAGCAGGACTTGCAGGATGGTTCGGCTCCGATAAGATGAAGCAATTTGATATGAATCATAGAATGACGCCTGCAACAGATGCAGGTGCATACCAAATAGGCACACCGCATATATTGAGCCTGGCTCCGCTACTCGGTTCACTCGAAATGTTCGAGGAGCTTGGAATGGAGGGAATCCGTGAAAAGTCATTGAAACTGACAAGCTTTATGTTGAGTTGTATAGAGGATGAACTAGGTGCGTATTCTTTTGGTATTGGGAATCCACTAGATGATACGCGTGGAGGCCACTTATTGCTACAGCACAAGGAAGCAGCAAGAATCTGTCAAGCATTGAAAGCACAAGGCGTCGTTCCAGACTTCCGTGCACCTGATGGTATTAGATTAGCACCAGTTGCATTGTATAATTCATTCGAAGACGTTTGGCAAACGGTACAAATCCTCAAAAAGATTATGCAAGAAGATCTATATAAACAGTTTCCGAATGAGCGCGGGGTGGTTGCATGACGAATCAGTGGATCGATATTACACAACCTTTGAATCAGCGTATTGCGGAGTGGCCTGGCGACACACCGTTTACCTATGAAGTAACCGTAACGAAAGAGCAATCCGGTTCCGTTAATATCGGCAAATTAACGATGAGTACGCATATCGGCACGCATACGGATGCACCTTTCCATTATGATGATGATGGCTTGAAAATTTTGGAGTTGCCAGTGGATTTGTATATAGGCAAAGCTTGTTTGGTAGATGTAACAGGAGTTAGTTGTGTGACAAAGGCAGACTTGGAGCCGTTTGATTTTGGCGGTGCAGAACGCTTATTATTGAAAACCGGAAGTCATCCAACACCAACGAAGTTTCCTGAGAACTTCACGGTTATCGGAGAGGATGTCGGACCGTTATTGAAAGAGCGGGGTATACGTCTAATTGGTGTGGATACGCCATCTGTTGATTCAGAGACTAGTAAAGATCTACCTGGTCACCATTCGTTATATCGCAATGATGTGATCATCATCGAGAATCTAGTATTGCATTCATTGGAAGAAGGATATTATGAATTAGTTGCATTGCCATTGGCACTAGAAGATGCGGATGGAAGTCCCGTCCGTGCAGTCGTCAGGAGGTTGCAGCCATGAAGGAGAAGGGAATTCACACCGATTTTCGTGAATCGATGACGTACGGTGAGTATTTACATTTAGATAAGGTGCTATCGAGCCAAGAGCGTTTGTCAGGACATCATGATGAAATGCTTTTCATCGTGATTCATCAAGTAAATGAATTGTGGATGAAGCTGATTTTACACGAGTTGGAATCAGCAATCGAATCAATTCAGCAAGATGAGTTACCGGAAGCGTTCAAAATGCTTGCTCGCGTCTCGAAAGTTCAGACTCAAATTATTCAGGCGTGGGATGTACTAGCTACGTTGACACCTGCCGAGTACATGGAATTTCGGGACAGTTTAGGTAAGGCCTCAGGGTTCCAATCCTATCAAAATCGTTTGATTGAGTTTGCTTTAGGTTATAAGCAACCACATATTATTAAAATCTATGAAAAGGATTCCGAGCTGTCAGCGAAATTAGCGAAAGCGTATCAAGCACCAGGAATTTACGATGTAGCTATTCAAGCGTTGGCACGTGCAGGTTTTGCTATCAATACGAACTTGCTAACACGTGATTTTTCAATTACTTACGAAGGAGATCCGAGTGTTGCGGCTGCATGGCTTGAAGTCTATCGCAATGTGGATCAATATTGGGATTTGTATCAATTGGCAGAAAAGCTAGTGGATATCGAAGACAGCCATCAGCAATGGCGCTTTAGGCATATGAAAACAGTGGAGCGCATTATTGGTTTTAAGAAAGGTACAGGCGGCTCTTCGGGTGTTCATTATCTAAAATCTGTCCTTGATCATCGCTTTTTTCCAGAACTGTGGGACGTTCGGACTGAGATTTGACAAACTGGCAAGCTAGCGACTATTATTAAAATTACAATAATCTGAAAACGGGAAGGTGGTATGTATAATGACCAAAAAGTCGTTTAGCTATATTGTGTTGGCATTTGCCTTAGTTTTGCAAATGGCTATCCTGCCGTTACAAGCGTCTGCTGCAGATCCTGAAAAAGCACCTACGTGGATTTCACCTATTAATTATTTAGCGCTTGGGGATTCATTAGCGGCGGGTGTCACACCGAATAACGAACTAGGTAAAGGCTATACAGACTTTTTAGCAGAGGAACTGGCTACAAGTGAAGTATTGCAAGCTAGCAATAAAGGGTTTTCGTACCCAGGCTATAAAACAGACGATGTCTTGAGGGATTTTGAGATGGATGTCACGAAGCCGATTGTAGGGATCGGACATTCTGATAAAACAGCTAGCCTTCATCAATCGGTGAAAGAAGCAGATCTCATTACGTTAACAATTGGCGCAAATGATGTGTTGCCAAAGTTTACGTTTGATGACAAAGGCACACCGCAATTCAACCCAGAGGAATTACAGGCAGCTATAATGAAAGTCGGGATGAATACGCAAAAGATCTTGGCTAAAATTTATCAACTGAACCCGGCTGCACAAGTATATGTGATGGGCTATTACAATCCATTCCCTTACTTGAGTCCACAAAATCAACCCGTAGTGAATCAGCTCGTCATAACGTTAAATGACGCGATTAAAAAAGGCATGACAGGCACTACAGCACAGTTTGTAGAGACATCAAAGAAAATTGCCGAGGATCCTTATACGTACCTGCCTAATCCTAAAAATATTCATTTAAGTCAAGCGGGCTACAAAGTAGTGATGGAGGCTTTCCATAAATCATTGATGGAGAACTATTCATGGTTTGCCAAAGATGCGCTTACTGTCACAGCCAAAAATGCGACAACAGTAGAGTTAAACTGGAAACCGGTTATTGATACGGGAATGGTCTCGACGTATCAAGTCTTTGCTGGTGATAAAATGGTAGGCGAAGTGATGTCTCCTGTATTGTCCTATGAAATTACAGATCTTGAGCCGAATAAGGAGTATCACTTCTCTGTTCAAGCCGTTAATCAGAACGGCACGAGGAGCATACAACACTTGAATACTAAATACACAGTAGATAAAGAGCCAACCATGGTGTTTACAGATATCACAAATCATTGGGCTAAAAAAGTAATCGAAATGGCAGCACAGAAAGGTATTGTTAGTGGCTATGCAGATCACACTTTCCGACCGGACGCATCACTGACTCGTGCACAAGCTATTTCAATCATTGTCCGTGCGCTAGATTTAAAACCTAAAAGCACAAAATGGGCATTTACTGATTTAGCAGACTACGCGGACAGCACCAAGATGGATATTCAAGCGGCTTATGATCATGATTTAGTAAATGGAGTCAATGGTCACTTCATGCCAAACAAGCCCATTACGCGTGCGCAGTTAGCATTGGTACTTAGCCGAACGTATGAAGTAGCAACTGGAAAGCCTTTCACTCCAACAGTGGCTGCACCGTTTACAGATATTCAGAAGTTCTCAAAAGACACACAGTGGGCAATAGCAGGTCTTTATCAAATGAATATCGCAACGGGGGACAATAGCAAATTCATGCCAAACCATCCCACAACGCGAGCACATGCTGCAAAAATGGTCGTTCATTCATTGGAAGCCATTGCACAATAATATACACGTCAAAAGGCAAACCTCACATCGGGGTTTGCCTTTTACTATTGTTCAGTTTAAGGATGTGGTACTACTCGAATGTCGATTAACGATATAGTTTATGTATGATTTCGGGTAAAATGACGTTAGCGGAAATTGCAGCACGTAGAAAAGTTGAAAATCGGAGTGTCATTAAAGTTGTCTAGCAAAACAAGGATGAACAACAATATCAAATAGTATGGTAGACTTGGAAGTGTTTTATGAGAATTTACTCGAAGATGCCACGAAGGAAGATTTAGAAGTGGGCATTCGTATATAAAAACGAGCGAATAAAAATCTTCATAAATGAGAGAGTGGTAAAATGGAAAATAGGGCCATTTGGACAAAAGACTTTATCGTTATATCTATCATCAACTTCTTCTTAATGCTAGTAATGTATTTACTTATAGTTACCATTGGGCCTTATTCAGTGAAGGAGTATGGCGTATCAACTAGTGTTGCAGGTCTCGTGTCAGGTATTTTCATCATTGGGACACTTTGTGCACGCCTTGCAGTAGGTGGGTTAATAGAAAAGGTCGGTAGCCGGAGGATTCTATTGATAGGTTTGTTAGTCTCTGTATTGGCATCCGTCCTTTATCTTGGTGTAGAAAACTTACCACTATTGATGGTAAACCGATTCTTTCATGGAGTTGGACTTGGTATATCTTCGACCGCCACTGGCACGATGGTAGCTCAAATGCTACCCCCTTCACGTCGAGGTGAAGGTATTGGGTATTTCAGTTTAAGCTCGGTCCTGGCTACAGCGGTTGGGCCGTTTTTCGGTATTTTCCTAAGTCAGCACTATCATTTCACCGTACTCTTTATGTTTTGTCTAGCACTCAGTGTTAGTTGTGCAGCCATGTTCTCTTTTGTTAAGAAAAACCCCATGGTCATGCCTAAAAAGAATGTACAAACACCAACAAAGAAATTTAGAGTTAACGGATTAGTAGAAGTGCGCGCATTACCGATCGCGTTCGTGACTTTGTTAGCTGCTATTGCTTATTCTGGTGTGCTGTCATTCATTTCGTTCTATGCAGCGGAACTCAACTTAGTCAGTGCAGCCAGCTTCTTCTTTTTAGTATACGCCATTGCTGTATTGCTCTCGAGACCATACACGGGAAAACTATTGGATGTAAAGGGGAGTAAGTTTGTCGTCTATCCTTCATTATCATTATTTGCTGGCGGCTTGTTATTCTTAAGCGAGACAAATGCAGGTTGGATGCTATTGCTTGCGGGTGGTGTTCTTGGACTCGGGTTTGGAAACTTTCAATCATGTGCGCAAGCGATTGCGTTGCAAGGCGTTAAACCTGAGCGCTTAGGTGTTGCTACATCCACGTTCTTCATCTTCTTAGACATGGGTTTTGGCTTTGGTCCGTATGTACTCGGATTGCTTGTACCGATCCTCGGCTACCAACAAATGTATTTGGTTCTCATGGTTGTAGTACTAATCGCGCTTGGCTTATTCATGCTATTCAGTCAGATGCGCCAACGTGCTATCGTGGAATGAAATGTTAAACTGTATGAAAAGACACTACATGATAGTAGTGTCTTTTCATATGAACTTCACGTAAATTACGTCCATTGTAGCATAGAAAAATCTGTTTATAATACATGGGCGATAAAATAAAGAAACACCTGTGAGGATGCTCACAGGTGTAATTTGTTAGTTTGTGAAGTTATCGAAATAGCCTTGAATAAAGACAATAGGTGTACCTTTGTCTCCGCTACCTGAAGTCAGGTCGGATAAGGATCCGATTAAATCCGTTAGCTTACGAGGAGTTGTTCCTTGTGACGCCATAGATCCCATTAAATTTGAATCTTTGTTCTCGATGAATTCGGACACAGCATTCTTTAATTCTTCTCCGCGTAATTCAGAGAAATCATTATCGGCTAAGTATTTTAGTTTCACTTCATTTGGAATACCGTCAAGCCCGTCTGTGTATGCAGGGGATACAACTGGATCAGCCAGTTCCCAAATCTTACCCACTGGATCTTTAAACGCGCCATCTCCGTAAATCATCACTTCAATATGCTTGCCTGTTTCTTTTTTTAACATGTTCTGAATGTTATCCACTATAGGCTGACAGCTATGAGGGAACAATTTGATACTGTCCTCTTGCGCTTTGTTTGCGCCAAGTAATCCGAACTCTTCATTGTAGCCACTGCCGTCAATAGAAGTTCTCAAGATATCATCCAAACCGTAAATCTTTTCGGCACCGTTTGCTTCCAAAATGCGCTTTGTTCTGAAGCGTGAGTGAATATCGCAAGTCAATACAGTTTTTGTATAATCTAAAATCGTTCGCGCGTTATTGGAGAATATAACTTCATGTTCAACACCGAACTCGTCCATCAATGATTTATAGTATTCAATATAGTCAACACCTGTGAATGGGTGTTTATTATCACCAAAATGTTCACGGAACTCAGCTTCAGTCAATACGTCAGTCCAAGGGTTAACTCCCTTTTCATCTAGGCGATCAAGCTCGACTAAGTGGTTACCCACCTCATCGGAAGGGTAGCTAAGCATCAAAACGATTTTCTTCGCACCTTTTGCAATACCGCGTAAGCAGTTTCCAAAGCGGTTACGACTAAGAATAGGGAAAATAACGCCAATAGTATCATTACCGAATTTCGCTTCAACATCTTTTGCGATATCATCGATTGTTGCATAATTTCCTTGTGCACGCGCTACGATCGATTCCGTGATGGATACGATATCTTTATCTTGAAACGTAATATTTTCTTTTTCAGAAGCTTCTAATACACTATCCACTACGATTTGATCAATATTGTCACCTTCATTAATAATTGGGCAACGCAATCCTCTAACAACCGTTCCAACAACTCTTCCCAAAACAATCGCTCCTTAGTGAAACTCAATTTGATCTCTCTTCTTTGTATTATACCGTCCATTCATGATATAAGTAAAATTAATATACTTAATAAGGGATATAAGGAGTGTTTATATGTCGATCAACTTGGAGTGGTATAAAGTCTTCCGTACAGTTGTGCATAATGAAAGCTTCTCAAAAGCCGCCCGAAGTTTATTTATGACACAACCTGCTGTCAGTCAAATCATATCGCAGCTAGAAGGGGCATTGGATACACGTCTATTCAATCGTACATCCAAAGGAGTGTCATTGACCGATGAAGGCTCCTTGCTCTACGAGTATGTCAATTCGGCACTGAATTTAATCGAGGCAGGCAATGAAAAGTTGCAGGAATTGAAGAATCTATCATTGGGCGAATTAAAAATAGGGGTAGGGGACACGATCTCGCGTTATTATCTGCTCCCTTATCTGGAAGCTTTTCATACGAGTTTTCCGGGTATCCGATTCAAAATCATTAATGGTACTACGTTAGAGCTAATCGCCGCGTTGAAATCTGGCGAAGTGGATATTGCAGTTTGTAATTTTCCAATAGAAGATGATTCGTTGGAGAAGCGTGTTTGTTTCGATGTGCAGGATACCTTCGTATATGGCGAACGGTTTAAAAAGTTGTTTTTGAAACCTGTACCTTTGCATGAGCTTTCGAGGTTGCCTTTGATATTACTAGAGTCGAAATCTAATTCGCGGCAGTATGTAGAGGAGTTTCTGTTGAAGGAAGGTGTAAAGATTGATCCTGAATTTGAACTGGGGTCGCATGAGTTGTTGCTAGAATTTGCTCAAATTAATTTGGGCATTGCGTGTGTGGTGAAAGAATTCTCGGAAGAATACTTAGAACGTGGCATGCTACAGGAAGTAGAATTTCTGAAAGCCATACCTAAGCGGAGTATCGGCGTATGCTACTTAAAGGCGGTATCTTTATCACCAGCAGCCTCGAAGTTTATTGGCATATTGGAGAAGAAGTAGACAAGTAACACGTTACTAATAATTAACTTAAAACTGTGCATAAAAAGGCTGCCGCAAAAAGTGGATCTTCTTGCGACAGCCTTAGTTTGTGATTATGCGTAAATATTACGATCCCAGAAACGGTGGTGTGCAACTGCCTCTACCCACTGCTTGCCTTCACCTGAAACCGTCAAGTTCGTCAGAATGCCAGGACCTGGTTTGACTTTTGTCTTCTCCATCAACCCTTTAGCCGCTGGAGCAGAGCCAATTGGTTTGAAATGCATATACGCTTCATTGACAAAATCAGCGACATCCGCCTCGAACTTCTGTTGTTGCTTCGCCTGTCCGCCGACGACATACAACGCATCGTATAGGACGGAGTGAACTGTCAACAACGTTTCGTCTACATCGACTGTAGCTCCGTTCTTACCCGTCAGCTTGCCAAACTTCTCGCTCACAATATCAATCGTCATACCAGCATCCAATGAAGCTTTCAAAAATGGCTCAAGTGCTTCATCGTCAAACTGGTCTGCGATCAATACCGCCACTGTACGAGTATCCGGCACCTTCACCATGTTTTCCTGACTAAGGGCAGGGGAAGACTTAGATTCAGTGGACTGCGCAACATCTGTTGGTGCCTCGACACCCACTGCATCTGCAACTTGGGTGGCCATATCCATATCGACATTAGCAAACATATCTACGGCTTGTTTTCTCACATTCATATCATTCACTTTTCCAATTTCAAAGCTGAATGCTGCGATGATATGCTCTTTTTCCGGGTCAGACATACTATTCCAAAATAAACGGGCTTGTGAAAAGTGGTCCTTAAACGAATCGCTTCGGGCTTGTACTTTGCGGCCCTCTACCTTCTCTTGGTAATGTACATATCCGCCGTCTTCGCCGGGAGTCGTATCGGGTTTATTGTTGGATAAAGAATTTTTATGATAGTGAGTTTGTCCTACGTTGATCGTCTGTCTACCATATCCGTCACGCTGGTTATTATGGAACGGACAGACTGGTCGGTTGATAGGCAACTCATGGAAATTAGGTCCGCCAAGACGTATTAACTGTGTATCTGTATAAGAGAATAATCTACCTTGTAGCAATGGATCGTTCGAGAAATCAATTCCCGGCACAACATTACCTGGATGGAATGCAACTTGCTCCATTTCTGCAAACACATTGTCTACATTGCGGTTTAACGTCATTTTCCCAATGATTTTTACCGGAATATCTTCTTCAGGCCATAGCTTGGTAGGATCTAAAATATCGAAATCAAATTTGAATTCATCTTTTTCTTCTAGTAATTGTACGCCAAGTTCAAACTCCACGAAATTTCCATTTTCAATCGATTCCCATAAATCACGGCGGTGGAAGTCCGGGTCTTTCCCGTTAATCTTCTGCGCTTCATCCCAAACTAATGAGTGGGCACCGAGCTTTGGCTTCCAATGAAATTTCACGAAATGAGCTTCACCTTGTTCGTTTACAAAGCGAAACGTGTGTACACCAAAACCTTCCATCATACGGAAGCTCCGTGGAATTGCACGATCGGACATTTGCCACATGACCATATGTGCGGATTCTTGATTATTCGCTACGTAATCCCAGAATGTATCATGTGCAGACGCAGCTTGCGGCATTTCATTATGTGGCTCAGGCTTCACGGCATGTATTAGGTCTGGAAATTTAATAGCGTCTTGAATAAAGAATACCGGTATATTATTTCCGACTAAATCATAGTTCCCTTCTTGCGTATAAAACTTCACAGCGAAACCTCGTGCGTCACGCACTGTTTCAGCAGAACCTTTACTTCCTGCTACACTAGAGAATCTGGTGAATACAGGAGTTTTGACACCTGGTTCTTGTAAGAATCCTGCTTTCGTATATTTCTTCATGGACTCATAGACTTCGAATTCACCATGTGCCGCAAAGCCTCGTGCATGAACTACCCGCTCAGGAATTCGTTCGTGGTCAAAATGCGTCATTTTCTCTCGGAAATGGAAATCCTCCATCAATGTTGGACCACGTGTCCCTACTTTTAGTGAATGCTCATCCTCTGAAATCTTTAAACCTTGATTTGTTGTCATAGAATGTTTGTCGTCATATGCACGGAATGTCTCCAATTGTTTGTTTTTACTCTCTTCGTTTACTTGATAATCTTTCTTCACATAAAATCCTCCCATCGAAAAATAGTAATCTGCTATTCTTATTCCCCAATTGCCGGGAGGTAAACAGAGAACTATATTCTTCCGGAACGAATGATAGAAAATAGCAGATAAATAAACATTAACGATGCAATGATCGCGCCGACTTCAATAAGTGGCAATTTTAAGAAGAGCGCAGTTTGCCCAGCGATAGCAGAACCGATAATCAGTCCAACCATAAGGATACTAAACGCCAATAACACAATACTTAATGAAAGGCGGTTCGCAATTTTATCGAGTCGGCGAAAAATGATATTCGTTTGCTTCAAGCCTACATCCAATTCTACTTTACCTTTTTGTATAGTTTTGATGGCTTTTTTCATATCGTTAGGCAATTCGGATAAAACTTCGGCATTCCTGATAAACGTGTGCCAACCATTGTCCAGTAGGTAGCGTGGGTCAAATTGTTTAAATACCATCTTTTTACCATACGGTTCAATAGCTTTCATAATGCTGAATGAAGGATCTAACTTTCCTATTACACCTTCAAGTGTAAGAATCACTTTGACAAGAATAGCGATTTCATTCGGTAAGCGTATTCGGTGTCGATAAGCGATTGAGAAAATTTCCATGAATACATTGCCTAACCTTAAATCCGTAAGTGAGGTCTCATAATACTTTCGCTGAATAATCTGCAAATCACGATATAATGCATCGGTGTTAGTGTTTTCATGCAAAATATTCATCGCTTCGAAGACATCGATTATTCTAGCAATATTACCTTTTTGCAATGCAATAAGTAAGGAAATGAAATGATAAGTCATTTCTTTACTTAGTTGGCCGACCATACCGAAATCTACATAATGAATAACGTTTCTAGGTGCAATGAAGATATTACCTGGATGAGGATCACCGTGGAAAAAGCCATTTTCCATTACTTGAGTAAGCATGGAATCCGCAATTCTTTCTGCAATAACTTGGCGATTATATCCTTCGCGGTCCAGTTGACCGATATTGCTCACTTTAATACCGGTGACCAATCCTGCCGTTAAAACCACACGTGTAGTGTATTCATCGTACACAACAGGAACTTGAATAGTAGGGTCTTTTGCAAATTGTTGCGAGATTCGTTCTGCGTTACGACCTTCTAGTTGATAGTCTAGTTCTTCCCGTAGAGAGTGAGAGAACTCATAAATTAAGTCTTTTATATGATACGCTTTCGCCCAGTCCATATTCTTCTCAAGGAATCCTGCCAAGTCGTGCAAGATTGCTAAGTCCGTATTGATCTGTTGTTGGATATTAGGCCGCTGTACTTTCACTGCTACTTGTTCACCGCTAGGCAAGCGAGCGGTATGCACTTGGCCTATGGAAGCCGAGGCAAGTGGTTTTTCATTGAATTCCAAGAAGAGTTCTTCAATTGTTCCACCTAATTGATGTTCAATTATTTCTTTTACGACTTCAAATGGGAAGGACTCTACATGGTCCTGTAGTTTTTCAAGTTCAGAAGCAATTTCCTCTGGCACTAAATCACGGCGGCCGCTGGCAATTTGTCCAAGCTTAACAAAAGTTGGTCCAAGTTGTTCCAATGCAGTTCTTAATTTTTTTCCAACGTGGTATAAATTTAGATCAACTTGTTCATCCGTAGAAGTAAACTTTCGATCGGTCAGTCCAAGTCGAAATAAGATATGACTGAATCCATTTCTCAAAAAGACATTAATAATTTCTTGTGAACGATGTGCGTTTTTCATTCTTCTTTTTAACAAAAAGAACACCTCCGTATCAACCCTCTCTACAAAAGATACCATTGAATCCCTGTTATTAAACACTAAAAAGGTCTCCTTCTCTCTATTGAAAAGAGAAAAAGGAGACCCTTTCATATTAGAAGATTTTTTTCCTGTCCCGTTCATCTTTCAAGATTTCGACCGCTTCGCGGAATCGCAGTGAATGCACGTTTTCTCTTTCTCTTAGAAATTTAAGAGAATCATTAATCCATGCATCGTCTGAGACATCGATGATCCATTGATACGTAGCGCGTGCTTTTTCTTCCGCTGCGATATCTTCATACAGATCAGCTATTGGATCTCCCTTTGCCTGGATGTACGTAGTCGTGAAGGGTACACCGCTTGCATTTTCATAAAACAACGCATGACCGTGATTGACATAATGTGGACCAAGTCCGGCTTCTTCAAGTTGTTCAGGGGTCGCATCCTTCGTTAATTTATAAATCATAGTGGCAAGCATCTCCAAATGGGAAAACTCTTCAGTTGCAATATCATTCAGTACACCGATGACCTTATCAGGAACGGTGTATCGCTGATTCATATAGCGTAAAGCAGCAGCCAGTTCGCCATCTGCACCGCCATATTGCTCTGCAATGTATCTCGCAAGTTTTGGGTTACACTCTTTGACTTCTACCGGATACAATAACTTTTTCTCATAGACCCACATTAACATTCCCTCCAGTAACATAGTGCATATTTGAGACTACATTTGCCATGGCCAAGGTGCTTGGTTCCAGCGCCAGCCCGTATCTATTGCTTGTTCCGATGGTATGGAATGTAAGGAAAGCGGTCCGAAACGCTTTTCGTACATTTTTCTCAGATTTGCTGCTTCTTTAATGGCAAGTCGCCATTGCGTAAGTGCTTCCTTATCGTCAGGATGTGTGTTGGTGTAGAGTGTCAGTTCGACTACCACAAAATCGGCTTGCTGCACATTCTTCAACATGTCTCTTCGTTCGGTTGCATCCATTAGGAGATCCCCTCCCTTTTTGAATAGCCGTCAACTAGCGCTGGCCACAACGACCCATGTTGCAGGGCTTCAGCAGGTGAAAATTGTGGAAGTGACGCGGGTTGAAAATTCATGAAAAGCTGGGGCGGCAAGGAAAATGTTTTAACTAGTACAGGTGGACACGGATCGCACGGAGAAATATACGGTTTATAACTTCCTCTGAACGTATCATCCATTCGTTATCAACTCCTCTTCGCAAGATATGTAATGATCTTATGGTATATGACTAAAGATAATCCCTCCGTGTAACAAATAAAGTGATCACGGTAATAGATGGCTCTTAGTATAGTTATATCTAATTAATATATTTATTAATAATGTATGTTCTAGTACAATAGAAGGAGTAATGAATTATCTGAATGAATTAATTGTGGGAATATGTAGCTTCAGTAATACCCTAAGATGAATATATATAATGAAGGGGACGTTCAAATGAAACACGGAGATGGAATAGATGGATGATTACTCCATATTTATCGGAAGACAGCCAATCTTAAATCGATCAGGAGAGATTTATGCATATGAACTATTGTATCGAAATAGCGAAGAAAACTTCTTTCCCGATATAAATCCTGAGCAGGCTACAATCGGTTTATTGATCAATACTTTTCTCTCCGTTGGAATAGATCAGGTGACGAGTGGTGTGCGTTCGTTCATAAATTTTTCAGGCGAACTACTTGCGCAGGATGTATTTATGAGTCTGAACCCTGATCAGGTAGTGATTGAGATTCTGGAAGACGTGGAAATAACGTCTGCTTTGTTACGTCGGCTACAGATGTTTAAGGAAGCAGGATTTACGCTGGCGCTGGATGATTTTATTTTACAAGAACAATATGTTACATATTCTCAGTTATTTGAACTCGTGGACATTATTAAAGTAGATTTCATGCAAACGAGTATAGCGGAGAAACATCACATCGTCGCATTTTTGAAAAACTATCCATCGATCACCTTATTAGCAGAAAAAGTTGAGACGGAGGCTGATTACCAGCTTGCATTGAAGAGTGGTTATGATTTGTTTCAAGGCTATTTTTTCGCAAAACCCGACATTATTAAAGGTGCGGAAATTCCATCTGATACATTAATCCATTTGCAAATTATTAAATATTTCCAAAATGATTCCCAGTCTATCAATCAGCTATCCGATTTAATCATGCGCGATGTATCGATTTCCTATAAATTATTACGCTTTATAAACTCATTAGCCTTCGATATACCGCGCCAAATCAGCTCCATTAAGCAAGCGATTATGATGATCGGGTTAAATGAGACAAAGAAATGGCTACAAGTTTTGATGTTGCATGAGTTAGGTCAAGGTCTACGAGATGGTCGTGTTAAAGCACTGATTGAATTATCACTTCGTCGCGCACGGGCATGTGAACTGCTAGCGAAGTATAAAAGAAAACCAAATAAAGACGAATATTTTCTTACAGGTATGTTTTCATTAATTGACGCAGTGATGCAGCGTAAATGGGAAGATGTTTTGCCACTACTTTCTTTATCTGATGTCATTATGGATACGTTAAATGGCAAGCCGACTGAAATGAGCCCTTACATGGAACTAATAGAAGCAGTAGAGCACTTCAATTGGGAATCAGTAGAGCGGATTTCACGTCACCTGGCAATCCCTAAGAAAGAATTAAGCGAAATTTTTCTACAAGCCTTGCACTGGTCGTACGGAATAGAGAATGAAGCACACTGAATACATATGGAAAAAGGCATTTTCTCTTGAAGATGTCTTTTTTGATGTGTAATATAGACTGTTATAATCTATTTGGTAATTTCTAATTCTGTTATTTATATAGGCAGAAGTACGTTATATCTCTGGAAATCGGGGTAAAGAGTGTAGTGAGAGAGTTACCAAATGAACACTAGGAGTCGATAAGTTTGGACAAAAAGTTCTGGAAAAATCCCGTGTTCTCTATTTCTGCCGTATTTATCCTTATGCTCGTCGTATTAGGAGCGACTATACCTGGACGGTTTGGTGTGGTTGCCGAAAGGCTTTTTCATTTCACGACAGATAACTTTGGATGGTTCTATTTACTTGCTGTATTTATTGTCATTATTTTTTTAGTTGGATTGACAATTAGTAAATTTGGAGCTATTCGTTTGGGTGGAGATTCAGAACGCCCAGAATATCCATTTTTCACGTGGATTGGCATGCTCTTTTCTGCCGGTTTCGGCGTAGGGCTAGTGTTCTGGGGTGTGGCGGAACCAATGAGTCACTATTTCAAGTCGCCTATTGCAGGTATTGAATCACATACGGAAGAGGCAGCACGCGTTGCGATGGGGTATTCTTTCTTCCACTGGGGCATTTCACAATGGGCCATCTTTGGTATAGTAGGACTGGTTATTGGGTTTCTCCAGTTCCGGAAAAAGAAGGACGGTTTGATTTCAACGGCGCTTGAGCCTTTGATCGGAAGTAATCGTCACGTGAAGACAGGTATCGATTCATTTGCGGTAATAGCAACTGTCATGGGTATTGCTACTTCGCTTGGCATGGGTGTTTTACAGATGAGTGGTGGACTGGAGTATGTCTTTAATATTAAGAGTACGTTTACGATTCAACTGCTGATCATTGCCGTAGTGTTCGCGGCATACATGACGTCCGCAGCTTCAGGCCTAAGTAAAGGTATTGCATATCTAGGTAACTTTAACTTGGGTATGGCGATTGCATTATTACTATTTTTCTTTTTGGTAGGACCGAAAGTATTTATATTGGAAACCTTTACGCTGGCGATTGGAGATTATATTAATAATTTCATTACGTACAGTTTGCGTCTTCAGCCTTATCAAGGCGGCACGTGGGTGAAAGATTGGACTATTTTCTACTGGGCTTGGACGATCGCTTGGTCTCCTTTCGTAGGTGCATTCGTTGCACGTGTATCGAAGGGACGAACAATTAGAGAATTCATCATGGGTGTGATGGTCATTCCACCAGCCTTTTCTTGTATGTGGATTGCGACACTCGGTGGAACTGCACTATACAGTGATTTGCGTAATGGTACACAAATCGCACAAGAAGTAGACAAGGATGTCACGTCAGCTATTTTCGCGACGCTTCAACACTTGCCGATGACGGGCCTCGTATCGTTCTTGGCGATTGTGTTAATTTTCACATTTTTGATTACGTCCGCTGACTCAGCAACGTATATTCTAGCAAGTATGACAACGCGTGGCAGTTTATTCCCTCCATTAATTGTAAAGTTCATCTGGGGATTCCTAATGACTGCAATTGCGGCTGCATTATTGTATGCAGGTGGGTTGGAAGCTTTGCAATCAGCATCACTTGTGTCTGCCTTGCCGTTTACCTTACTTCTTCTATTACTGATCTTCTCATTGGCAAAGCTACTAGCCAGGGAACCGATTACAGTCAGACCGACAGATATTCGCCAATTTGAACATGTAGAAGGCGAAGTCAAGAAAAAACGTAAACGGAAAGAAAGTGAAAAAGAAAAGAGAGCACGCAGAGAAGCAGAAAGGGCAAGAAGAATAAAAGAGAAAAACGATAGAAAATATCAAGAGCTAGAAAAGAAAAAGTATATTGAAGTAGAGAAAGAAAAGAACAAATAGAAAAGGCCGGTTCGTAGCGTTTAGCACGAACCGGTCTTTTATCACAGAGAGGAGAATATGTGTGGCGATTGTAAAAGTTAAAGACGTTCAATTTAATAGAGACGATAATCAAATCTTGCAAGGTATAACTTGGGAAATTGAGCAAGGGCAGCAGTGGGGGATGCTTGGCTTGAATGGCTCGGGTAAGACATCGTTATTATCCATTATTTCTACATATGAAATCCCTTCCAGTGGTGAAGTAGAGGTGCTAGGCAAACAGTTTGGAAGCGCATATTTACCTAAATTACGTAAAAAGATCGGCTTTGTCAGTAGTTCATTGGAAAAATTCTCTGATTACTTCTGGAATGAATCGATAGAGCGAATTATCATCAGTGGTAAATATGCGAGCTTCGGCATTTATGATGAAATTAAAGCAGAAGACTGGATACGTGCCGATTATTTAGTAAAGGATTTTCGTTTAAACCATGTGAAAGGAAAGAAATTCAGACTTCTTTCTGAAGGTGAAAAACGTCGTGTGCTGATCGCACGCGCTTTGATGGGTGATCCAGAACTATTGATTTTGGATGAGCCGTGTTCTGGGTTGGATGTTTTGGCAAGAGAGCAATTTCTTGATTCGCTTGAAATAGCTGCAAAACAGAATGTGCATCTCGTTTATGTCACACATCATATAGAAGAACTCGTGCCCGAAATTACCCATGTACTATTACTGAAAGAAGGAAAAGTTGTAGCCAATGGCCCTAAAAAAGAAGTTTTGACAGATGAATTGCTATCAGAAACGTTTCAAGTTCCTGTAACGATCGAGTGGCATGCTGAACGACCTTATATTTCAATGAATTAATGATAATCTATACAGTTTATTGCAAGATCGAGCGGGAATATTATAGTACATGTCATATCGCAATGCGAAACGTTTAGAAACATGTACATAAAAAGAGCTAGAGAAAGGGGGAGAAAGCTTGTGGCGACAGAGAAACGCAAAATGACCAAAAAGCGTATAGCTTCCTATGCATTACTTTTCGTTGCATTGCTCTACATGGGTGTTATGCTTTGGCACACGTATAAGCCATTGCCACCCGGTATTTCCTATAAAGGAGAACTTCATCAAGTAGAAAATGTGGAGTTCATTTATGATTTAACGTACTCCAAGACGAAGTCGAAAGATCACTATAAATCAGAATTACGTATTTTCGATGAAGTATTTCGAATGATTGAAGATGCGAAAGAGTTTATTGTACTCGACTTCTTTTTAATGGACGACTACTATGATGAAAAAGAAGACTTTCCTCAAATTGCAGACCAACTAACGGATGTACTCGTCAAGAAAAAGAAAGAATTTCCGGACATGCCGATTGTCTACATAACTGATCCAGTAAATACCGGCTATGAATCCTATGAGTCTGAATGGTTTAAAGCATTGGAAAAGGCGGGTGTACAAGTAGTATATACAGATTTGGAACCATTACGTGATTCAATGCCTCTATACTCAGGTGGATACCGTATCTTTCTTCAGTGGTTTGATTTTAACGGAAAAAATCGTTTTCCTAACTTCCTAGCAAGTGATGCGCCTGATGTGAAACTTTCATCTTATTTGAAGTTGTTGAACGTGAAAGCAAATCATCGGAAAACACTCGTGACAGATCAAGCGGCATTAGTTACATCCTCTAATCCTCACGCAGCTAGTGGGCGACACGGTAATGTGGCATTCAAAGTGCAAGGTCCAATTCAGAATGACATATTGGAATCGGAGGAAGCTGTGCTTCAATATTCATCGGGTGGAAAGTTGCCACGTATTCAAGCGGAAGAACAAAAAGGACCTTATCAAGTTCAGTACTTGACCGAAAGCAAGGTTATGGATGCCTTGGTGAGTGATATTGAAAAAGCAAAGAAAGACGATGTGATCCGTATGGGGATGTTTTATCTTTCAGAGCAGGAAGTGATCCGTCCGTTAGAGGAAGCAGCTAATCGTGGGGTCAATGTGGAGATTGTCTTAGATCCGAATGAAAACTCATTTGGTAGTAAAAAATCTGGTTTACCTAATCGCCCGGTCGTCCAAGAGATTAGGGAAAATACAGATGATAAAATTAACGTGCGTTGGTACAATACCGTAATTGGTCAATATCACACCAAGTTGGTAACGGTTCAGACCGCAGACAAAACGTATATTACGAACGGCTCCTCCAATATAACGGAGCGCACGTTGCGTGATTATAACCTGGAGGCGAATTTACGAATTATAGCACCTACAGACAGCGAGCTGACCGATGAAATCAATGCGTATTTTGATAGGATATGGAATAACGAAGATGCGTTATACACTCTGGATGTAGAAGAATACCAAAATAGCCTGACATTCTTCCAGCGTGGAGTTTACGCACTGCAACGTTGGGCCAAGCTTACAACATATTAAAGTAGTAAAAGCATCGTATACTATTCACGATGTATCAATCATATTTGACGTGATGCACGAACATGAAACATGAAGAGTTTCTAACATGAATAAACGATAGGAGATATAGTAGATGAAAATTGTACTATTTGGCGCAACAGGCCGAACAGGTAGTAAGATTGTTCGCCGTGCATTAACTGACGGACATGAGATCACGGCATTGGTTCGATCACCTGAGAAGTGCGAACCTCAAGAAAAACTGACGATCATTGCAGGAGACGTACGGAACCCCGATGCAGTAAAAAAAGCAATGGCGGGTGCCGATGCAGTCGTCAGTGCACTGGGCACTGACAAAACCACTACATTAACAGAAGCAATGCAAGCCATTATTGAAGGGATGAAAGAATATGGCATCGAAAGAATCGTCACAATTGGGACGGCAGGAATATTGAATAGTCGAACAGAACCGTCCAAGTTACGCTATCAATCGAATGAATCCCATCGTAAATTGACATTTGCGGCGGAGGAGCACCATAAAGTATTTACTATGTTGAAAGATTCCGGCTTAGATTGGACGATAGTATGCCCAACCTATTTACCAGATGGGGAAGCAAGCGGCAATTATCGGACGGAAAGAGAGTACTTACCGATTAACGGCACCCAGATCTCCACCGGTGATACTGCTGCGTTCGCTTATAATGAACTATCGAAACAAAATCATAAGGGATTCAGAGTAGGTATTTCCTATTAAGAAATGTCGATAAGAGGGGGGAATACATTTTAATTACTGGTATATATTGTATTAAAAATGAAGAAAATCTCATAACATCTCTTCGCTCTGTGGTATAATAGGAGGATAGCACCACAGGGAAAAGGAGTATGGGAAACAAATGAGATGGTCCTTGAAAACCTTGATTCAAGTCGTGGCAATACTGGCAATTGTGTTGACCTTTCTAACGAGTACTACGGTGGCATATCAAGTGCATAAAAAAAACTTAATAAAGTCAACTCTCGAAACGAACTACGCATATGTCCAAAAATTGACTTCTACTACAGATACGTATTTACGTGAAATATTAAACACATTAGAAGTTAATGCAGAAATCGTGGTTCCGCTACTTAAGGAACCTTCTTCACAAATGCAAATGAATGCGTTGACAGAGCGGATTAGATTGGAAACAAATACATTTGATTCCGTTGCGATTGTTTCTACAGAAGGGATCCTACTAAGTACGTCCACTCCGAGCCTTGAGTTGCTTGGGGAGAAGTTGACGTCAATTGGGGCAATACAAGCTCTGAAGGAAAAGCGAAAAATAATCTCTCAGCCTTACGTTGGAATTGAAGGAGAGCCGATTATATTCATCAGCGTCCCACTCTTTGAAGGTAGCGAGTATAAGGGGTTTTTAGGAGGAGCTATCTATCTAAATAAGCCCAATATATTAGAGAAACTTTTAGGAAGCCATTATTATGAAAATGGTTCATATGTTTATGTAGTAGATTATGCCGGGAAACTTATTTATCATCAAGAAAAAGAGCGCTTGAATGAGAATGTTACGAGCAATCCAGCGGTTCAGAAAGTAATTGCAGGAGAAAGTAATTATACACAGCTAATCAACACAAAAGGAATAGCCATGTTAGCCGGATATGCCTATATTCCTATTGCCGAATGGGGAATCGTCTCGCAAACACAACTGGACACTTCTATTGCTCCAGCGAGAGAAATGGTGCTAGAAATGGCATTGAAATCTCTGCCGTTACTACTTCTTTCGTTTTTCTTGGTTAGATATTTTTCAAGAAAGATTGCTTTACCTCTTCAAAAGTTGGCATACTATACAGAAAGCAGTACAGAGTCTGATCAAAAAGAAAAAATGGAGATGATCTCCGATTGGTACTATGAAGCAAGACAATTAAAAGGAGCTATGTTACATAGTTTGGATTACTTCAAAAACGAGATGAACTACTTCATTCACGAATCAACAACTGATCCTTTAACGAAGTTACCGAATCGCCGCATGATGGATAGCTATATGAGGCAATGGGTAGACGAAGGAACGCCATTCGCTCTAATTATTTTTGATATAGATAAGTTTAAACGTGTCAATGATCGCTACGGTCATGCGGTTGGTGATAAAGTACTGATTTACTTGGCGGACTTGATGCAACGAACAATTCGTGAGCAAGATATTTGTTGCCGCTACGGTGGAGAAGAATTCGTCATCTTATTACCGAAGTCGGATAAAGTTACGGCTTATCTGACCACGGAACGTCTTCGTGAAAAGTTGGAAGACACAGTCAGTCCTTGCGGTGAAGTCATTACAATTTCAGCCGGGGTAGCTTCTTATCCACTTCATGCAAACCATCCGGCCCGACTTATTGAGTTGGCTGATCAAAGTCTGTATGAAGCCAAACGTACAGGACGTAATAAGACCATCGTCGTTTCCGATGAACCTCGGCATGAGTAATATGTCGAGGTTTTCTTTACTATCAGATCACTAGGAAGGGGATAGAGCCATGCTGGAGCACTCTATGGATAAACGCTTACACATCCAAACACTTGGTATTAGAGAGTGGAATCATCAGTCTTCCCATTATAATCGTTATGAAGCAACACCTTATGAGGTGCTAGACTATTTATTTGCCGAACATGACCTCCTAAAAGAGGGAAGCTTGATCGACTATGGCTGTGGAAAAGGAAGAGTACCTTTTTACGTAAATCACCTCTTTTGTTTGGACACGATAGGTATTGAAATGAATAGTGTGTTACACCAAAATGCAATGAGCAACTTAATGGATTATCGGCAAGCCTTTCCTAAGAGACCGGGATCTATTTCATTTGAATGCTGTATAGCGGAGAGTTACATCATTCCGGCAGATGCCGTGACGTTCTACTTTTTTAATCCATTTTCTTTGGATATTTTTCGAACTGTAGTTCAGCGGATTGTAAAGTCAGTTGAAAAATCCCCTCGTACATTGGAAATCATTCTATATTATCCGACTGATGAATATGTTTATTTCTTGCATCGTCACCCATTATTCGAAAAAATAGCGGAGATTCCGATTTCACATTTGCAAATTCACGACAAAGCAGAGCGTTTCTTAGTCTATACATACAAACAGCCCTGATCATGTAAATCAGAACTGAATTTTATTCACGTAGAATGACTGAATCGCTGAGCAATCCAGAAAATTAATTCCATCAAGAGTGCAGCCAAGATGCCTACTAGCAACCCGCTTGATAATAGAGGTTGAATGAGCTCAGGAAGTGAAGAAAACACAGTGGCTGGCAGTGTCATGATGGATAACCCAAGAAGTGCAGGTAATGCGACCCGATAGATAGTTTTAGGTTCGAATGTTAATCCTTCCACGTTGCGCAAAGCAGACCGGAATAACTGTAAATATGCTACAAATAATACCGTGTTTCCGACGCTTTGAGGGATTGTCGAAAAAAATGCACTTAACGGTGGTACGAGTCCGAGTATGATAAACAGTATGGACCCGAGAAAGAATGGAGCTCTGTCCTTTATTCCGCTAGACTGCAGAAAGCCGATAGATGATGCATAAGGTGCATACGGAACGAGGCCTAACGCACCTGCTCCGATATTCATTCCACCTGTAATGAGAAATGAAGTTTTATACTGAGTTTTAGTAGTTTCTTTTTCATATATATCTTCCGCACCTTTTAGGGTAGCGATTGTATTCGTCGTATTCAATAAACCTGTAATGACCACTGTAATTACGATACCGATCTCAAGTGTCGGTTCACCCCAAGGAAACCATTGGATAAACGGTGTGGTTTTTATCGTTTCAGTAGCTACTTGCGGAAAAATCAGCACAGCACTAATCCAACCGACCGTCATACCGATAAGCAAATTTAAGCTACTGATGATTCCTTTTCCTTTCACATGAACCAGAATTGTCAGACCCGCTAGAGCGAATGAAAATATAGTTTTCGATAAACTGATGAATTCACCGTCATTGAGACCAATCATTCCTTTTAAGAAAATGGTAATCAACTGATTAGCCAACAATAGTAAAAACACGAACATGACAGTAGGTGTAAACCATTTCTTCAGAATATCACCCATGCCGAGCATGCCAAGTGTAGCTACCAGTGCACCGGAAATCATGGCACCTACTGCAATACTACCTCCAACTGTAGTTAAGCTTAAGCCCATTGCACTCGCAGTTCCGGCCAAGCTGAGTACTACGCCCCACCATAAACCTGACTGACCTTCCATCAATGCCAATCGATGTCCAAATGCTCCTTGCAGTAAACAAGCTATTCCCGTAAAAATAAATGAGCGCTGTATAGCAGAAACAATTTCTATTTGCTCAAGCTCAAAAGCAGTACCGACTGAAATAGGGATTACAACTGTATTGGCGAACATAAAGAACAACCATTGAAATCCGGCTAACGCAGTAATTGAATACCGCATTTGTGTAGAACGCATTCACATCTCTCCCTGTAGATATCTATGTATGTCAATAGAATTGAAATATAAAGAAAACTATAGCACAAAATTAATAGGAAGAATAATATTTCTAGTAGTACTGTGATGGAAATGTAATTTACTGACAATCATATATACTAGTAATAGCCAACAGACGTCTGTCTGCTGGCTACATTTTACGATTTTATATTAATAAGTAACTGTAAAAGTTCGTTAGGGGGTACGGGGCGGGAATACAAGAAACCTTGTGCTTCATCACATTCAAGTTTCTTGAGAAATTCGGCCTGTTCGCAAGTTTCGACTCCCTCAGCAATTACTCGTAAATGTAAGTTCTTAGCCAAATCAATAATAGCTTTGACAATAACCGAATTTGAATGCAGGTCTCTGACAAAAGATTGATCAATTTTAAGATGGGTCAGAGGAAACTTAGATAAATAACTTAATGAAGAATAGCCTGTTCCGAAATCATCGATACTAATTTTAATGCCGATAGCACGCAGCTCTTGTAAAATACTTTGGCAATAGTCCACGTCAGATGTCATACTCTCTGTAATTTCAATATTCAAATATTGTGGTTGCAGGCCCGTTTTATGAAGTGTGTCTTTAACATCTGCCACGAAACTAATACTTTTAAACTGACGTAACGAAACATTTACACTCATTAATAGTGAAGTGTAGCCTAAGTCTTGCCACTCTTTCGCCTGTCTACAAGCAGTCTCTAGCACCCACAAACCAATCGATAGAATCATGCCAGTTTCTTCTGCTATAGATATGAATTGTCCGGGAGGTATCATACCTCTAGAAGGATGTTGCCAACGTACCAATGCTTCTACACCAATTATATTTCCTGTGTTAAATTCATATTGTGGTTGGTAATGCAATGACAATTCTTTTTTATGGAGTACTTGACGTAATTCCATCTCAATTAACGTTCGTTCCATTAAGTCTTTATAAAGCTCTTCTGTGAAAAATTGATAGGTACTTTTACCCGATTGTTTGGCTAAATACATAGCAGAATCCGCATTACGAATAAGCGTATCGTATTCTGCCCCATCGTCTGGAAACATGCTGATTCCGATACTTGGTGCAATAAAGATTTCTAAGTAATCGATAAGGAAGGATTTTGATACTTCATCGACGATTCGCTGGGCGACCATTTGGGCACCTTGTTTCGTCATAGAAGAACACAATATAAGAAATTCGTCTCCACTAAGTCGACCGACCAAGTCATTTTGTCTAACGAGCGTTTGTAATCTTCTACCAACCGCTTTAAGTAGTTGATCACCTACATAATGGCCCATAGAATCATTGATATTCTTAAATCGATCCAAGTCCATATAAAGAAGAGCGAAAGGTTCCTGGTTATTTGCACGGGACTCAATCAAGTCTTCTACTGTCTGTTTCAGCAACCTTCTATTTGGTAATCCAGTTAGATGGTCGTGAAATGCCATATGTTCGACTAAACGTTCAGCTTCTTTCCGATCGGTAATATCACTGGCGGTACCGACAACTTCGACTACATTCTCACCTTCAAAAATAGGAGAGAGATAAACTAGAAAGGTTCTGGACTGATAGTCAATTTCAAACTGTCCAACCCGGCCAAGTAAAGCCCCAAGAAGCTGTCGCTTAAATGTAGACAAGTGAAAGGTATTATTGGAGATGAGCTGATTAAGTGTATTTGCGGTGACGCCAAGTTGTTCGGCTACTTTTCCTTCTAGTAATGTAATATTGATTTGATTATTTTCATCAAAAGAGTATTTAAATATAGCATTTTGAAGATTTTTTACGGTCATAGTAAAATCATTTTTTAATGCCAATTCCAATGACTTTTCCGCTTCCATCTGAGATGTCACATCTTGACGAATGGAAATGTATTGAAACGGCTTACCATCGGGACCAATGAACGGAACGATAGTAGTATGGACCCAATAAAACTTTCCAAACTTAGATTTATTACGGATCACGCCTCTCCATACTCGACCCGACCGAATCGTGTCCCACATATCCGCAAAGAAGCTTTTAGAATGTGTACCCGAGTTGACTACCCGATGTGTTTTGCCGATCAGTTCCTCATGTGAGTACTCCGAAAGAACACAGAAATGGTCATTGACATATGTAATGACTCCTTGCGGATTGGTAATAACCACTACTGCTGATTCATCCAGTGCATATTTAAAATTTTGTAAGTCTGCACGTGTTTTGACGTATTTGTTTGAGACCAGTTTTGATCCAGTTACATCAATATCAAGAGAGAGATAACCCGTTAAGTTTCCTGCATCATCATACATGGGTACAATCGTAATATCCAACCAGTGTACTGTACCCGACTTGGAGTAAATCTGTATAGATTCTTGATAGATGGCATTATGGATAAAGTGTTCTGTAAGCATGTGAAGAGTCTCTTTAATAGAAACCTCTCTATTTAACTTTCCCCACGTTCTACCTATTAACTCATCTTCCCTATAGCCTGTCAGCTCACAAAAGTTCTGATTTACATAGATGAGATGGCCACTTAAGTCGATGAGTGAGATGGAGAACTTTTCATCTAGTAGTGTGGATAAATGTGAAGAAATACTAGTAGTTTGTAACGACATATATGCACAACCTTTCTTTTAAAAAAGTTAGGTAAATAGAATAGTCCTTAATTTGAAAGTAGAAGTTTATGAAATTATTTAAAAATACCTAATAGGTAGAAATAGATATAGCAACTGTCTGATTATAGCACAAATGAGAGAGTTTTGGACTATTTTTTGGAGGGGGATATTCATAGGTTATTAGATCTGTTGTAAATAGTAGAGCGTTGCATAGAAAAAAGACCATGGAAGCTTTAGGGGGCCTCCATGATCTTTTATCTTTTTGGTTCGTAATGAAGTGTTTTGAACAACTTCTTTCGCTCTGCATCTGTTAATTCACGCCATTCACCAATTGGAAGATCACCCAATTCAATAGTAAGTATCCGCACACGTTGCAAGCGGCGTATATGATAGCCGAGCGCTGCGCACATTCTGCGGATTTGACGATTTAAACCTTGCGTTAATATAATAGAAAAAGTTTTAGGGCCGAGTTTTTTCACCGTACAAGGTTTCGTTACGGTATCGAGAATCTTCACTCCATTTTCCATTTGTGAAATAAATGAGGCAGTTAGTGGACTGTCCACAGTCACGATGTATTCCTTTTCATGACCATATTCTTCCCTTAGGATTTCATTGACGATATCGCCATCGTTCGTTAATAGTAATAAACCATCGGAATCTTTGTCTAAACGTCCGATGTGGAAAATACGTAATGGGTGGTTAACAAAGTCTACAACATTACCTTCAATATGACGTTCTGTTGTACTAGTGATACCTACTGGTTTATTAAGTGCAATATACACTAACTGCTCTTCTTGTTCGACTAGCTTGCCATCGACTTCTACTTGATCGCCTGCCTCGACTTTACTTCCGAGTTCCGCGAGTTGTCCGTTGATTTTCACACGACCGTCAGCAATCCACTGATCTGCACCTCGTCTGGATACAATACCTGCACCACTTAGAAATTTATTGATCCGCATATAGATTCTCCTCCCGCACTTGTTACACTAAGCTAATTATAGCATTTTTCCCGTAAGAAATTGTTGACATTAAAGATTCAGCATATTAAGATAAATATAATAACTAGATGGACAGAAGGTTTCGATAGCGGAATCGTCCCGGCAGATGAGATGAGTTAGCAGAGAAGAGAATAGCGAAAAGATAGGAATAAGAAGAGTAACGATTGCATGTGCTTCCTAGAGAATCAGTGGCTGGTGAAAACTGATACACATCGTTCGTGAATGGACTTATGGCAGCTGTTTTGATAAAAAACAGACGTTTGCCCGCGTTAAGGGCAGTGTGAAAACACATAAAGTGGGAGTGCTTTGGCGCTTCAATTTGAGGTGGCAACGCGGTTACATAATCGTCCTCTGCAACAGGCTAACTGGCTCTGTTTGCAGAGGGCTTTTTCTATTTAACCATACGAATTATACAACAGTCCATAGAGAAGAGGAGAATGATCATGATGACAGAGCAGAAGAACTTACGGGTAACGACGCGAAAGATTGAAGGAGATTCCTTAACCCCTATTTTGATATTTAGAAGATTGAAAGGAAATCATAAATTCCTGTTGGAGAGTTCTTCGCAAGCAGATGGGTCAGGGCGGTATTCATTCATTGGACTGAATCCCCAAAAAGCCTATCGTGGTCGGGATGGTGTAGTAGAAGAGATCGTCTACTCAACGAATAGAACATATACGCACGAAGGGGATCTCTATACTTTATTGAAGCGCCTCATGCCTCGTATTACGGAAGATGCAGGATTTCCGTTTACAGGCGGCGCGGTTGGTTATGTAGGATACGGCGCAGCTAGAAATGATGAACAGAGAACAGCTGATGATCTTCAGGTGCCGGATGTCTACTTTAATATTTATGACACCATCGTCATCTATGACCATCAATTGCACGAAGTGACGTTACTGCATACAGAAATCAATCCGGTATACGAAGCGCCTGACTTGGACGCTATCGAAGACATGATTGTGAATGGTTCCGTCGATAAAGAGGATAGTGTTTCTCTTTCTGATTATCGTTGTACCATCTCTAAAGAAGAGTTTGAGCGTCGTGTCCAAATTGTTATTGATGCGATTAAGGAAGGACAGGCGGAACAAGTCGTTTTGTCACGTCGCTTTGAAGCAGATATTACAGGTGACCCATTTGCGTTGTATCGTAAACTGCGCCGCCGCAATCCATCTCCATATATGTATTACATGGAGTTCGAAGATCATACGGTAATCGGAACGTCACCCGAAAGTCTTGTACGTGTTACTGGAGATAAAGTATTAACAAATCCGATTGCGGGCACACGCAGAAGAGGACGAGATCAAGCGGAAGACAAAGCACTCGAAATAGAATTACGCCATGATCCGAAAGAGCTGTCTGAACACGACATGTTAGTGGAAGTAAGCAAGAAAGAATTGCAAGAAGTCTGTCGTCCCGAAACGATTGAAGTCTCAAATTACTTGGAAACAGTTCGCTATGAACATGTTATGCACTTAGTTTCTGAGGTGACGGGTGACCTTGCACCAGGCTTACATGCGTTGGATGCACTGAAAGCGACAATGCCAGCAGGCACTGTAACAGGTTCCCCTAAATCGGTTGCTATGGATATGATTGATGAACTAGAAGACCAGCATCGCGGAATTTACGGTGGCGCCATCGGGTACATTGGTCTAAACGGGAATATCGACTTCGCATTGACGATTCGTACAATGCTTGTAAAAGAAGGCAAAGCGTATATTCAGGCAGGTGCCGGGATAGTAGAGGCTTCTGTACCTTCATTAGAATATAAAGAAACGTCCAATAAAGCCCGTTCTTTACTAGAAGCAACGGAAATGACAAAGTGATTGCCTAGGTTCAAGCCGTGCCGAACGATCAAGTGAACATCTAGACGAGAAGGGAAGAGATGAGTATGGAGAAGTTTTTAAGCATAGTAGAGAAGCAACGCCACCTGATGTATGAAGAGATGAAAGAAGCTGCCGAGCTGATGTTCAATGAAGCAACTGATGAAAATCTCATTGCACAGTTTTTGATCGCGTTATCGAAAAAAGGTGAAACTTCACATGAACTAGCGGCATTGGCGTTCGTTATGAAGTCATATGCAAATGACTTAACACCGAAAGAAGCACGTTATCTAGATAACTGCGGAACGGGTGGAGATGGAGTCAATACATTCAATATTAGTACGACGGCTGCATTTGTTTTGGCGGGTGCTGGGGTCCGGGTTGCGAAACATGGTAACCGTAAAATCTCCAGCGCATCGGGAAGTCAGGATGTCCTAGATGCACTTGGCATTCATTCCGACTTCCAGATATCGGAAATGCAAAACTTACTGGAACAACAAGGAATTGCATTCTTATTCGCGCCCGCTGTTCATCCGAAAATGAAACGGATTGGCACTATACGCAACAAAATTGGTAAGACAACGATCTTCAATTTGGTTGGACCTTTGACGAATCCTGTATCACTTGAAACTCAATTTACCGGTATTAATCGTCCGGATTTCATCATGGAATACGCATCAGTACTCCGGATGTTAGGGCGGGAGAGAGCGATTGTTGTAAGTGGGGCAGGCGGAATGGATGAGGCATCTCTTGCGGGCCAGAACGAATTCGTACTTCTCGATCATGGTGATTTAATTCCATTTTCATTGACTGCGGATGACGTAGGGCTAGAATATGCACCGTTGTCGGCAATTAAAGGTGGAGATGCAGTAGAAAATGCCGCAACTACCCGTTCAATCTTAAGTGGAGAACGTGGGCCAAAGTTCGATACAGTGGTGTTGAATGCGGGAATTGGTTTATTTGCAAATGGCCAAGTTTCCACAATTCAAGAAGGTGTGAAAGTAGCTACTGAAAGTATTCTATCAGGTAAGGCGCTAGAAAAACTAGATGCCATCGTCGCATTCAGCGAAAAGATTCGGCAAAAGGCGGTTATCCAATGACGATTTTAGATAAGATTATTGCACAGAAGAAAATAGAAGTGGATCATTTGCTAGCAAGTAACGTGACATTTCCAGAACGGGAGATTACACGTCCGTCACTCTATCAGACGTTGGTAAAAGCGAAAAAACTGCAAGTTATTTCTGAGATGAAACGTGCATCGCCTTCCAAAGGTTTGATTGCAGAAGGTGCAAATCCGGTTGAACAAGCGACAGCTTATTATGAAGCGGGTGCTGCGTGTATTTCAGTATTAACTGATAAGGAATTCTTCAAAGGATCATTTGAAGACTTGTCTGCAGTGGCGGATGCTGTACCCATCGCATTGTTATGTAAAGACTTTATCATCCATAAAATTCAGATTGACCAAGCGAAAAGCGCAGGTGCATCCGTTATTTTATTAATAGTGGCTGCACTCGATGACGAAACACTCGGAAGTCTGTATACGTATGCCAACGAAGAAGGTTTGGATGTGCTAGTGGAAGTGCATAACACGGACGAGTTGCAACGCGCATTGTCAATCGATGCGAGAATTATCGGTGTCAACAACCGTGATCTGCACACATTCGAGGTAGATTTAGCGCAGACGGAACGGATTGCGTCACACTTCCCGTTTGATGAAGAGCGTGTGTTCATCAGTGAAAGCGGGATCTGGGGACCTAAGGATGCAGAACGTGCGGCAAAAGCTGGAGCTAGTGCAGTACTTGTCGGAGAATCTTTGATGCGCAGTGATTCAGTAAAAGAAGCCCTGCAAGCATTACAAGTAGAAAAACACGTGAATCGCCCATGACAAAAGTAAAGATTTGCGGACTGATGAAACCGGAACATGTACAAGCGGCTGTAAATGCAGGCGCAGATGCTATAGGTTTTGTATTTGCACCAAGCCGCAGGGAAGTAACGCTAGAGCAAGCACAGAAATTGGCGAAACTCATTCCACCGTCCGTATTAAAGATCGGAGTCTTTGTTGATGAAACGAAAGAGCAGCTACTTAAGATATTTAATGAAGTGCCATTGGATTACATCCAGTACCATGGAGATGAGACTCCGGCTTTCATTAAACAAGTGGGGTTACCTTCTATAAAAGCACTTGCTATTACAAGTGAAGATGACGTAAAACTCGCTGCTACCTATGACGTGGATTATTATTTATTCGATACACCAGGTATTGAATACAAAGGCGGTAGTGGTAAGACGTTCGACTGGTCATTACTTGAAGATGTAGGGGTATCAAAAGAGCAAATTATTTTAGCCGGTGGACTGCATGCAGGCAATGTGCAGGAAGCGCTCGGGCAAGTGAATCCATATATGGTTGACGTGTCAAGTGGAGTGGAGATAGAGAAGCAAAAAGATTCAGAACGCATTCAGGCGTTCATTCATACAGCGAAGGGTAGGAGAGATCATCATGACAACAGAAACTAAAGGACGCTACGGTAAATTTGGAGGACAGTTCGTTCCGGAAACCATTATGACTGCATTGCAGGAGTTGGAAACTGCTTACGAAGAAGCACAGCTAGATCCTGCGTTTTCAAAGGAACTGGATTATTATTTGAAAGAGTTTGTAGGTCGTGAAACTCCCCTGTTTTTTGCAGAGCGGTTGACGAAGCATGCTGGTGGTGCAAAAATTTATTTGAAGCGTGAAGATTTGAATCATACAGGTGCACATAAGATTAATAACTCTCTTGGCCAGGCGTTACTAGCGTTGCGTATGGGCAAGAAAAAAGTTGTAGCAGAAACTGGAGCGGGTCAACACGGTGTGGCGACAGCTACAGCTTGCGCGCTACTCGGCCTTGAATGCGTTGTATTCATGGGTAAAGAAGATATCCGTCGTCAAGAACTAAACGTTTTCCGCATGGAACTACTCGGTACAAAAGTGGTTTCTGTTGACAAAGGTTCAGGTACATTGAAAGATGCGGTCAATGAAGCATTGCGCTACTGGGTTTCCAATGTAGAAGATACACATTATATACTTGGATCAGCATTGGGTCCGCATCCATTCCCACAAATCGTTCGTGATTTCCAGCGCGTTATTGGTGATGAAACACGTAGGCAAATTGTAGAACATGAAGGACGTCTACCTAATGCAGTCGTCGCTTGCATTGGTGGCGGCAGTAATGCGATTGGTATGTTCCATCCGTTCGTTGATGATCAAGATGTAAAGTTGTACGGAGTAGAAGCTGCTGGTAGCGGAATTTCAACAGGCAAACATGCAGCAGCCATTGCGGGTAAACAAGAAGGCGTTTTACACGGTGCCTACATGTACGTATTGCAGGACGATGACGGATTTATTCAAGAAGCGCACTCCATCTCCGCTGGTCTCGATTATCCTGCAGTAGGACCTGAGCACTGCCATTTGGCTGATATCCAGCGCGTACAGTACGATTCCGTTACAGATCAACAGGCACTTGAAGCGGTGCAATTACTTTCACGTGTAGAAGGAATTATTCCGGCTCTTGAAAGTGCACACGCTGTTTATTATGCAGTGCAGTTAGCGAAAGAAATGAAAGAAGATCAGCTAGTCGTTATCTGTTTATCAGGGCGCGGTGACAAAGATATGCAAACAGTACGTGATGCGCTAGGAGGTCAATCAATATGACAAAAAAACTAGTAACACAAGCGATTTTGCAGTGTAATGAACAGGGAAACAAGGCGTTTGTACCGTATATCATGGCAGGAGACGGCGGATTACAGACGTTGAAGAAGAACATATTATTCTTGCAAGAAGCCGGCGCAACTGCTATTGAAGTGGGTATACCTTTTTCCGACCCGGTAGCGGATGGTGATGTTATTCAGCAAGCTGGTGAGCGAGCGTTAGCTGAAGGCGTTACATTACGAAAGATTATGAAAGAACTTGCTTCATTCAAAGAAGAAGTCAAGATTCCCTTAGTAATCATGACGTATTTGAATCCTGTGCTTAGCTATGGTTTACAGTCTATAGCAGCAGATTGTGAAGCGAGTGGTGTCTACGGTTTAATTATTCCAGATCTCCCGCTTGAAGAAAGTGGCTTACTAAAAGATGCATTGATAGACACTGAGGTGGCATTGATTCAATTGGTTTCCCTAACTAGCCCTACCGAACGTATAGAAGTTATTGCGAAAGCGGCAGAAGGTTTCATTTACGCAGTGACAGTAAACGGCATCACAGGTGTGCGTTCATCATTTACAGAAGAACTAGAAGGTCACTTGGAGCGTCTAAAGGCAGCAAGTTCCGTTCCGGTTCTCGCTGGATTCGGTATCTCAACTCCAGAACACGTTCGCACCCTTGGTGGACTTGCTGACGGCGTTATCGTTGGAAGTGCCATTGTGACGGCCCTTCATGAAGGAGATTACGAGAAGGTTCAGACGTTAATTAACGCATCCAAAAATCAACTAACCAATAGCTAATAATGTGGCGGACAACTGATACATTTCAGTTGTCCGTTTTTTCATGTAAATAAAGCTATCCACAGCAGAGAGTTTGTGAATAACTTATTCTGTTATTTAAGTAACTTTATAGGTAATATGCACAAAAGTCGGGGATTATTTGTTCATAAAGGGGATAACTTAAAAATTACCCACAATCTATTTCCATTGTATTCGAAATCTCGTGATGACGATGGAGTTTCTTGAATATGATAAAGTAGGACGTAGAAAGGGTGATGAGTAGAATGATTCGTCCAGCACATTTAGTACAGGGTGATGTAATTGGGATCGTGGCACCTGCTAGTCCCGTAGAACGTGAAGTATTGGAGCGTTCATTTCAATTTTTGGAGCAATTGGGTCTGCGCTATAAGATAGGACAATCTGTGTATAAGAAAAATGGTTATTTGGCAGGGGCTGATGAGGAACGGCTCGCTGACTTGCACGAGATGTTTAAAGATCCTGAAGTGAAGGGAATTCTTTGCGCAGGTGGTGGTTACGGCTCGGCACGCTACGCAGAGCAACTGGATCTTGATTTAATCCACGACCATCCGAAAGTGTTTTGGGGGTTCAGTGATATTACGTATCTACATACCGCGATTCGTCAAGGAGCTGGACTCGTTACATTCCATGGACCGATGCTTGCATCATGTGTCGCACAAGATGAGTTTCATGAGATGTCGGGCAAAATGTTCGGGCAATTATTTACGCCAGTAGAAATTCATTATTCCGAAGCAATCTCGCCACTTGAAACACTTGTAGGTGGCGTTGCGGAAGGTGAAGTGGTCGGTGGTAATTTGACGCAACTAGTCAACAGTCTAGGTAGTGAGTTTGAGATTAAGACGAATAATCGATTGCTTGTAATTGAGGATATCGGTGAAGAGCCTTATAAAGTGGATCGTCTACTCAATCAATTACGTCTAGCAGGTAAGCTTCGAGAAGCAGCAGGTATCGTGATAGGTGATTTCGCTAAAGCGACACCGAGCAAGCCAAATGATTCACTCACAATGGATGAAGTGTTTGAACATTACTTCGGAAAATTTGATCAGCCTGTTGTAAAAGGATTCCGTATTGGTCATTGTGAACCGAATATCGCAATTCCATTTGGCGTGAAAGGACGTTTGGATGCAAATAGCAAGACGCTAACTATCTTACCGGGAGTGGAGTAATTGCAAATTCGCACGGTGGAAACACTCCTCGTGTCATCTCTATTACGTAAACCGTTTGTTACGGCATTGCGAACTGTTCATGCCGTGCAATCGGTCATCATCAAAATAACAACTGACGACGGCCTAATCGGCTGGGGGGAAGCGGTGCCAACGCATGTCATAACCGGTGATTCCATCGGCAGCATTCGTTATGTTATTGACGAGGTGTTTGCACCCCTATTGATTGGCCAAGATATCATACAGCGTGAAGTATTATATGAAAGAATACAACAAGCGATTATAGGGAATACGAGTGCAAAGGCTGCAGTTGACATGGCGGTACATGATTTATTCGGGCAGCTTTGCGGTTTACCTTTAGTACAAATGTTAGGTGGCTACCATCAAAGCCTAAAAACAGATTTCACGGTCAGTGTCGGAAAACCTACTGAGATGGCCAAGGAAGCAGCAGAACATGTTGCCAAGGGTTTCGATACGTTAAAAGTGAAAGTCGGTACAGGTAATTTCCAACAGGAAAGAGAAAGGATTCATGCTATTCGTCAAACCGTCGGCCAAGGTATCACGATTCGCCTCGATGCCAATCAAGGCTGGAAACCAAAAGAAGCTATACGCCTTATTCGCCAGTTGGAAGATGACGGAGTTGATTTGGAATTAATAGAACAGCCAGTTGCCGCATATGATGTAGAAGGCTTGAGAGACGTGACAAGACAGACAAGCACGCCAATCATGGCAGATGAATCATTATTTTCAGCAAAAGATGCAAAAAAGTTGCTGGGGATGCGCGCAGTGGATGTGCTGAATATCAAATTGATGAAGTCGGGGGGAATCCGAGAAGCCTTGAAAATCAATGCATTAGCTGAAGTAAATGGGATAGAGTGTATGGTCGGAAGTATGATGGAGACAGCAATTGGCGTGACGGCAGCTGCCCACATAGCAGCGAGTCAACCAAATATAACGCGAGTGGATTTAGACGCCCCGCTATTATTGGCAGGAGAATTTTCTGCGGGTGGCGTGCGCTATCACGGATCGCATATGGAATTTAGTAAGGAGTCAGGACTAGGTTTTGATTCGAAACGGATGATGCAATGGGTGAAGGAGCATGCATGTGAATGAGAAATGGATGTGCGCGGTAAGTGTTGCAACAGTATGGACCGATCCCGATTCTCCTCGTGTGGCCGATCTCCCTGCTTTAAATCACCCTGTGCAAATCGATAGATGGCTTTCCCAGTTATCTTATGAAGAACGTTTAGCGCTAAGTGACAATAATCAAATTCAAACGCAGTTATTATACGGTGAATCTGTGATTGTTGAAGAAGTGGTTGGTGACTGGGCGCGTATAATTGCTAGCTCCCAGCCGACCCGCAAAGATCCGCGAGGCTATCCTGGCTGGGTGCCGCTAGTTCAACTTTCCATGAAGAAACGAATACAGACGGAAGAGTTTGTCAGAGTGACTAACCCAAAGGCAGCTTTGTTTGATGAATCAGGTACATTCTTTTTACGTGTTTCTTTCAATACCATTTTTCCTATTGCAGAAAGACGTGGCAAGAAGATCCGCGTCTGGACCCCGCATGGATGGAAACTGTTAAATGCATCTGATGTCGAGCGTGTGGGGGAAGAATCTATTCACCGTCTGCTTACTATAGGAAGACGCTTCATTGGTTTACCCTATTTATGGGGGGGGTTATCCGCCTGGGGCTTTGATTGTTCAGGATTCATCCGTACTATATGGGAAGCATGTGGAATTTGTTTGCCGCGTGATGCAGTGGATCAGGCAGAAGAAGGCAGACCGATCTCGCTCGACACTGCAGATTGGCAGAAAGGTGATTTAATCTTTTTCAAGAATGAAGAGCAGCGTATTCATCATGTAGCGATGTATGTGGGCAACGGGAAAATACTACACGCACCTTCAACTGGAAAATTAATTGAACAAATCGAACTGAGAAAATCCGCATATGCTAAAAATGTGTGTAGTGTGCGTAGAATTATCTGATCGTCTATGCAATACATCAAGCAAGTATTGGCGTTCACTCCCTTCTTTTATGTATACTGAAAAGAGCGTACTAAAAAGGGAGATGTCGCAATGTCGGAACGAAAACCTATGAGCGAGTCAAGAACGATCCAAAGTAAGCTGGTCCTACCGCCGGACACGAACCATATTGAATCAATTTTTGGAGGGAAAGTCCTTTCCTATATAGACGAGATCGCAGCTATTTCAGCTATGAAACACGCGGGTACTAGAGCTGCCGTCACGGCCTCGATCGACTCGGTCGATTTCGTTTCGCCAGCCTTGCTTGGCGATGTCATTGAACTGGAAGCGGTGGTTACTTCCGTTGGTCGCACATCTATGGAAGTGTTTATTTCCGTTCATTCCAAAAACTTAGTTACAGGTGAAGTGAAGTTGACGACGGAGTCATTCTGTACGATGGTTGCGGTAGATGACACAAATTGTCCGATACCAGTGGCAGAAGTGTATCCTGAAACAGAGTTAGAAAAGCGCCTTTTTGATACAGCCCCTGCACGACGTGAACTTCGTAAACAGCGGAGATTGATGAAATATTAATAGTAGCGTGAGGTGAGACGGATTTCTCGTTTCTGCCTTGCGCTTTTTATTTAAGGTAATCAACTTGTTATTTTTTTCAAAGTGTACTAAACGATTTATACGCTGGAATAGAAAGAGTTGATTTTAGTGTATATAAAAACAGCAGTGGATGAAAAGGCCAGAGCCCACTCATTCACTGCTGTTATGTTGTATTAGTTATTACTGCTAAACGTACGGACTAGTCCAAGTACTGTTCCACCCAGAATAAATGCAAACAATGCATACATGATATAGACGAACCACATGAATATCCACTCCTTTGATCAGTATCCTGCCTATAATTGTAACACCTTGACAGACGCGTTGCAATGGACTTTGTAAGACAACTGTGGCGGCTGTACGACCAATTGAGCGAGTGTTCGCTATTTTATCGTTCGCTCTTTAATAAATCACGAATTTCAGTAAGTAATTCTTCTTTTATATCTAATGGTTTTTCTTCCGGTTCTTCTTCAACTATCTCTGCCGGCTTCATTTTCAACTTCATAAGTACTCGTAAGAAGACGAAAATGGAACCTGCTACAATCAAGAAGTCAATGATAGATTGAATAAATAGACCATATTTAATTTTAGCATCGCCAATTGTATAGCTCAATGAAGAAAAGTCCAGACCACCTAATAAAATCCCGATGAGTGGTGTCATAATATTTTCAACTAAAGAAGAAACGATTGTTCCGAAAGCTGCACCAATTACGACACCGATTGCCAAATCAAAAATATTTCCTTTAAATGCGAATGCCTTAAAATCCTTCCACATACACATAACCACTTTCTTTATTATGATAGCCCTGTATTACATCGTGATTTCACCCTATTTTTGACGTTGAAATCTCTGGTAGATTAAAATAACTCCAAATAAAAACACTGAACTGGCGAGCGCGCCGCCGACAATATCACTTGGGAAATGAACGCCTAAATAGATTCTACTGACTGCAATCATCATAATCATAAAAACCGCAAGAATCGTAATAGCAATTCGGCTTCCTGCAGTCTTTAGATTTCTCCATACGATATAAGCGAGTATTGTATAGAGGCTGAATGCCATCATCGTATGTCCACTAGGAAAGCTATACCCGCCAATGTCGATCAGACGATGAAAGTTAGGGCGTTCCCGTTTGAAGATGAATTTGAGTACTTGATTAAGAATGCCAGTCCCAGCTAGTGCTATAGCAAATAGTACTGCTTGGGCACGGTGTTTCTTCCATAAAAGAACGCTAAGTGTCAGTATGGCTAGTAGAGCAACCGATGTTGTGGAACCAATGGTAGTAAATAGTTTCATCAAAGATGTTAGTCCCTTGGATTCTGCACTTTGTACAAAGTCTATTATAGGTTCATCAAAACTCGAGATCGTTTGCAAATGAATCGATCGTGCAATATAAGCGAAAAATCCGGTAAATAGAATACAAATAATCCAAACGGATAATAAACGAAGTGATAATTCACGCACGGTATACATTCCTTTCTATTGTTGTATATTGTGAACGATTATAAAAAAAATGTACAGCGAAATGTAGAAATACGTGGGGATAAATGTCGGAAGGTCAAAAAAGCGGATACTATCTAACTTTAGCACCCAACACAAAGTTATATAATGATCTAACTCATGTATCGTGTATGGTTGGGCCTGTCTCAAAACATATGACATTTGTCATCTCAAAGTCATGACATCTAAGTCTACCTCTCCTGCTGTATACAAGTTATTCTTAATGTACTAGCAAACCCAATAGGAGGGAAATTCAAACATGAGTAAAGAACAAACGAAGCAACTGCACAAAGACGTCGCACCTTTTGCGAAGTCTGATTTGAAAAAGAGTATCGTTCAGATGATCAATACAATTCCACCAATATTTATATTATGGTTCCTGGCTTACCAAAGCTTAAGTGTATCTGTCACATTAACGATTGCGTTGGCAATCGTTGCAGCGTTCTTTGTAGTTCGCACATTCATCATCTTCCATGACTGCACGCACGGTTCATTCTTCCGCAATAAGAAAGCGAATAATGTTGTTGGAACAATCACTGGCGTCTTGACATTATTCCCATACGAAAAATGGAAAAGAGAGCACTCGATTCACCACGCATCTAGTTCAAACTTAGATAAACGGGGTGTTGGAGATATCTGGGTCATGACTGTTGAAGAGTACAAAAATGCTTCGAAGTTCGAGCGTTTCAGCTATCGTGTTTACCGTAACCCTATTGTCTTGTTTGGATTTGGACCTTTATATTTGGTGCTAATCTCAGGTCGTTTTAACCGTAAAGACGCGCGTAAGAAAGAGCGCTTGAATACGTATTTAATCAACATCATTTTAATTGCAGTATATACAGTATTAATCGTAGCGGTTGGCTGGAAAGCATTCTTGCTAATTCAAGGTACTATGATGTTCACAGCTGGTGCTCTTGGTATTTGGTTGTTTTACATTCAACATACATTTGAAGATTCTTATTTTGAAGAGGAATCTGACTGGGATTATGTGAAAGCAGCAGTTGAAGGAAGTTCATACTATCAATTGCCACGTGCTCTTCAGTGGGCAACAGGCAATATTGGATTCCACCACGTACACCACTTGGCACCACGTGTACCGAACTATAACTTGGAAATGGCGCACGAATTAACTCCGCCGTTGCAAAAAGCTACAACGATTACATTGAAAACAAGTTTGGAATCATTACGTTACCGCTTGTATGATCCAAATAATAAAAAATTTATCACATTTAAAGAAGCAAAACGGTATTCACTAAAAGATAAGTTGTCGATTGATTTAAAACCAAAACGTACACGCTTATCATAAAATGGCAGGAGAAGGAGCAATCCTTCTCCGCCTTTTTATTTTGTCCGCATATCTCTAAAGAGCTAGTGTAGTCAATGTTTGTTACAATGGAAGGAAAGGACGGTGATGAGAACAAATGTATAGTTGGTATAGTATTTTCCCAAAAAGCCCATGGCTCAGTATTTATGCTTGGGTTGTGTTTTGTATATTGCCTTTCTTTTTTATTTTACGAAGTGCATCTCCATTTAATTTAACAATAGGTATCATATTATTAGTGTTATTTTTCCTGTCATATTATTTTTCCGCTAAGTCAAAAAGTGGTCTTATGTATATGTGGATCAGTTTTGAAATTGTTATTACGGTCGTGATGACATTGTTATTTGGCTATGTTTATCTGTCACTGTTTATTGCTTTCTCTATTGGGCATATCAGAAGACCAGTCGGCTTTTTTGTTATTTACGGATTACATATTGCGATTTTAATCGCCGCAATCGTTGCGGGGTTCTTTCTTGAAATCGAATTATTTTTACCACAAATACACTTTGTTATTATCACGGTTATCGGAGTAGTATTACTGCCATTTAATTTGTACAATCGTCAAAAACGAGACTTACTTCAAGATCAGTTGGAAATTGCAAGGGAACGGATATCAGAACTGATGATCATTCAAGAGCGTGAGCGTATTGCACGGGATCTCCATGATACACTTGGACAAAAGTTATCTATGATTGGTTTAAAGAGTGACCTAGCTTCTCGATTGATGGATCGGGATATCGAGTCGGCAAAAGCAGAAATTCAAGATATACGTCAAATTTCTAGTACGGCATTAAAAGAAGTACGAGATCTTGTTAGTGGTATGCGACGTGTGAAGCTTAAAGATGAACTGGTGCGCGTCCAACAAATGCTGAAGGCGGCTGAAATCGAAGTGGATATAGAAGGTAATCCCAATTTCCCCGACGTGTCGCCTATTGTTGAAAACGTACTTGTAATGTGTCTCAAAGAAGCAATCAATAATGTAGTAAGACACAGCTATGCAAAACAATGTTGTATTATATTTAAACAGACAGAAAAGGCATTTGTAATTGGAATAAACGATAATGGGATTAGTATCGCGCAAAATGGCGTGAATTTACCAGGAAATGGGCTTGATGGCATGAAGGAACGATTGGAGTTCGTCAACGGTAAAATGTCGATTAAAGGTGACAAAGGGACTCAACTAACAATTATGGTACCTGCTGTCTTAAAGCAAATAAAGGAGGAGTAACGTATGATCCGCATTGTAATTGCAGAAGACCAAGGAATGCTGCTCGGTGCACTAGGGTCGTTGTTGAACCTGGAAGAAGATATGGAAGTAGTAGGCAAGGCTAAAAATGGTCAGGAGGCTGTAGACTTGGTGAAAAGTCTTCAGCCAGATATTTGTATAATGGATATTGAAATGCCGATTAAAACCGGCTTGGATGCTGCGGAAGAACTACAAGATATGGAATGCCAAATTATTATTCTCACGACGTTTGCTAGGGCAGGTTATTTCGAACGAGCGCGGAATGCAGGAGTTCGTGGATATTTGCTGAAAGATAATCCCATTGAAGAGTTGGTTAAATCGATTCATTCTATTATAGAAGGGCGCCGAATTTATGCGCCTGAATTAATTGATATGGCATTTGATATGAAAGAAGAAGAGAAGAATCCATTGACTGAGCGGGAAGTTCAAGTACTTAAGTTGGTATCGGAAGGGAAAACTACGAAACAGATTGCGGCTGAACTGTTTTTATCACCCGGAACTGTCCGTAATTATGTCTCCACCATACTGGATAAACTTGGAGTTCGTAATCGTATTGAAGCGATTACGTTATTCAATGAAAAAGGCTGGTTCGAGTGAAATCTACACGGACGTACATTCATAACGAGGGAGTGAGTGATAAGTGAATAAGATTACGCAAAGTGAATGGCTTGTAAAGCTACCCTTATTACGAAGCGTGATGGAGCAGAAGGAAGTGTTATGGAAAAATCCTTCTGTCGAATTGGTAGCAGCTGGCCTGTTGAAGACACGTTTATCAAAAGTTGATATAGTGGACGCCAGCGAACGTCTGGAGAGATTCGCTCCCTATTTGGCGAAAGTCTTTCCAGATACGGATAAAGGTATTATTGAATCCCCATTAACCCCAATTCCAAAGATGAAGCAAGAACTCGAAAAAGCGTATGCTATCCATATTCCGGGAAAGCTTTTATTAAAACAGGATAATGCGTTGCCGATCTCAGGTTCAATCAAGGCTCGTGGTGGTATTTATGAAGTTTTGAAGCATGCAGAGACGCTTGCGGTATATAGTCAATTGCTAGATTCTACAAAAGACTACAGCCAATTCGATACGCCGAGATTCCGAGAGTTGTTTGCGAAGCACAAAATTGCTGTAGGCTCGACAGGGAATTTGGGATTGAGTATTGGTATTATGAGTGCAAAGCTTGGCTTCAATGTCACGGTGCATATGTCAGCCGATGCCAAACAGTGGAAAAAGGATTTACTGCGCTCCAAAGGCGTTCAGGTGGTGGAGTATATCGATGATTACAGTAAAGCAGTAGAAGAAGGCCGGCGTCAGGCAGAGGCTGATCCGTCTTGTCATTTTGTGGATGATGAAAACTCTACGGATTTATTCATGGGATATGCAGTGGCAGGGGAACGTGTTGCGGCACAATTGAAAGAGCAGAATATTACTGTCGATGAAGCGCACCCTCTATTCGTCTATTTACCTTGCGGCGTAGGCGGGGGACCAGGCGGTGTGGCATTCGGATTAAAATTGGCTTTAGGTGATCATGTGCATTGCTTCTTTGCTGAACCGACACACTCACCGTGCATGATGATTGGTATGATGACAGGAATGCACGACCAAGTCTCGGTTGCAGATTTTGGCTTGGACAATAAAACTGCGGCTGATGGTTTAGCAGTCGGTACAGCTTCTGCATTTGTAGGAAAAACGATGGAACCATTCCTCACAGGATGCTATACGGTAGAAGATCAGACATTATTTACGCTTCTTAAAGAGCTGGCGGATAGTGAAGACATCTGGCTAGAACCTTCAGCACTTGCTGGTATGACAGGACCTGTACAAGTTATTAAGTCTACATTACCGTTAGCAGACTCCAAAAACGCAACGCACCTTGTATGGGGAACGGGCGGAAATATGGTGCCTGTGGACGAAATGAAGAGTTATTATCATTATACGAGGAAATAATACACCCTATTTCCCGGGAAATCGACAAAAGATCCGCAGGGACTATTCTCTGCGGATCTTACTTTTTAGAATAGATGATTTGGAAGCTAGGAGACATCGTTGATCAACGTTCCCGGACACAAGTTTGTCCTCATTACGCTTGCCCACCATTTTGTCCTACATCATGGTCTTACTGCAAATCTCTAAAAATCTTTAATTTCAAGAGTCTTGGAGCTAATAATAGACCGATAATTGTCCCACTCACCGTCGATACAAGAAAAGGGGGTAGGAAAAATAAAGCGGTTACGGTCGTGCCCATCAGGATTTTGGCATAAGGCACTGCAAACAATGGTGCTATCAAACCGGTACCGATAATCTCCCCGATGCCTGCACTCCAATTCTTTTTGAAACGCCGGTATAATACGCCAGCTAAAAACGCCCCGATCATCCCGCCAGGAAATGCGAGCAGCGAACCTGTCCCTGTCAGTATACGTACGAGTCCTGTCATAAACGCTACCACGACAGCGGCCCCCGGACCCATTACGATCGCCACTATAACATTTACAGTATGCTGTATGGGATACGCTCTGGCGATACCAGCAGGGAATGAAACGAATGCAGAGCCGGCAACTGCAATTGCGACAAACATTGTCATGAAAATCATTTTCCGTGTATTCATACGATCCCTATTCATGCCAACAAAGAGTGTATGGTGTTTGATAAATCGCTTGCTGCATACTGCGGATCTTTAGCCGAAGCGATAGCGGAGACCACAGCTATACCGTCTGCCCCGGCTTGAATAACAGAGCCTGTAGTAGCCAGTGTAATGCCGCCTATAGCGACGATCGGCATATCAGGGAACGCAGTATGGATTTCTTCTACTAGAGTGGTACCTACAACTGCCGAAGCATCGAGTTTGGTTGACGTCGGATAGATCGGACCCAGACCTACATAATTCGCCCCGATTGATTGTGCAATTTGTACCTCATGTGCATTGTGAGTTGAAACTCCAAGCCACTTATCCGGACCAATTCGCTGACGCACGCTGTCTGCCTGTTCATCATCTTGTCCTACATGAACCCCGTCTGCATTAATGGCCAATGCCAAATCCACATCGTCATTAATGATGAAAGGAACACGATACAATCTGCAAAGTGCCTGACACTTTCTAGCGAATCCGAGCAAAGCCTCGCCTTCAAGCGCATTAGATCCCTTTTCACGCAACTGAAAACATGTGACACCACCGCGAAGAGCCGCTTCTACTATTGCTAACGGATCCTGACTCTGAGCGTTTGGTGTACCCATTACAAAATATAAGCCTAATGCTTTCCTCACTTCCATGTTTGACATCAGTGCATCTCCTTTTTCAGTTCACTGTATGCCCAGTGATTGGTTGGTCCGTGCCCTGAACCAATCTTCAGGCCATTTTCAATCGCGGCCTGTATGAATTGCTTCGCTTCGGCAACTGCATCCGTCAAAGAATAGCCCTTAGCCAGAAAACTCGTCAAAGCCGCTGCGAATGTGCATCCGGTCCCGTGTGTATCTTTGGTTTGAATCCAAGGTGTTGTTACAGTGAATGACTGCCCTTCTTCGTCCGCGTAATAATCCTTTGCATCCAGTACATCATTGCGGTGACCGCCTTTCATAACGACGGCTCTTGCTCCCATTTTGATAAAAGCGGCTGCAGCTTGCCGAATGTCTTCGTCTGTTCGTATTTTCATTCCGGTTAGCACTTCCGCTTCAGGAATATTTGGAGTGACAATGGTAGCTAGCGGTAGTAAATGCTCTTTTAATGCTTCAATCGCCTGTTGCTGCAATAAAGCCTGTCCTCCCTTTGCAATCATGACAGGGTCAATGACTAAAGGAAACGGAGGGTATTCCTTTAATAGCGCAGCTACTTCAGTAATGATTTCCGCCGAAAACAGCATCCCAGTTTTACATGCTTTTACATCAAAATCATCAAGTACTGCACGAATTTGTGCTATTACTCCATCTGTCTGTATTGGATAAACACTGTGAACACCGTGTGTGTTCTGAGCAGTCACTGCAGTTATGGCAGAAGTGCCGTATACACCTAGCTCCTGAAACGTCTTTAAGTCGGCCTGAATTCCTGCGCCTCCTCCGCTATCTGAACCCGCAATGGTCAATGCTACTTGTACTGTCAATCGAAAAACCTCCTGTCTAGTATACTGAAATTGTTTTCCGTTCGTTATCCAATGTATATAAGGTATTTAAGAAGTTTACAGCAAAGTCGCCAGGACCACGTGAAACTTTTGCAGTTTGTTCACCAGCCCGTTTATAAAATGAAAGTGCATCTGCTACGGCTTCCAAGGGATGTTCCATTCCTACGGAGAGAAATGCACCCGTGACAGAACTGAGTAAACAACCCGTGCCGGTTATGGTGGTCATCATCGGGTGGCCGCCCGTAATGGATAATGTGGAATGGCCGTCCGTGACTAAATCGACTTCGCCTGAAACCGCCACGAGACAGTTGTACTTAAGGGCAGTCTTTTTCGCTATACTAACGATGTCGGCAGAACCTTCTCCTGCGTCAACACCCTTAGCGGCCCATGGAACATCTGCAATCGCAGCAAGTTCCCCTGTATTACAGCGGATCAGTGTGATATCTACCTCGTCCAGCACTTTTAGAACGCTAGCTTTACGAAAAGCCGTAGCACCTGCACCAACTGGATCTAGTACTACAGGTTTTCCTGCTGCGCGGGCACTTTTTCCCGCCAAAATCATTGCGTCTACTGTTTGTTGCTTCAATGTACCAATATTTAAAATACTGCAAGCGGCAATTTTTGCAATGTCTTCTGCCTCCTCCACTGCATCCGCCATAACGGGAGAAGCGCCTATTGCAAGTAACCCATTTGCCTGGAAATTCGCGACTACAAAGTTTGTCATGCAATGAACGAGCGGTTGCTTTTGACGAAGTTCTTGAATAAGCTGCATGTTTCTTTTCCTCCTTAAAAAGGTATATATACAAAAAGCCCATGCATAGGTGGGCGGTTGGGTATGAAAACTACCCACTTTCCTCCGCTAGTATGTACTAGATCAGGTTCAAAGGGTTTGCGTAATTGCATCTCAGCCAATAAAAGGCGCCCCTAGTGGTGGCTATGTATTAGACAGGCTGATTATATCATATACATGAAAAAGGTTAAAATAATACTGGCATTATAGGATCAAAGTAATTGGAAATGAGTGATTGTGCATAGATGAAAAGGTATAACGATATGCTGAATGTTACATAATTATCTGAAGGCGTATAACTGTTTCAGATGAAATAGATAAAAGGGAGCAGATCGCAAATGGAGAAATTATTCGAAATTCAACAGATGAATCATTCATTGGATGATATATCATTCACGTGGAGTGACACAGGTGGTTATTATCGTGTCTATAAAAATGACCGACAAGTATATGAAGGAACGGCTCCAAAGTTTACGGATGGGGAGCTAGATCCGTCATATCCTTTTCAATATACAGTGGAACGAGTGGAGGAAGGACGGGTTCGAGATGTAATTGTTATCCAGACATCACCTCTGACAGAAGTACAGGAAGATGAACATCCTTTACAACGCTTGGTGATCACAACGATTGCCGCCCCATCACAAATTGCTCTGTCATGGGAGTGGATTAAGGATGTAGAGAAGTTTGATGTTTTCCGGAATGGACAATACATCGAGACAATTACGGATAATCGTTTTATTGATCGCGAGACAAGTTCTTCTGAGGCGGTAGTATATAGTGTCGTGGCAACACGCCCATTAATTGATAGCAATCAGAAAATGAATGTCAGTAAATCAATCGCATCAAAAGTGTATGAAGTGATTATGCCTCCGGATCCTAATAATAAACCAACAGAAGAAGTCTATACATTTTCCGTGCGAGTAAAGCAACGGGATCGATTACTCATTCCAGTGGCTGACAGGAAAAAGTTAAATGAAGTGAAGCAATGGAAGTTCCGCTACACGACTTTTTTAAAGGAAGATATTATAAAAAATCCGAATCTTTTTTCGCCGATTCCATACTTTACAGGAGACGATCGGGACTTCAACCCTGAAGGAAAAAGCTTCCGCACGCGTGTAGATATAGAAGGAGAATTTATCGGAGGAGACAGCAATCTGCGGTTTACGAAAGCAACTGGGCCGTCAATTGGCTTAAATACTTTGAAGCGGTATAAGCGCCATGCCCATGCTTCTGTAGAGGGTATAGAAATCGATCGGTTGGAGGAGAAATCGAAAGAAGTTTATTTTACAATTACTCATGATGTAGGCAATCCATTAACCGCTTCACCCTCTATTCACTATGAAGTGAAAGCTCATTTGGATCAGCAAGGTAACTTAGATCTGGTAGGCTATCACAATGATGCACCTCATCATGAAATTTATTTATCGCTTGATGGCGAGAACTGGCGCCCTGTGCATCGTACTGAAAGTGAAGGATTGGCGTATTTGACGGGTGTGCTAGGGGATAATTATTGGCGCTATATGACGTGTAATTGACAATGAACCGCCGCAATCCATAGTGAGTTGTGGCGGTTCATTTAACTATGCTTTACTAGATGATCGTTTCTTGAAAACTCCTCCGTTCCGAATTAAGCTTTCTGACTCGGACGTTCAACTTTCCAATTAATTCTTCTATCAATTCAACTCTACCGTCTAGCTCATATTTTTCCACTTCTCTAATTTTTCACTTATTTCTTTTGTGTTTTACCTGTAGGCTTGGAAATTCAAAATCCTCTTCATTGTTTTATAATAGCATTTTGTTGAAAGCGCTTACTAAATAGTTTAAAATAATAGATAGCTTATAAAAGCGTACACATCAGGCATAATGTGAAACTATGTTTCGTATAATAGCTTTGTGTGCATAACGATTGCGCTGGGATACAAGCAAAATAATGAGAACAGGGAGTGTGACGCAGTATGGTACAAGCTTCAGAAAATCTAGTTTATGCAAATCCGAATACACAAGGTTCAAAGGTTCAGTTCAAAGAACGCTATGATAATTTCATCGGTGGCAAGTGGATAGCACCAGTAAAAGGCCAGTATTTTGATAATTCCACGCCAGTTACAGGTAAGGTATTTACCCAAGTAGCCAGATCTACAGAAGAAGACATTGAACTGGCTCTAGATGCAGCTCATGCAGCAAAAGATGCATGGGGAAAAACATCGGTCACTGAACGTTCGAATATTTTGCTGAAGATAGCAGATCGTATTGAAGAGAACTTGGAAATGCTAGCTGTAGCTGAAACGTGGGATAACGGAAAAGCTGTCCGTGAAACATTGAATGCTGATCTTCCGCTTGCAGTGGATCATTTTAGATACTTTGCTTCTGCAATTCGTGCGCAAGAAGGCGGGGTCAGTCAAATTGATAACGATACAGTAGCCTACCATTTCCATGAGCCGTTAGGTGTCGTGGGGCAAATTATTCCTTGGAACTTCCCGATTCTGATGGCGGTATGGAAACTTGCTCCGGCATTGGCTGCAGGAAACTGTATCGTGTTAAAACCGGCTGAGCAAACACCTGCGTCTATTTTAGTATTGGTTGAATTAATCGAGGACTTACTACCAGCAGGTGTTCTGAATGTAGTCAACGGTTTCGGGCTGGAAGCAGGAAAACCACTAGCATCCAATCCGCGCATCAATAAAGTTGCCTTTACGGGGGAGACGACAACAGGTCGTCTAATTATGCAGTACGCTTCTCAAAACTTGATTCCGGTTACATTGGAACTGGGCGGGAAATCTCCGAATATATTCTTTGAAGATGTCATGGCGCAAGACGATGCATTCCTTGATAAGGCGGTTGAAGGTTTTGTTATGTTTGCATTGAACCAAGGTGAGGTCTGTACATGTCCGTCCCGTGCGTTGATTCAGGAATCCATTTATGACAAGTTCATGGAACGCGCACTTGAGCGTGTTAAAGCGATCAAAATAGGAAATCCATTGGATCCGACGGTCATGATGGGTGCTCAGGCATCCACTGAACAACTAGAGAAAATTCTATCTTACTTGGATATTGGAAAACAAGAAGGCGCGGAATGTCTGACGGGCGGTGAGCAAAATAAACTCGAAGGTGATCTTGCAGAGGGTTATTATGTGCAGCCGACTGTATTTAAAGGACATAATAAAATGCGGATTTTCCAAGAAGAAATCTTTGGTCCTGTAGTAGCGGTTACGACATTCAAAGATAAAGAAGAAGCACTGGAAATTGCAAATGACACATTATATGGACTAGGTTCAGGTGTATGGACACGCGATATGAATACAGCGTATCGTTTCGGTCGTGGTATTCAGGCAGGACGTGTATGGACGAACTGCTATCATGCGTATCCGGCACACGCTGCATTTGGTGGCTACAAAGCATCGGGAATCGGACGTGAAAACCACTTGCAAATGCTGGCACATTATCAGCAGACGAAGAACATGCTAGTTAGCTACGATGAAAGTAAACTAGGATTCTTTTGATTGAATCTATCTGGAGGATCCGAAGTGAATGGAGGAATTCCTATGCCAGATCGAGTAGTCGCAACAGAAAAAGCGTTGGCTCTTATAGAATTGTTAAAAGATAAGCACGGCCCTTTGATGTTTCACCAGTCTGGCGGTTGCTGTGATGGATCTTCTCCGATGTGTTACGAAGATGGAGATTTGATTATAGGTAATCAAGATATCTTGCTTGGACATATTGGCGGCATGCCATTCTATATGATGAAAAGCCAGTTTGAGTACTGGAAGCACACACAACTGATTATTGACGTAGTCGACGGACGTGGAGGGATGTTTTCGCTTGAAGGAGTGGAAGGAAAACGTTTCTTAACCAGATCTCGTGCTTTCACCGACGAGGAGTATAAGGAATTAACTTCATAAGAAAGCCTTCCGAAGAATAGGAAGGCTAGGACTGAAAGCAACTCTCAAAACATGGGACCTTGCTTTCAGTTTTTTATTTACTGTATTCAGTTTTTATCAAGGGTAAAGTAATCATGCCATAAAACGTTGGCGATCCTCAGGCGAAGGCAACATGCAAGATAACTCCTTCTTACCGAACCATTTATATCGGTTTTTTGCAATATAATCATAGACGATGTCGCGGATTGCTGGCGGGATGACAACGAATAGAAATGCCAAGTGCCATAAACCATCCAGTTTTTTGGCGATACGTAAAGCTGCGCCTGACTTTGTATAGGCTTTACCGTTTTCAATCAATACTAAGCTATCTACGTCATCAGAAATTTGGTAGTCTTTACGAAGTTTTCTACCTACGTCGTCTTGTAACGAAGCGAATGAAAAGTGTTTGTACGGGTCACGTTTAATGATAAATTGGACACTTGCATCACAGAAGTTACATTCGCCATCAAATAGTATAATTCTATCTCGTTTCATATTTACTCGCTCCTTCAAAAATAGGTGATATCATAGTATACCCACATAGCTTTAACTTCACTCACGAATAATAGGCGGAATAGTGTGAATAGTTTAGATTTCAGTATATAATAGAAGATGATAAGGCTCGCTTTGTCTTGTGCATCATATCATATAAAAGAAGGAGTGAAAAAGTATGGAACGTCAATACATCCATCCAGCTGAGCTGGAGTTGCGTCGTGACTCTGACTTTTTACGTTCTGAGAATATGGTAGACGAAGGTGCTCCGGTCCATGGCGCATTAAATGAGTGTAAGTTTATTGTGAGGAAACTGGAATCAATAGAAAGTAGTCTAGGTTATGAGAAGCCTTCTACACCTAGAAGCTGTGAGTTATAAATAGCTTATTAACAAAATAGCAATGACCTTTATCTCTATTGATAAAGGTCATTGCTATTTATTTTTCACTATACTATGGCGGTAGCCCGTAACAAATTACTTAGCTCGCATGTAATAAGGTATAAGGAGGTGGAGAAATGAATCAAGGACATTGTGGAATGTCAGGCGGACATGGTCACCAGGGATGGGGACACCATCAACACCATCAGCATCATCAAGGAATGCATGGTCAGCAAGGTTTTCAACCTGTTTTTTGCCCGCCACAATATCGCTTTAACGATTGCTTCACTAAACAGGAAATGCCATTTATTCATCCGATCGTGAATGTGAATCGACACCACGTAGTCGGTGTGCCACAGCACTACTATACAGAAACTACTGAAAACGTTATGGGCTCTACTATCATGCCAGGAAGAGGGCCAGGATATGGACCAGGATCTGGAGGTATGTGGGGTGGCGAAGGTTGTCACCGCCGTAGAAGATGCCGCTGATCATTTTTTAATATGAAGAATCCGCCATCTCTAGTATTTCAGAGATGGCGGATTGTTTTATTTCCTCAAGCGCCAGACTCTCGGAATGTTTCGGAACTACCAAAAAGGCAAAGAGCGCCTTTATGGTATTTCCTCCAACGCCTGTCGAGTCTAAACGGCGCTTTCAGCATTAGGTTTATGCGTTAAAGTATCTTGCGTCGGGATGGGCGAAGACGATGGCTGATACGGATGCTTCTGGTTCCATCATGAATTCTTCGGTTAGCACGACGCCGTGGTCTTCCGGTTTGATGAGGCGGAAGAGTTTAGCTTGATCTTCTAGATTTGGACAAGCTGGGTAGCCGAATGAGAATCGTTGACCTTGGTATTTGGCTGCGAAACGTTCGAGCATTGTAAAGTCTGTTGGGTCAGGGAATCCCCATTGGTCACGAATTTCTTGGTGAATCCGTTCAGCGAAGCCTTCTGCTAATTCCAATGCAGTTGCTTGGAACGCATGGCTTTCAAGGAATTTCCCTTCTTCCTTCAGTTTGTTTGCATAATCACGGACCCCTTTACCAGCAGTCACTTGCATGAATGCAACATAGTCCATTTCACCACTTTGCACTGTTTTCAAGTAATCAGCCAAGCATAGGAAAGGATCTTTTTCTTGACGCGGGAACGTAAATCGTTCAATTTCAGTTTTTGAATCTTCCGGATCATAAATGATTACGTCATCCCCGTCTGCCTGGGCAGGGAAGAACTGGTAAATGCCGGAAGCTTTCATCTTGTCGGACTTTAAGAACTCCGTTACCATTTCATGAAGTTGTACTGCGCGTTCTTCTTTTCTTTCAAGCATTTTATCGACATTTCCTCGTAGACCTAAGTGGTGGCCAATAAGTGTACGCATATTTACGTAAGGATGTAAGTGAGCAACCGAGTAATCTTTTACGACCCGTCTACGTAAATCGGTTGGTGTGAATACAGGAACATCGGTGCGTACCGTTTTCACAGGACGTGGCTTCACTGCAACTGCTGACGTGCCTCGACTTGCTTTAATCGCATCATTGGTTTCGCGTTTTTCGATACTGTCTGCTAATTCTTCGAGTAACGCTCCTTTGTCATTACTTTGTAGACGGTTTGCTAAGTCAAGACCTTGCATCGCATCTTTTGCAAAAATAACCGGGCCATCATACTCAGGTGCGATTTTAGTTTCAGTAAAGCGCCTTGTTAATGCGGCTCCACCTACCATTACTGGCGTGTCGATTCCTGCCGCCTTAAAGTCCTGTGCTGTCAACACCATTTGCTGTGCAGACTTTACGAGAAGTCCAGATAGTCCTACGATGTCTGGTTTTTCTTTACGAATCACTTCAATTAATGCAGCTGGAGTAACTTTAATACCGATATCTATGACTTTAAATCCGTTATTACTTAAGATGATTTCCACGAGGTTTTTTCCGATATCATGTACGTCACCTTTTACTGTCGCCAGAATGATCTTGCCTTTACCGCTATCGTCTTCTTTCTTTTCCATAAACTGTTCAAGGTAGGAAACAGAAGCTTTCATGACTTCAGCACTTTGAAGAACTTCCGCTACGATCAGCTGGTTGTCATTGAATAGACGCCCAACTTCAGCCATTCCTTTCATCAAAGGACCATTGATGATATCAAGTGGTGCGTCGTATGTCTGTAAAGCCGTTTCCAGGTCAGGAATTAAGCCTTCTTTTGTACCTTCCACCACATAATACGCAAGACGATCAGGCACGGTTTTCGGAATATCGTCTTCTGATTTCTCTTTTTTCTTACCACGATAAAAGTCCGTAAACTCTGCTAATGTTTCATCTGTTGTGGTAAATAGTAAATCGTTCGCCAGTTTGATTTCTGCTTCTGGAATCGAAGCAAAGCGCTCAAGTTTTTCTGTATTTACAATCGCATAATCCAGACCTGCTTGTGTACAGTGATACAAGTACACAGCATTCAACACTTCACGGCCAACAGGGGGCAACCCGAAGGATACGTTGCTGACACCGAGAGTCGTTAAAGTGCGCGGAAGTTTTTCTTTGATTAATCGAATTCCTTCAATTGTTTCTACTGCCGATCCAATGTATTGTGCATCACCTGTACCAACAGGGAAGACGAGTGGATCAAAAATAATATCTTCCGGTGGGATCTCCCATTTATTAACGAGTAAATCATAAGAACGCAACGCAACTTCTAGCTTACGTTCTCTCGTTACCGCCATTCCGATTTCATCAATCGTTCCTACAACTACGGCTGCTCCATATTTTTTTACTAAAGGAAGTACGGCATCAAAGCGTTCTTCACCATCTTCTAAGTTAATAGAGTTGATGATTGCTTTGCCCTGCGAGAATTTCAAGGCCTCTGCAATGACGTTTTCATCAGTAGAGTCGATGACGAGAGGAACTTTGACTTTTTTTACGACTTCTTTCATGAAGCGAGTCATATCGTACAATTCATCACGGTCAGGGTTCGCAAGACAAATATCCAATACATGCGCACCACGTTTTACTTGTGCACGTGCGATTTCTGCAGCTTCCTCAAACTTTTCCTCTACAATTAGTTGTTTGAATTTACGTGAACCGATAACGTTTGTACGTTCCCCGATTAATAATGGACGTAATGTATCGTCGTAGAGCAAAGGCTCAATCCCTGAAATGGCATGACCATGGGGATTTTCTGGCATCTTGCGTGGAGCCTTATCTTTAACTACCTCACGAATTGCGCGAATGTGATCAGGCGTTGTACCGCAGCAACCGCCAACCATGTTCAACCAACCTTTTTCAGCGAAGCCTTCCAGTTTTTTCGATAATGATTCAGGAGATTCATGATAATGTCCTTCTTCATCCGGCAATCCGGCATTTGGATAACAGGTTACGTAGCTTGTCGCCAATTCGGACAATGAACGCAAATGGTCAGTCATGAATTCAGGGCCTGTCGCACAGTTTAAACCGACCGAAAGTGGATGGACGTGTTCAATAGAAATATAGAATGCTTCTATACTTTGTCCAGCAAGCGTCGTACCCATCGGTTCGATCGTACCTGAAATCATGATAGGAATTTCGCGTCCAAGCTCTTCAAACGCCTTCTTAATACCAATTGTTCCAGCTTTCACATTCAGCATATCCTGACTTGTTTCCATCAGTATCAAATCACTGCCTGCTTCTACAAGCGCTCTTGCCTGTACATAGAAATCATTAGATAGTTCATCGAACGTGATACCGCCCGTTACCGAAAGTGTCTTTGTCGTGGGCCCGATCGCCCCCGCGACAAAACGTGGCCATTCTGGTGTAGAAAACTTCGCTGCACTCTTTTTCGCGATTTCTACAGACTTCGCATTAATTTCATCTGCACGATGACCAAGTGAAAATTCATTCAATACAAGGGGAGTACCGCCAAATGTATTCGTACAAATGATATCAGCACCGGCTTCTAAATACTCATCGTGAATTTTCTCCAAAACGTCAGGGCGTAACACACTCATGTATTCATTACATCCATCGTATTCTTCTCCGCCGAAGTCTTCCGTTGAGAAATCTTCCGCTTGCAGCATCGTCCCCATCGCACCATCAATGATAAGGATTCTTTTATCTAGTTGTTCTTCAATAGGATGTCTCTGCATGTGTTAATTCCCTCTCCTTCTGCTGGTCTATTTTCTTAATATATTCATACAACTCTAATGTCATATCGTAACGCAGGAATGGTGTGATGAGATACAGTCCATTAAAATACTGAGCCGCTGTATCTATCAATTCTTTTGCAATTTCAAGCCCTGTTTCAGTTGATTTTTCACGGTCATCTCCGCATTCCCGCATTCTTTCTAACACATCTTCTGAAAGCTTGATACCCGGTACTTCATGATGCAGGAACTCTGCATTTCGTATATTCGTCAATGGCATGATCCCAATAAAGATCGGTGTATCCAGGTGTTTTGTTGCTTCATATACATCGATAATCTTTTCTTTCGTGTAAACTGGCTGAGTGATGAAATAGTCTGCACCCGCTTCAATCTTCTTCTCGAGCCGTTGTACAGCACGATCGATGACGCGGACGTTCGGATTGAAAGCTGCTGAAATAGAGAAGCTGGCTTTCTTGCGCAATGGCTTACCGGAGAATGAAATCCCTTCATTCAATTTCTTAATTAACTGCAATAACTCCATGCTAGATACATCGTAGACGCTTGTAGCACCGGGGAAGTCCCCAACCTTTGTCGGGTCGCCTGTCACGGCTAGGATATCGTGAATGCCTAATGCATCAAGCCCCATCAAATGTGATTGTAAGCCAATGAGATTGTGATCGCGACACGTTAAATGTACAAGCGGGCGGATATTATGTTGCATCTTGACGATCGAGCCCATCGCCATGTTGCTGATGCGTGGAGAAGCAAGTGAATTATCTGCCATTGTTATAGCGTCAACTCCCGCGTCATATAACAAATTTGCACCTTTGATATAATCTTCTGTTTCCAAGTGGCGCGGTGTATCTAGTTCTACAATTACCGTACGCTCTGTTTTCGCTTTTTCGTGAAGAGGTTGATGTTTTGCCGGATCCGCTTCATGAATCACGATAGGTTTCGCCGGTTGTACGACCTTTTCCGTGATAGGTGTCAGTCGCGCTAACTGTGTTTTCGCCGCTTTAATATGCTTAGGTGTTGTCCCGCAACATCCTCCAATCAATCGAACGCCTTGATCACGAAGTAATACAGCAGCGCGTCCAAAGTATTCTGCCTCTGATTCATAAACAATACGTCCATCTTCTACATCTAATAGACTGGCGTTTGGATATGCGGATAAAAATGCTTTCTCTGGTAATGTCACATTATCGAATGCTTGAATCGTGTGGTAAGGACCTAATCGACAGTTAACGCCTACGATATCTGCCCCAAGAGACTCGAGCTGATGAAGTGCATCGTTTAATGAAAGTCCGTTCTGTAATACACCGGGATCATGCATAGAAACTTGTGCAATCAATGGAACATCCGTAATTTTCTTTAATGTTGTAACTACCGATGATAACTCTTCAAAGTCATAATACGTCTCCAATAGGAGACCATCAGGATCACCTGTTAATAATGCATTGGCTTGTTCAAGTACGACTTTTTCAATTTCATCTAATGTCGCATCGCTTTTACGTATACCTCGCAAGCCACCTATTGTTCCAAGTACAAATTGCCCCCCAGGCGCCGCTGCGCGTTTGGCAATTTGAATGGCTGCTTTATTGAAATCCGTGACATGACTTTCTAAGCCGTAGCGAGCTAATTTGATTGCGTTCGCACTGTAAGTGTTAGTCTGGATTATATCTGCACCAGCTGAGATGTAGTCTTGGTGAATTTGCTCTATAATTTCAGGCTTTTCTATATTTAGTTCTTCATAACAGTAATCAATTCCGTAAGAATATAAAATCGTCCCCATTGCACCATCTGCCGTTAGGACATTTGTTTGTAGTTTCTCGAGCAATGACATAAATCCATCTCCCCTTTAGCCTTTTTTAATCAAAAAAAGCCTTCAAGTATATTAGAAGGCTTTGTAATCCCAATGACTAGTTCCCTCTCATCTTTTCAGAGTGTCAATTTGACAGACTGCTGGAAGTAGCACCTTGCCTAAATGGCTGGTTGCTGAAGCGTCGACGGGCCAGTCCCTCGGCTTCTCTTGATAAGATATGTTTCTTATTCAATTATTTAGATTATTCTAACCACATCATAGCGGCTTTGTTGGATATCGTCAAGTGAACGTTTGGTGAAGTTCAAAGCGCGGAGTTAGTGCATAGAGAAATTGCGGTATATATGCTAAAATTAATGAATTAACTCGAAAAGGTGAGAAATTATGCGATTCTTTAAATACTCATTTCCAATCGCTGTTCTTGTAGGTACACTTGCTTGGATTATGATAGGTAACAGTTACGAAGAAGTTGCTTATGATATGCGTGTGTACATTACAATTGGGGCTGCTATATTCAGTGGTTTAATCTCAAGTGTTTTGTTTCGCAAAGAAAAGGAAGAACAGATTGATGAGAAGAAGTAGGCTGTCAGCGGTATGCTGCAGTCTTTTTTTGTCTACTTTTATGAGTTAACCAAAAAATAAAATGTGTTGACACGAAATAGGTTAACCGATATTATTTATGGGGTAACCAGTTTAGAAAGAGGTGTCGTAATGGCAATAGCAACAGAGAGACGACCGGTAAGTAGATTCAGCGCACTAACTATTGTATATAGCGGGATGTTTGCTGCGTTAATGATGATTGGAGCGAATATTACATCCTTCGTGCCGTTTTTAGTAGTTGGTGGAGTACCCATCACATTACAAACTTTTTTCGCTATCTTATCAGGGCTATTACTTGGTAGTCGTCTAGGTGCGTTATCGATGACCGTCTATATGTTAATAGGACTAGCAGGGGCACCGGTCTTCGCTAAATTTTCAGGAGGCTTCGGTCAGATCTTAAGTCCAACGTTTGGTTTTATACTCACATTTATTCTGATTGCTTATGTAGCTGGAAAGATTGTTGAGCGAAAGCATACTTTGTCTGCTTTTATTATCGCAGCATTTGTCGCTACAGCAGTCAACTATATACTAGGTACAACTTGGATGTATTTTGCGTACAAGATGTGGGCTGCTGCACCCGACGTGTTTACCTACAAGATTGCTTGGCTGTGGATGATGCCGCCACTACCGAAAGATTTAATTCTAGCTGTACTGTCAGGCATATTCGCATTTAGAATATCAAAACACTTGAAAGTGAGGCGGACGTTATAATGAACTATCAGAGGCTGGCTACTCAAGTACTCGAAGGCCATGTACTAACTGATGAGGAATCACTCGCAATATTAAATAGCCCAGATGAAGATTTACTATTATTACTGCACGCGACATACTCGATTCGGTCACATTACTTCGGCAATAAAGTAAAGTTGAATATGATTATCAATACGAAATCGGGACTATGTCCGGAAAACTGTGGGTATTGCGCGCAATCCATCATTTCAAAAGCACCTGTTGAAAAGTATGCAATGATGAAATCGGAAGAAATACTAGAAGGTGCGGAACGTGCTGCCGCTAATAATGCGGGCACCTATTGCATCGTAGCAAGTGGACGAGGACCGCGTGACAGTGAGCTGGACATCGTGATTGATTCTGTTAAACAGATTAAAGAGAAGCACAAGGGCATGACGGTATGTGCTTGTTTAGGTATTTTGAAGCCAGGACAAGCAACACGTTTGAAAGAGGCAGGAGTAGATCGCTATAACCACAACTTGAACACATCTGCAGAGCATCACGAGAGTATAACAACATCGCATACATACGATGATCGTGTAAATACTGTAGGACTTGCCAAGGAAGCGGGCATCTCTCCATGTTCAGGCGTTATCGTCGGCATGCGTGAAACAAAACAAGATATCATCTCCATGGCGCGTAGCCTACGTGAACTGGACGCAGACTCGATACCTGTAAACTTCCTGCACGCAGTGGATGGAACCCCGTTGGAAGGAACATCAGAACTGGATCCCCGTTACTGCTTAAAGGTCTTGTGTCTATTCCGCTACATTAATCCTAGCAAGGAAATCCGCATCTCGGGTGGACGTGAAGTGAATCTTAGAAGCCTACAACCACTAGGCCTCTACGCTGCAAACTCCATCTTTATCGGTGACTACCTCACAACATCCGGTCAAGAAAACGATCAAGATCAAAAAATGCTGGAAGATATGGGCTTCGAAGTCGACTTAGAACCTTTGAATAAAGAACCCATCACTTTGTAAATAGAAGAGAAGAAAAATGTTTGTATACTCCGTGACTGAAGACAATCCACTATAAGGATCTGTTCTTCAGTCTTTTCTTATTTATATAAGTTGAATTAAAGATTTCAGGATACACTAAGTGATTTTCGTTACAGGCGGCGACTCCGGCGGGAACAGCACAAGCTGAAAGCCCCGCAGGTAGCGAAAACCGTAACGAAGAACGGTTTTTGCGAGTAAAAGCGAAGCGTTAGGAGCACGTCTTTGCCCGTAGCGGACGAGGAGATTGAGGCCGTGCCCGCGGAACGAGTCCGCCTGGAATGGAAATCAACGGTTCCCTTGTGCGGACTACTTCTTATGTTCAACTAATATAGTTAGAATTCCATTTAGAAAGATTACAGTAGTACACCGTAAGCGGAAAATACCCGTCTAGAACGTTAGTAAACGGTGCCAAACTATCCACTTTATTTTTTGTCTCATTACTAATTGAATAATCATTAGCCAGATGTGACAACCTAGCACTAGGTTTTCTTTCAACGTAATAAGGTATACATATAAACAAATGAATTGCATCCCACCCAATTACTGCGATACAATTAAGTCAAAGATAGTCAAAGTCAACTAGAAGGTTGAGTGAAGCGAGGTGACGAGATGCGTAATATTTCTGACATTATAGAAGGGTATTTGAAGTCGATTATAGAAGAGGAAGATAGTGCTTCTATTGAAATCAAAAGAAATGAGATTGCCGAGAAGTTCCAATGCGTACCATCACAAATCAACTACGTAATCAAAACCCGGTTTACGGTCGAAAGAGGCTATGCCGTGGAGTCTAAGCGAGGGGGCGGGGGCTACATCCGGATTTATAGGGTACGTACCAACTCCCGAAAGGACTTACTTGAACAAGCGTTGGAGATTTTGGAGAGTGAAGCGTCTTCTACTATGGCGGAAGATGTCATCATCCGTTTAATTGAAGAAGAAGTCATTACAGAACGTGAAGCTAAGTTGATGCTTGCTGCGGTGAGCCGCGGTACTCTGCGTTATATGTTGCCTGAGCGGGATGCGTTACGTTCACGTATTCTTCGCGCCATGTTAGTTACGTTAATTTATGAAGAGATAGAATGAGGTGAATCTCCATGCTTTGTGAAAACTGTAAAGAACGACCAGCTACTGTAGTGTTTAAACAGGAAACCTTAAATCATGCAACAGAGCGCCATTTATGTGATAAATGTGCATTTTACTCACAGACATTTTCTTTCAGTCCGGATCAGGAGCCATTATCCATTCAACAATTCTTAGCGCACTGGTTGGGCGGTTCAGAATTATTTTCAGAACAAAAAGCCGATGAAAGATTACCAGATGGTCCGAAATGTCCGAATTGCAATTTGACCTTTCACCGTTTCCTTGACATCGGAAAGTTTGGCTGTGCTGTATGTTACGAAGCATTTAGCGGGCAACTGCCAAGGTTGTTTGCCAAATTGCATAATGGACATACCCAACACCGTGGAAAGATTCCGGTTTCACTTAATGAACGCTTTGCCTTAAAGAGAAAACTTGAAGATATCCGTACGAAAATGCAGCAAGCCGTAGAAAATGAACATTTTGAAGAAGCGGCAACTTTGCGTGATGAGGCGAACCAGTTGAAACAGCAGCTGTCTGACGGGGGTGACGATCAACATGTCATTTGAAAAATTTCTCAAACAAGAACTGACAGGTTGGATGGTGGCGGAAGGTGAGCATGCTGACATTGTCTTATCCACAAGAATCAGGCTAGCCCGTAACTTGCAAGATTATCTATTTCCGATTAGTGCTTCACAGGAAGACGCAAACCGCGTGAGCGAAGCGTTACACCATGCAGTCAAGCCGATGCAGAATCACCATTTTACAGGCACAGCGATGAAAGATTTGTCACCACTTGAAAGACAAATCTTAGTCGAGAAACATTTGGTCAGTCCACAGTTGATCAACCCTGAAAAACATGGGTCGGTTTTGCTATCGGAAGACGAAACGATCAGCATTATGGTAAATGAAGAAGATCATATTCGCATTCAATGTATATATCCTGGTTTTCAAATAGACCAGGCATATGAACAGGCTGATCGAGTGGATAGCGAACTGGAAGCGAATCTGAACTATGCTTTCGATGAAACATTCGGCTATTTGACAAGTTGTCCCTCCAACACAGGTACAGGAATGCGCGCATCTGTCATGATGCATTTACCTGCATTGACGATCACTAAGCAAATCGAGCGAATTATTCCCGCGATATCTAGACTTGGAATGGTCGTACGTGGGAGTTATGGAGAGGGCAGTGAAGCGCTCGGCAATATTTATCAAGTTTCCAATCAAATCACACTCGGCAAATCAGAAGAAGAAATCCTCAAAGACTTGGAGAGTATTTCAAAGCGCTTGATAGCGCATGAAAAGAAATCACGTGAATTATTATTGGCTAAATCGGAAGTTCACTTAGAGAATAGGTTATTTAGGGCACTCGGTACCCTGACCTATTCGCGAATATTACCTTCAGCGGAAGCGGCAAAATGTTTGTCTGACGTCCGTTTGGGTATTGATTTAGGTATCATAGAAAATATTGATATGACCATTTTGAATGAATTGATGATTTTCATGCAACCAGGTTTTCTTCAGCAATACGCAGAGGCGGAATTAACATCTGATGAACGAGATATCCTTCGTGCACAATTATTCCGAGATCGGCTAGGTGTAGTGCGATCTGCTGCACAAAAAAAAGACAATGATTCGTTATGAGCAAAGTTTTTGCAAGAAAGTCTCATAGCATTTATAATTAATCAAAGATAGTCAAAGTCAATATGCGAATTAGGTTGTATCGCGAACTGACATGAATATATATAGTTATAGGAAACAAAGCAAGGATGCGTTATTTTGCATAACATAGAATATAGTCCACTGATGAAGGAAAGAGGGGAATGGATATGATGTTTAATCGATTTACACAACGTGCACAAAAAGTTTTACAACTGGCTCAAGAAGAGGCTATTCGTTTAAAACATGAATCTATTGGTACTGAGCATATTCTACTCGGATTGATTCGAGAAGGTGGCGGCATCGCAGCAAAAGCTCTTGAAGCAATTAGCGTGAATGCAGATACTATTGAACGAGAAGTAGAAATTCTGGTGGGTGTAGGCTCTAAAGATGTGGGTCCGATCGTTCATTATACTCCACGCGCAAAACGTGTCATCGAATTATCTGTTGATGAGTCTCGTAAATTAGGACATTCTTATATCGGTACTGAGCATATTTTATTGGCTTTGATTCGAGAAGGGGAAGGTGTGGCAGCGCGCGTTCTGAATAATGCGGGTGTTAGCTTGAATAAAGCTCGCCAGCAAGTACTTCAATTGCTTGGTAATGATGAAAGTTCTGTTGGGAACCCAGCGAATTCTGCATCAGCGGCAACACCAACATTAGATGGCTTAGCGCGTGATTTAACTGAGATCGCACGTGAAGGTACATTAGATCCAGTTATTGGACGAAGCAAAGAAATCACACGTGTTATTGAAGTATTGGCACGTCGTACGAAAAACAACCCTGTGCTGATTGGGGAACCGGGTGTAGGTAAAACAGCGATTGCGGAAGGTTTGGCGCAGCAAGTCGTAAGTAATGAAGTACCTGAAATCTTGCGTGACAAACGCGTGATGACACTGGATATGGGTACAGTCGTTGCGGGCACGAAATACCGCGGTGAGTTTGAAGATAGAATGAAGAAAGTAATGGAAGAAATTCGTCAAGCGGGTAACATTATATTATTCATCGATGAATTACACACGTTGATCGGTGCAGGTGGAGCAGAAGGTGCTATTGATGCATCCAACATCTTGAAGCCATCACTTGCACGTGGTGAACTACAATGTATCGGTGCTACAACACTTGACGAATACCGTAAATATATTGAAAAAGATGCAGCGCTTGAACGACGTTTCCAACCGATCCAAGTCGATGAGCCAACTGTAGACGAAACAATTCAGATCATTAAAGGCTTGCGTGACCGGTACGAAGCGCATCACCGAGTAAAGATTACCGATGAAGCAGTTGAAGCCGCGGCGAAGATGTCTGATCGTTATATCTCGGATCGTTTCTTACCAGATAAAGCGATTGACTTAATTGACGAAGCGGGATCGAAAGTACGCTTGCGTTCGTATACAACTCCTCCTAATTTAAAGGAGCTTGAGGTGAAGCTTGAAGCGATCCGTTCTGAGAAGAATGCAGCCGTTCAAAGCCAAGAGTTTGAGAAGGCCGCCTCTTATCGGGATAAGGAGCAGAAAATGAAGGAAGAATTGGAAACAACGAAATCCGCTTGGAAAGAGAAACAAGGGCAGACTGAGTCCGAAGTGACAGTAAATGATATCGCTTCTGTTGTGGCGATGTGGACAGGAATTCCCGTTGACAAGATTGCGGAAACAGAATCTGCTAAATTGCTTAACATGGAAGAAATTCTACATGAACGTGTCATCGGCCAAAATGAATCTGTCGTAGCGATTTCCAAAGCAATCCGCCGTGCGCGTGCGGGGTTAAAAGATCCTAAACGTCCAATTGGTTCATTCATTTTCCTTGGCCCTACTGGTGTAGGTAAAACTGAACTAGCTCGTGCGCTAGCAGAAGTAATGTTCGGTGATGAAGATGCGATGATTCGTATCGACATGTCAGAGTACATGGAGAAGCATGCAACATCTCGTTTAGTTGGATCACCTCCGGGATATGTTGGTTATGAAGAAGGAGGTCAGTTAACGGAGAAAGTTCGCCGTAAGCCTTATTCAGTAGTACTACTTGATGAAATTGAAAAAGCACACCCTGATGTATTCAATATCTTATTGCAAGTATTGGAAGACGGGCGTCTGACGGATTCTAAAGGACGTACAGTTGATTTCCGTAACACGGTAGTCATCATGACTTCTAACGTAGGGGCCACGGAATTGAAGAAAAACCGTTACGTTGGCTTTAATATTCAAGATGGCGAATCCGATTATGATGATATGAAAGAGAAAATGCTTGCTGAGTTGAAAAAAGCATTTAGACCAGAGTTCTTAAACCGTGTAGATGATATGATTGTCTTCCACTCGTTGGAGAAAGAGCACTTGCGTGAAATTGTTAGCTTGATGAGTGATGAGCTGGCAAAACGTTTGGCTGAACAGGACATCGAATTGATGTTAACTGAATCTGCTAAAGATAAGATTACGGATGAGGGATATGATCCTGAATACGGAGCTCGTCCACTACGCCGTGCATTACAGAAACATGTAGAAGATCGTTTATCTGAAGAATTACTCGAAGGTAAAGTTCTGATGGGTGAAAAAGTAATCATTGATGTAGAAAATGACCAGTTTGTCGTGCGTACGGAGAAACAAACAGTAGCAGCAGAAAAATAATAATAGGATAAACCGGATAGCTCGCTCGCTTAGTTTTTTAAAAGCGATGCGAGCTGTCCTTTTCGTATTTTAAAGTAAGGAGAGAGTATATGGCTAAGCGTAAATCTAAATTCATGTGCCGTTCTTGTGGATATGAATCCGCTAAGTGGATGGGGCGCTGTCCTGGTTGTGGAGAATGGAACACGATGGACGAAGAAGTAGAGATTGTGCAAAAAGGACCGCGTGCCGCATTTCAGCATGGGGAGAGAGTGAAGCAAAAGGCTTTGCCGATCAGTCAGGTGGAAACGGCTGAAGAGCCTCGTGTTAAAACGGAGTTAAAGGAATTAAACCGCGTGCTTGGAGGTGGAATTGTTCCTGGCTCGCTCATATTAATTGGTGGTGATCCGGGAATCGGAAAATCTACATTGTTGCTTCAAGTCTCGTCATTACTTGCGAATCAACAGCAACGCGTACTATATATATCGGGAGAGGAATCGATTAAGCAAACAAAGTTACGTGCAGAACGTTTAGGTGTGAAATCAGATGAGTTGTACATTTATGCTGAAACCGATCTTGCAATGATCAATGAAACGGTGGATGAAGTGAAGCCGAGATTTGTTATTGTGGACTCGATTCAGACTGTTCACCATCCTGAAGTATCATCGGCACCGGGGAGTGTATCACAAGTGCGTGAATGTACCGCAGAACTAATGCGTATAGCAAAGACGCAAAACATTGCCATATTCCTCGTAGGTCACGTAACAAAAGAAGGACAAATTGCAGGACCACGATTGCTTGAGCATATGGTGGATACGGTACTGTATTTTGAAGGAGAACGTCACCATACATATCGTATTTTGCGCAGTGTTAAAAACCGTTTTGGTTCCACCAATGAAATTGCCATTTTTGAAATGTTGCAAGCTGGATTAAAAGAAGTCTTAAATCCTTCTGAAATGTTTTTGCGTGAGCGTTCACAAGGTGGGGCAGGCTCTACCATTGTCGCTTCTATGGAAGGTACACGACCCATACTTGTTGAAATTCAGGCATTGATGACGGCATCAAGTTTTAATTATCCGAAGCGAATGGCGACTGGACTGGATCAAAACCGTGTGCAATTATTGATGGCTGTATTGGAAAAGCGTGCGGGAATGCTATTGCAAACACAAGATGCGTATATTAAAGTTGCAGGCGGCGTTAAGTTGGATGAGCCGGCCATTGATTTAGCGGTGTTACTGAGTATTGTTTCTAGTTATCGCGATACAGCTGTAGGGGCGCGGGATTGTTTTGTTGGTGAAGTAGGGTTAACAGGTGAGGTTAGAAGGGTATCTAGAATAGAACAACGCGTTACGGAGGCGGCGAAGCTAGGTTTTGATCGCATTATCATTCCATCGTCTAATCTGGGTGGTTGGGATGTTCCGAATGGGATTGAAGTAGTAGGAGTTGAAACTATAACGGAGGCATTAGGCGTGGCATTTAGATAATAAATTTTTATATAACGAGATGAATAGAAAGGTAAGAAACTTTCCTGCTATTTAATTAGTCCTAGTAGGGGGAGTGAGGAATTTTCAGAAATTCCTCACTTAACCTAAGCGACCAACCATAATTCGTTGTATACTATAAGGAAGGAAAAGGAGGTGGAAGAATATGTTGAAAAGAGTAGTCCAAGTTTCATTCTTATTAATCGGAGGAACTCTCGGTGTTTTATTTTTACCGTACTTATTCGCTATGTTTGAGTTTACATCTCGCCCCATTATAGAGAACCCTTATGTGGAGGCAATTATAGGAGCTATCATTCTATTTTTATTAAGCTTATTTTTAACTGAACCGATTGTGAATTTCATTAAATGGATTGAAGAAAGACTTCTGAAAGCACCGATTATGGATTTATTATTCGGTACAATTGGATTAGTCGTAGGATTAATCGTTGCATTTTTATTCAGTTTCGGTCTAAGTGCAATTGGCTTTCCGGTAGTATCTTCTGTTGTACCTGTATTATTGTCTATTCTTCTCGGCTATTTAGGTTTCCAGGTAGGTTTTAAAAAGTGGGAAGAGTTTATCAATGCATTTTCCAATTTACGCATGACAACGGCAAAAAAGAAAGAATCAACAGAACCGGTGGTCACTCCACCACAAAAAGATGTATATAAATTATTGGATACTAGCGTCATTATTGATGGGCGTATTGCGGATATCGTGGCAACGGGATTTTTACAAGGGATTTTAGTTGTACCTCAGTTTGTACTGACGGAACTTCAGCATATAGCAGATTCATCTGACACGTTGAAGCGAACGAAAGGTCGGCGTGGCCTAGACATTCTAAAACGTTTACAAAATGATGACGGACCACAAGTTCTTATTACGGAAGAAGATATTCCGAATGTAGCCGAAGTGGACTTGAAGTTAGTTAAACTGGCGAAGAAAATGGATGGTTTAGTTGTAACGAATGATTTCAACTTAAATAAAGTATCGGATTTGCATGGCGTTGCAGTTTTGAACATAAATGATCTTGCTAACGCAGTAAAACCGGTAGTCATTCCGGGTGAAGAAATGCATGTGGTCGTAATTAAGGACGGCAAAGAACACAATCAAGGCGTTGCATACTTGGATGATGGCACCATGATCGTAATTGAAGATGGTCGTTCTCATATCGGGGATGCCATTGACGTTGTAGTAACAAGTGTATTGCAAACATCTGCGGGACGCATGATTTTTGCGAAACCCAAAGGTCGATAACCAGCATAGAAAGCAGAGTGACAAACGTGAACTATACAGTGATGATTCCTGCTGCGGGAAGTGGCAAACGAATGGGTGCTGGACAAAATAAACTCCTCCTGAAAATTGGAGAGCATTCAATTTTGTATCATACAGTAAGTGTGTTTCAAGAAGACCCTAATTGTGAAGAAATCATTATGGCTGTGAAGCCGGAAGAGCAAGCCGTGATTGAAGAGATTCTTCAACCGCATCAACACGTCAAACCTATTACATTTGTAAAGGGTGGTGGTGAGCGTCAAAACAGTGTAGCGGCTTGTATCTCTGCTTATAAAGGGAAAAGTATCGTACTAGTACATGACGCAGCTAGACCTTTCCTAAATTCAGCAATCATTACGAAACTGGTGCATACTGCTAATGAAAAAGGAGCAGCTATAGCGGCAGTCAGGGCGAAGGATACAATCAAGTATGCGGATGGCGGAACTGTGAAAGAAACTTTGAATCGTGAAAAACTATGGCTTGTACAAACACCTCAAGCATTTCAATATGAATTGCTGAAAAAAGCATCTGACTTGGCTATTCAAGAAGGTTTCCTCGGCACGGATGAATCCGCGCTGGTGGAACGAATGGGTTACGAAGTCCAGGTGGTAGAAGGCTCGTATGACAATGTAAAGATGACGACCCAGGAAGATTTGGCTATAGGTGAAATCTTACTGGCAAGAAGAAAGTAGGGGGAATAATTACATGTTTCGAATTGGACAAGGTTTTGATGTACATGCATTTGAGGAAGGTAGGCCACTCATAATCGGAGGAATCACCATACCGCACACAAGGGGGTTAATCGGTCACTCCGATGCGGATGTGTTATTGCACACCGTAACAGACGCTGCACTTGGCGCAATTGGTAAAGTGGATATTGGCACACATTTCCCTGATACGGATGATGCGTTTAAAGACGCTGACTCTGCTGTTTTATTGGAAAAAGTATGGGCCATGGTAAGAGAAGAAGGTTACCGTTTAGGTAATATTGATTGTACGATTATTGCGCAGCGCCCGAAAATGGCACCATACATTGGGGACATTCGTCAACGTGTAGCGGAATTGCTTGAAGCGGATATATCGCAAGTGAATGTCAAAGCTACGACTACGGAACGTCTAGGTTTCCCTGGGCGTGAAGAAGGAATCGCAGCGATGGCCACGATTTTACTAATGAAAAACCAGTAACTTTCAAAACGGCTTATAGAGTGCTAAAATAGATAGGAAATTATATAAGAACGTAATCAATTCGAAACGGAGAGGTAAATATTATGACACAAGAAGTACGTGTGCGTTATGCACCGAGTCCAACAGGCCAACTACATATTGGTGGCGCGCGGACCGCGTTATTCAACTATTTGTTCGCTCGTCACTATGACGGGAAATTCATTGTTCGTATTGAAGATACGGATACAGCGCGAAATATTGAAAGTGGTGAACTGTCACAACTTGAAAACCTAACGTGGCTAGGTATCCATCATGACGAATCAATTGATATTGGTGGAGAATACGGACCGTACCGTCAAATGGATCGTCTGGATTTGTATAAAAAGTATGCAGATGAAATGCTCGAAAAAGGACATGCTTACAAATGTTTCTGTACAACTGAAGAGTTAGAAGCAAAGCGTGACGCACAAAAAGCATCGGGAATCGCAGCGCCTATGTATGATGGCGCTTGTCGTCATTTGACAGCGGAACAGGTGGCGGAAAATGAAGCAGCGGGGAAAACTTACACTATTCGTATGCGCGTTCCTGAAGATGTCACGTATACGATTGATGACCTTGTGCGTGGAGAGGTAACATTCGAATCAAAAGATATCGGTGACTGGGTTATGGTTAAAACGAATGGTATTCCTACGTATAACTTTGCTGTAGTCGTTGATGATCATTTGATGAAAATCTCTCATGTTTTCCGCGGGGAAGAGCATTTGACGAATACACCAAAGCAACTAATGGTATTTGATGTATTTGGTTGGGATCATCCGCGATTTGGTCATATGACATTGATCGTCAATGAAGAGCGTAAAAAGCTCTCAAAACGTGATGAATCAATTATTCAATTCATTACACAGTATAAAGATTTAGGTTATTTGCCAGAAGCTATGTTTAATTTCTTCTCTTTACTTGGTTGGTCGCCTGTCGGGGAAGAGGAGATTTTCTCTCATGACGAACTTGTGAAACAATTTGATGAATCTCGCTTGTCAAAATCACCCTCCATGTTCGACACGAATAAGCTGACGTGGATGAATAACCAATATATAAAAAAGCTGTCCTTGGAAGAAGTAATTGAATTAACATTGCCTCATCTACAAGCAGCAGGGTTGGTTTCGGAAAATATGTCTGCTGAAGAACAAACATGGGTTCACGATTTGATCGCGTTATACCATGGTCAATTAAGCTTTGGTGCTGAAATTGTGGAGTTATCTGCCCAGTTTTTCCATGACACACTGGAATATGATGAAGTAGCATCGGAAATTCTAGCTGGTGAACAAGTACCTGAGGTGATGACATCACTTAAAGGGCAGCTTGAAGCATTAGAAACTTTTAATGCTCCATCTATTAAAGCAGCGATTAAAGCGGTGCAAAAAGAAACGGGGCATAAAGGTAAGAACTTATTCATGCCTGTACGTGTCGTGGCGACTGGCCAGACGTCAGGACCAGAACTACCAGATGCAATCGCGCTGATCGGTAAAGAGAAAATCATTCAACGCATTGAAAGATTTGCAAAATGATCAATATTGACAATTCGGTGAATTTATGTAAAATGAACCTAATATGAAATTATCATATCAAAAGCGTTGAGAAGGAAAGTACATAGTGGATACTCTGTAGAGAGGGTCATCTAGGCTGGAAATGACCTGAGTCGTTCACTATCGAAATGCACCTTTGAGCGATGAGCTGAAACTGTTAGTAAGCCATACGTATAGTCTGCGTTAAAGACATTAAGCGGGGGACAATTAGGTTCCCAAGCGGAGTGGAACCACGCATTTAATGCGTCTCTGTCATCATAAGTGACGGGGGCGCTTTTTTTATCTCACGATTTTTTAAAAAGTGTTAACCGCCGTCATGTGAAAGAAAAAAAGGGGGAAGTTCATTGTTCAAACGTATGAAAGAAGATATTCGGTGTATTTTCGATCAAGATCCGGCAGCTCGTAGCACAATTGAAGTAATCTTAACGTATTCGGGGTTGCATGCAATTTGGATGCATCGTATTGCGCATGTGTTTTATAAGCGTAATCTCCGTTTCTTGGCTCGTGTAGTATCGCAAGTTAGCAGATTCTTTACGGGGATCGAAATTCATCCTGGAGCAGTAATAGGCAGACGTCTATTTATTGATCATGGGATGGGTGTAGTAATAGGGGAAACATGTGAAATTGGCGATGATGTGACACTTTATCAAGGAGTTACACTCGGGGGGACAGGTAAAGAAGGCGGTAAGCGACATCCGACGCTCTGTGATAATGTATTGGTTGCATCGGGTGCTAAAGTACTCGGTTCCATCACGATTGGTGAGAACAGCAAGGTAGGAGCGGGTTCGGTCATATTGAAGGAAGTGCCTCCCAACTCTACAGTAGTTGGGATACCAGGGAAAATCGTTATTTCCAATGGGGTACGTGTAAATAGTAAACTGGATCATTCCACGCAAGATCCGATTTCGGATGAAATCAAGCGATTGGAAAAGCAAATTCAGGAGTTAAAGCTACGTACCCAGCAGTTGGAAACCATGAATGAAAAAAAGGGAGATTTACATGAGCATTCAACTTTATAATACATTGACACGTAAGAAAGAAAAATTTATTCCGATAGAAGAGGGAAAAGTAAAAATGTATGTCTGTGGACCGACCGTTTATAACTATATTCATATCGGAAACGCTCGTCCCGTGATTGCTTTTGATACGATTCGTCGCTACTTGGAATATCGTGGATATGAAGTGAATTATGTCTCGAATTTCACGGACGTAGACGACAAAATCATTAAAGCAGCAAATGATTTAAATGAAGAGGTCGGAGAATTAACCGAGCGGTTCATTGCGGCATATCACGAAGATGTAAGTGCTCTCGGCTGTGAGGTAGCGACAGCACATCCTCGCGTAACTGAGCATATTCAGGACATTGTGGAATTCATTCAAGTTCTAATCGACAAAGGATTTGCCTACGAGTCCTATGGAGATGTCTATTTCCGTACACGTGAATTCGAAGGCTACGGGAAACTTTCACACCAATCTATTGATGAATTAAAAGTAGGTGCGCGGGTCGAAGAGAACGCAATCAAAACAGATCCTCTTGATTTTGCGCTTTGGAAATCAGCAAAAACGGGAGAGATCTCATGGGATAGTCCGTGGGGTACAGGTCGTCCAGGGTGGCATATCGAATGTTCGGTAATGGCTAAGCAACTTCTTGGGGACACTATCGATATTCACGCAGGTGGGCAAGACTTAACATTCCCGCATCATGAAAATGAGATTGCGCAGTCTGAAGCGGCTACAGGCAAAACTTTTGCCAACTATTGGATGCATAATGGCTATATCAATATTGATAACGAAAAAATGTCGAAGTCATTAGGTAATTTTATTTTGGTACATGATATTCGGAAGCAAATCGACCCGAAGGTGCTGCGTTTCTTCATGCTGTCTGTGCACTATCGTCATCCTGTCAACTTTGCACAGGAACTCGTAGAGAGCGCGGCGAATGGATTGGAACGGATCCAAACTTCGTACAGCAACTTGCAGCATCGTCTATCGATTTCGGCAGACCTGGCAGAAAATTCCGAGTCATGGTCAAATAAGATCCAAGAACAAATTAACGCATTTGAGAAAGCGATGGATGACGACTTTAATACTGCTAATGCGATTGCGTCAATTTTTGAACTATCCAAACAGGCGAACGTGTACTTGCTTGAGAAAAATACAGACCGCCACATACTTCAGCAATTCATCGATGCGTTGGATCTATTAATGGGTGTACTTGGTTTGCCTTTTGAAAGTACTGATGAATTGATGGATGGTGAAGTGGATAAATTGATCCAAGAACGTCTTGAAGCCCGGAAGAATCGTGATTTTGCACGGTCAGATGAAATTCGCGATGAATTAAAAGTGCGGGGAATCATTTTAGAAGATACAGCGCAAGGTACTCGCTGGAAAAGAGGGTAACAGTGTGGGGAATTTACGTGAAATAGACGTTAAACAACTCAATGCACTAGCACTTGCTTATATGGGAGATGCTGTATATGAAACAGCGGTTAGAGAGCATTTGCTACGCTGCGGCCGTGTAAAACCGCAAATTTTGCATAAGGAAGCTACACGCTTTGTCTCTGCAAAAGCACAGGCACGAATTATCCTGACGATGAGAGATCAACAATTTCTCACGGAAGAAGAATTGGCGGTAATGCGACGTGGTCGCAATGCGAAAGCGGGATCCGTCCCTAAAAACACTGACGTTACTACGTATAATTACAGCTCTGCATTCGAAGCAGTCCTCGGGTATGTACATTTATTGGATCGGCAAGAGCGTCTAGCTGAACTGATCGAGATGGCGATTCGACTAGTGGAGCATCCTGAGGAGGAGAAAGCATGACAGAGCTAGAAGTGGAATTGATTGGTGGAAGAAACCCTGTCGTAGAAGCGTTGCGTTCAGGTAGGCAGTTGAATAAAATCTGGGTGGCGGAAGGTGTAAATAAGAAAAGTATCGGCGAAATTATAAAGCTTGCTAAAGAAGCGGGGGTAGTTGTGCAGACGGCACCGAAGCAGAAATTAGATGGTATGACGGATCTGAGTCACCAAGGAATTCTCGCTTCGGTTGCCGCTTACGATTATGCCGAGCTGGAAGATTTATTTGCAATCGCTAAAGAAAGGCAAGAAGATCCGTTCTTTATCATTCTTGACGAGCTTGAAGATCCACATAATCTTGGATCTATCTTACGAACAGCAGACGCTTCAGGTGTACATGGCATCATCATTCCAAAAAGACGCGCTGTTGGATTGACAGGCGTAGTAGCAAAAGCATCAACAGGTGCGATTGAACACATACCAGTTGTGCGAGTGAATAATTTATCTCAAACTGTGGATGAGCTAAAGAAACAAGGGGTGTGGATTGCGGGGACAGATGCATCCAATTCCACTGATTACCGCTATATGGATGCTACGTTACCTTTAGCTGTCATTATAGGTAGCGAAGGAAAAGGCATGTCACGCATTTTACGAGAAAGATGCGATTTCCTTTATAGATTGCCGATGGTCGGAGAAGTTACATCTTTAAATGCTTCGGTAGCAGCGGCATTATTGATGTATGAAGTTCTACGAAAGCGTCAATCCGCTCAGGCTACATCATGAAAAAAGATGTGCTACTCGTTGATGGATACAACATCATCGGTGCGTGGCCTGAACTACAACAACTAAAACAAGAAAATTTTGCGCAAGCGCGTGATCGACTTATTGAGCGGATGGCGGAATTTCAGGCCAACAAGGGATGGCGTGTCATCGTGATATTCGATGCCCACTTAGCACCGGGTATCGAAAAACGAAAAAAACAATACCGCGTGGAAGTCGTCTTTACAAGAGAGAATGAAACGGCGGATGAGCGAATTGAAAAATTGGTTTCCGAATTATCCAATCGCTTGACGCAAATCCATGTAGCAACTTCAGATCTTGTAGAACAATGGGTAGTGTTTGCCCAGGGGGCACTTCGCATCTCGGCACGGGAGTTGGAAATTGCTATGAAAGAAGTGGATCGCGTAATTGCGCAAAAGTTAAAAGATTCAATAGAACAACGGCCTCTATCAAAGATTCCTCTGACGGATGAAGTGGCAGCGGAATTCGAAAAAATGAGACGTGGTGGAAAATGAGTAGTTGACGTGAAAAAACACCACGTCTATACTGACATATAAAACCAATTAGTACTCTGGGGTGGAGAGGTTGGTGTGGGTCATGGAAAATGTGAAGAGTAAAAACGAGTATTCTAAACTATCTGATGAAGAAATGGTGGAATTGATCCATTTAGGGAATTCGGATGTATTAGAATTTTTAATAACCAAATTTCAACCGATTGTCCGAATGAAAGCAAGAACGTATTTTATTATTGGCGGAGATCGTGAAGACATCATGCAAGAAGGAATGATCGGACTCTATAAAGCAATACGTGATTTCCGTCCTGATAGATTAAGCTCATTTAAAGTCTTCGCTGAATTGTGTGTGACGCGACAAATTATTACAGCTATTAAAACTGCCACGCGTCAAAAACATATTCCGCTTAATACATCTATTTCGTTGGACAAGCCGATGTTTGATGAAGATCATGAGCGAACGTTACTGGATATCATATCGGGCTCTACGTTAGATGACCCTGAAGATTTAATCATCCATAAAGAAAACTTCATATTCATGGAAAAAGAGATGAACAAAGTGTTGAGCGGATTGGAAAAAGAAGTATTAACATTGTACTTAGAAGGTCAATCCTATCGTGAAATTTCCGAAGTGCTAAATCGTCAAGTAAAATCAATAGACAATGCTTTGCAACGGATCAAGCGCAAACTGGAACACTCGATGGCAATGGATCTGGTACGTTAAACATATCGATAGTAAATTGACATATCGTTAGTTAAATGATACTCTTTAGCGAGACTATTGTCTTGAATTAGGTGAATCGAAATGTCGAAAAAAATAACTTTAAGCTGTGAGATATGTGGTTCGCGAAACTATTCTTTGCCCGCTGGCAACAACAGCCGTGAGGGAAGAATGAATATAAAGAAGTTTTGCAGTCATTGCAATGCGCATACATTGCATAAGCAAACCATTTGACCAGTTACATAGAGTTCGAGTGAGAACACTATGTCATTCGGAAGGGTTGGAGAAGAATGGGCAAGATTACCGATTTTTTGAAAAAAGTCGTTTCGGAAATGCGGAAAGTCAGCTGGCCGAAACGTAAAGAATTAACAAAGTATACTGTAGTTGTTATTTCGACGGTCATATTCATGGCTATCTATTTCTTCGTAGTAGATCTAGGCATCTCCGGAGTAATGAAATGGTATACAGGTCTGTAAAAATGAAAGTATGAATAGCGTGAGAATATCCCGTTTTGATGAATGAACGGGTTTTTTCAGCTTTATTTTAAGGGAGGGACGGACGCATAGTCCTCAATGTCATGGAAATGGATAAAAATTGGTATGTTGTGCATACGTACTCAGGTTATGAGAACAAAGTAAAGGCTAATCTTGAAAAGCGTGTCGAGACAATGGGCATGTCAGATAAGATATTTCGTGTCGTCATTCCGGAAGAGGAAGAGACGGATATTAAAGACGGTAAAAAGAAAACAGTTATGCGTAAAACGTTCCCGGGCTATGTTTTGGTTGAATTGATCATGACAGATGACTCTTGGTACGTTGTTCGCAATACACCAGGTGTTACTGGATTTATCGGTTCATCAGGTGGTGGGGCGAAGCCTACACCGTTGTTACCGGAAGAAGTAGAGTTCATCCTGAAGCAAATGGGTATGAAGGAACAGCGCGTAGATATAGATTTTGGTGTTGGAGAAAGTGTAACAGTGCTAGAAGGGCCGTTTGCACACTTTGAAGGTAAAGTGGAAGAGATTGAAATGGACAAAGGTAAAGTTGTCGTAAGTGTCGATATGTTCGGACGCGAAACGAAGATGGAGCTTTCGTTCGACCAAGTAGAAAAAATGGATTGATGGGTAATGGGAATTTCCCTCTTGCAAAATCTGTGTAATGGTGGTATCATTTCAAAGGTCAGACTTAGTCTGTACGGATTAACCAATTCTACCGACATCGTCGGCAGGCACATATTTGAGTGGGAGGGGCAACCCAATTACCACATCACGGACTTAAGGAGGTGTGTCTCGTGGCTAAAAAAGTTACTAAAGTAGTGAAATTGCAAATTCCAGCTGGTAAAGCAAATCCAGCACCACCAGTAGGGCCGGCATTAGGTCAAGCAGGTGTTAACATTATGGGATTCTGTAAAGAATTTAACGCTCGTACAGCAGATCAAGCTGGTCTAATTATTCCAGTTGAAATCTCGGTATTCGAGGACCGTTCATTTACATTCATCACAAAAACTCCGCCGGCAGCAGTATTGCTGAAGGTTGCAGCAAACGTTCAAAAGGGTTCAGGTGAGCCTAATAAAAACAAAGTTGCTACAGTTAAGCGTGATAAAGTTAGAGAAATCGCAGAACAAAAGATGCCGGACTTAAACGCGGCGTCAGTTGAAGCGGCGATGGCAATGGTCGAAGGTACTGCTCGCAGTATGGGATTCAAAATCGAAGACTGATTTTGGTTTTTCATAATACAGCAATTGTTTGAAGGTGAAGGCTGCGGTCGAATGAGATTCGCAGCCTTCATTAAGTGGGAGGTTTAATCCGTTAAAACCACAAATGAGGAGGAAAATTCTGATGGCTAAAAGAGGTAAAAAATTCGTAGATGCAGCGAAGCTTGTAGATCGTACAGCTACATACACTACGAAAGAAGCAATTGAACTTGCTAAAAAGACAACTACTACTAATTTTGATGCAACAGTTGAAGTAGCTTTCCGTCTTGGTATTGATACTCGTAAAAACGATCAGCAAATCCGTGGAGCTGTAGTGCTTCCAAACGGTACTGGTAAAACTCAACGCGTATTAGTATTCGCTAAAGGTGATAAAGTGAAAGAAGCAGAAGCTGCAGGCGCAGACTATGTAGGCGACGCAGAATTGATTGCTAAAATTCAACAAGGTTGGTTCGATTTCGACGTAATCGTTGCTACACCTGACATGATGGGCGAAGTTGGTAAGATTGGTCGCGTACTTGGACCAAAAGGTCTTATGCCGAACCCGAAAACAGGTACTGTAACATTCGACGTAACAAAGGCTGTTGAAGAAATCAAAGCAGGTAAAGTTGAATATCGTGCGGATAAAGCTGGAATCATCCATGCGCCAATCGGTAAAGTTTCTTTCGATAACGAGAAGTTAGAAGAAAACTTCTTGACGATCTTTGAAACGATTCAAAAAGCTAAACCTGCATCAGCAAAAGGAACATTCATGAAATCGGTAAACGTTACGACAACTATGGGTCCTGCTGTTAAAATAGATCCGTCAAGCGTTACTGTTAAAAAATAATTGACAAGCATATAGTGATCTGTTAAGATTACGCTTGTTATGATGATAACCATTTGTACCGAAGACAGCAGGTGTGGCTTGCCACTTAATGCTCCTGCCGAGGACAAGACGCTCTTTTTAAAAGATGACGACTTTTCTGCCCTCATGTCTTAGACATTGAGGGCTTTTTATATCGGTATAAGTGACCCTAATTACCAGGAGGTGTCAACATGAGCAAAATTTTAGAAGCTAAACAAGCGGTCGTGTCAGAAGTTGCTGACAAGCTGCAATCAGCAGCATCTGTAGTAGTTGTCGATTACCGTGGTCTTACGGTTTCACAAGTTACAGAACTGCGTAAACAACTTCGTGAAGCGGGCATCGAGTTCAAAGTTTATAAAAACTCAATGGTGCGTCGTGCGACGGTAGTTGCAGGACTAGAAGGTTTGAACGAAAACTTGACAGGTCCAAACGCTATCGCCTTCTCTACGGAAGACGTAGTAGCGCCAGCTAAAATCTTAAATGATTTCGCTAAAAAGAACGACAAGCTTGAAATTAAAGCGGGTGTGATCGAAGGAAACGTTGCATCAGCTGAAGATGTGAAAGCATTGGCTACTCTACCGTCTCGCGATGGTCTACTATCTATGCTACTCAGCGTTCTTCAAGCGCCAGTACGAAACTTTGCACTTGCTACGAAAGCAGTTGCAGAACAAAAAGAAGAGCAAGGTGCTTAATTTCGCATCTTGACAGTGACCGGAAAAAACTAGCCGGTTAAATACAACTTTCCAGGAGGAACTTAAAATGACTAATGCACAAATTTTAGACGCAATCAAAGAAATGACAGTTCTTGAACTAAACGACCTTGTTAAAGCAATCGAAGAAGAATTCGGCGTAACAGCAGCAGCACCTGTTGCAGCAGCTGGAGCAGTTGCGGAAGCAGCTGAAGAGCAAACTGAATTCGATGTAATCCTAGCATCAGCTGGAGATCAAAAAATCAAAGTTATCAAAGCAGTTCGTGAAATCACTGGCCTAGGCTTGAAAGAAGCTAAAGCTCTTGTAGACGAAGCTCCTAAAGCTGTTAAAGAAGCAGCAACTAAAGAAGAAGCAGAAGAAATGAAAGCTAAACTTGAAGAAGTTGGCGCATCTGTAGAATTTAAGTAATTTCTACTTCCTTGAGAAAAGCCCGTCTATCTGACGGGCTTTTTTCTTCATATACAGATAATGTAACTCTACGCAGGAGGTATATATATATGGGAGAGCATTATTACTCAAAAAACCCTCAAGTTTCAAGTGCCCCCAAGCAGTGGAAGGCTGAGATTCGTAACAAAGTTTTTTTATTCACGACAGATGCTGGTGTATTTAGTAAAGGTAGTGTAGATGAAGGATCAAAATTGCTCGCTGAGACGTTTAAAGTGCCGTCCGTCGGGGGAGACTTCTTGGAAATAGGGTGCGGTTATGGACCGATTGCGTTGTCCATTGCGTCAGATTTCCCTGAGCGGCTTGTCCACATGGTAGATGTTAATGAGCGGGCGTTAGCTCTTTCTGAAATAAATGCCCAACAAAACAAGATCGTCAATATAAAAATTTATGAGAGTAGTGGAGTTGATCAAGTACAATCTGATGGCTTTGCTGCGATTATAACAAATCCTCCTATTCGAGCAGGTAAGCAAACAGTCTTTTCATTTTACGACGGTGCTTATGAAAAATTGGCTTTGGGTGGCGAACTATGGGTTGTCATTCAAAAGAAACAAGGGGCGCCATCCACAATAGACTACTTGAAGAAGTTGTTTGGTAATGTGGACACAGTTGCTAAGAAAAAAGGCTACTTTATTTTGGTAGCGAAAAAAGTTTGACAGGATCGATATCTTATAGTAGCATTATTAAATGCATAAATATTTATATTGCAGCTGTATGCCCTTTTGTGTGATGTAGTAGAGGAAAAGGCATATTGATGTTTGGATAAAGATTGTGAAATCGAAAATGAGCTCTTGTCGGAACTCGTTTTCTTTTTGTTTTTTCGAAGTCACAGCGGAATTTCTGATTTTGCAAAAACTAATATTGTCTTAATGAGGGGTGAATGAGTTGACAGGTCATTTAGTTCAGTATGGTCAACATCGTCAGCGTAGAAGTTTCGCGCGAATCAAAGAAGTACTCGATTTGCCAAATTTGATTGAAATTCAAACGGCATCTTACGAGTGGTTCTTAGAAGAGGGGTTACGTGAAATGTTCCGGGATATTTCTCCTATCCAGGATTTCACAGGTAACTTGTCCTTGGAATTTATCGATTACAAACTGGGTGATCCCAAATATCCAGTAGACGAATCAAAAGAGCGCGATGTGACATATGCCGCACCACTTCGTGTAAAAGTACGTCTTCATAACCAGGAAACCGGCGATGTGAAGGAACAAGACGTTTTCATGGGAGATTTCCCGCTCATGACGGAAAATGGAACATTCATTATTAACGGAGCTGAGCGTGTTATTGTATCACAGCTCGTTCGTTCGCCAAGTGTTTACTACAATGATAAGACGGACAAAAATGGTAAGCGAGGATTTGGCGCTACTGTTATTCCGAACCGTGGAGCGTGGCTTGAGTATGAAACAGATGCAAAAGATGTAGTACATGTCCGTATCGACCGTACTCGTAAGTTGCCAATTACTGTTTTATTGCGTGCATTAGGCTTCTCTACTGATCAAGAAATTATCGACTTAATCGGCGATAATGAATATTTACGGAATTCATTAGAAAAAGATAATACCGAGACTTCAGAAAAAGCGATGCTTGAAATCTATGAGCGACTTCGTCCAGGTGAACCACCAACACTAGACAGCGCAAGAAGTCTTTTATATTCACGTTTCTTCGATCCAAAGCGCTATGATTTGGCGAATGTTGGGCGTTATAAAATGAATAAGAAGCTTCACTTGCAAAATCGACTGTTCAACCAAACGGCTGCTGAAACACTTGTCGACCCTGAAACAGGTGAGATTTTAGTGGAAAAGGATCAGCTGATCGACCGACGTACATTGGATAAATTACTACCATTTTTATCTCAAGGTATCAATACTGAGTCGATCGAACATGTAGGGTCTATATTGGAAGAGCCAATGGTTATTCAGACGCTAAAGATTTACGCACCGAAAAGTGAAGAAAAACAAGTAATTAATGTCATTTCTAACGCTGAAGTAGACGAGTCTATTAAACATATTACCCCTTCAGATATCGTTGCTTCTATTAGTTATTTCTTCAACCTCTTGCATGGTGTAGGAAACACAGATGATATTGACCATCTTGGTAATCGTCGTTTGCGTTCTGTTGGTGAATTACTCCAAAACCAATTCCGTATCGGTCTTTCCCGTATGGAGCGTGTGGTTAAAGAGAGAATGTCTATCAATGACACGCAATCTATAGTACCTCAACAATTGATCAATATTCGTCCTGTTATTGCATCAATTAAAGAGTTTTTCGGTAGCTCGCAGCTATCTCAGTTTATGGACCAAACAAATCCATTGGCTGAATTGACACATAAACGTCGTTTATCTGCACTAGGACCTGGTGGTTTGACTCGTGAGCGAGCAGGAATGGAAGTTCGTGACGTTCACTACTCTCATTATGGTCGTATGTGTCCGATTGAAACGCCAGAGGGGCCGAACATTGGACTGATTAACTCGTTGTCTACATTCGCGAAAGTGAATCAATTTGGTTTCATTGAGACTCCTTATCGTAAAGTAGATCCAGAAACGGGTCGCGTTACTTCACAGATTGATTATTTAACAGCGGATATTGAAGATAACTATGTAGTGGCTCAAGCAAACGCGTTGCTTGAGGAAGACGGATCATTTACGAATGAAGGCGTCGTAGGACGTTTCCAAGGGGATAACACTGTATTCCGTCGTGAACAAATGGATTATATGGATGTTTCGCCTAAGCAAGTTGTGTCAGCGGCTACTGCATGTATTCCTTTCCTAGAAAATGATGACTCTAACCGTGCGTTGATGGGTGCGAACATGCAACGTCAAGCAGTTCCTTTGTTAAATCCGGAAGCGCCATTTGTAGGTACAGGTATGGAGCATATTTCTGCACGTGATTCAGGAGCAGCTGTTGTTTCTAAATACCACGGTATTGTAGAACACGTAGAAGCTAAGGAGATTCGTATTCGCCGTATTGAAGAAGTGGGCGGTAAAGAAGTCAAGGGTGACCTTGTCGTTTGCCGTTTATCTAAATTCATTCGTTCGAACCAAGGAACTTGCTATAACCAACGTCCAATTGTAAAAGTTGGCGACCGTGTCAAACCGCTTGATATTCTTGCGGACGGACCATCAATGGAACAGGGAGAACTCGCGCTTGGACGTAACGTTCTAACTGCGTTCATGACATGGGATGGTTACAACTACGAAGATGCGATTATCATGAGTGAGCGTCTGGTGAAAGATGATGTATTCACGTCTGTTCATATTGAAGAATATGAATCGGAGGCACGTGATACGAAGCTTGGGCCAGAAGAAATCACGCGTGATATTCCAAACGTCGGAGAAGATGCATTACGCAACTTGGATGACAGAGGAATTATTCGTATCGGTGCAGAAGTACGAGATGGAGATATCTTGGTCGGTAAAGTAACGCCTAAGGGTGTTACGGAATTGACTGCGGAAGAACGTCTTCTACATGCAATCTTTGGGGAAAAAGCACGTGAAGTCCGCGATACTTCATTACGTGTCCCTCATGGAGCAGGCGGAATAGTTCTGGATGTCAAAGTCTTCAACCGTGAAGATGGCGATGAGCTATCTCCAGGAGTAAATCAGTTAGTACGAGTATATATCGTACAGAAGCGTAAAATCTCTGTTGGAGATAAGATGGCAGGACGTCACGGTAATAAGGGGGTTATTTCCCGAATCTTACCTGAGTCGGAAATGCCGTTCCTTCCAGATGGTACACCGATCGATGTTATGTTAAATCCACTAGGTGTTCCGTCACGTATGAATATCGGACAGGTTCTTGAAATGCATCTTGGTATGGCTGCGCGTAGTCTAGGTATTCACACTGCATCTCCTGTATTTGACGGTGCAAACGAAGAAGACGTTTGGGCTACAATGGAAGAAGCAGGAATGGACCGTGACGGTAAAACCATGCTATACGATGGTCGTTCAGGTGAACCATTTGATAACCGTGTATCAGTCGGCGTTATGTACTTGATCAAACTTGCCCACATGGTAGATGATAAGTTGCACGCACGATCTACTGGACCATACTCACTCGTTACACAGCAACCACTCGGCGGTAAAGCCCAGTTCGGTGGACAGCGTTTCGGGGAAATGGAAGTATGGGCGCTAGAAGCATATGGTGCCGCTTATACATTGCAAGAAATTTTAACAGTCAAATCCGATGACGTCGTAGGACGTGTGAAGACATACGAAGCGATTGTTAAAGGTGATAGCGTACCTCAACCAGGTGTACCGGAATCATTTAAAGTACTAATCAAAGAACTTCAAAGTTTAGGGTTAGATGTGAAGATGTTGACGGAAGACTTCGAAGAAATTGAGTTACGTGATTTAGACGACGAAGAAGACTTGCAACCAACTGACGCATTGAACTTGATTAAAGAAGATCAACCGATCGCCTAAAGCAGATAGTGCTGATATGAAATGTAAATAAAACAAACAAAAATGAATAGAAGAGGGCTTCGAGCACCCTCTTCTATTTTATTCAGTAAGAAGAATGTCTTACATGAATGTACTACTACAAGTTAAGTTGACTGATAAGCCGTTATGGCGATTAGACTAAAGGGAGGTTGGCTCCTTGATAGATGTTAATAATTTTGAGTATATGAAAATTGGCCTTGCTTCACCTGACAAGATTCGTTCTTGGTCGTATGGAGAAGTAAAAAAACCTGAAACGATCAATTACCGTACATTAAAGCCTGAGAAAGACGGATTATTCTGTGAGAGAATCTTCGGTCCGACGAAAGATTGGGAATGTCACTGTGGTAAATATAAGCGAGTCCGTTATAAGGGCGTTGTTTGTGATCGTTGTGGCGTAGAGGTAACGCGTCAAAAAGTCCGTCGCGAACGAATGGGACATATTGAGCTTGCGGCACCTGTCACACATATTTGGTACTTCAAAGGAATTCCGAGCCGTATGGGCTTGATTTTGGACATGACACCACGCGCATTGGAAGAGATTATCTACTTTGCATCTTACGTAGTTGTAGAACCGGCAGATACGCCACTTGAACGCAAGCAATTGCTTTCTGAGAAAGAGTATCGCTTGTACCGTGAAAAGTATGGTTCCAAATTCCAAGCTGCAATGGGAGCGGAAGCAATCGAGCAACTACTACGTGCAATCGACTTGGATAAGGAAACAGATTCGTTGAAAGAAGAGTTGAAAACAGTACAAGGTCAGCGTCGTACACGCGCAATCCGACGTCTAGAAGTCGTGGAATCCTTCCGTAACTCTGGAAACCGTCCGGAATGGATGGTACTCGAAGTACTTCCAGTCATCCCCCCTGAATTGCGTCCTATGGTACAGCTAGACGGAGGGCGTTTTGCAACATCTGACTTGAATGATCTTTATCGTAGAGTTATTAACCGGAATAACCGTCTAAAGCGTCTATTGGATTTAGGAGCACCCGGCATTATCGTCCAGAACGAGAAGCGTATGCTTCAAGAAGCGGTAGATGCACTTGTAGATAATGGTCGTCGTGGAAGACCTGTAACAGGTCCAGGAAACCGTCCATTGAAATCACTTTCTCATATGCTAAAAGGTAAGCAAGGGCGTTTCCGCCAGAACTTACTTGGTAAACGTGTAGACTATTCTGGTCGTTCGGTTATCGTAGTAGGTCCTAACTTAAAAATGTACCAATGCGGTCTGCCTAAGGAAATGGCGATCGAGCTATTTAAGCCGTTCGTTATGAAAGAATTAGTGGAACGTAACTTGGCGCATAACATCAAAAGTGCTAAACGTAAGATTGAACGTCTTCATTCCGAAGTATGGGATGTATTGGAAGACGTCATCAAAGAACATCCAGTGCTTCTTAACCGAGCACCGACACTTCACCGTCTGGGGATACAGGCGTTCGAACCGATACTGGTCGAGGGGCGTGCGATTACGTTACACCCGCTCGTATGTACAGCTTACAACGCTGACTTCGATGGTGACCAAATGGCTGTTCACGTACCACTATCCGCTGAAGCTCAAGCTGAAGCACGTCTATTGATGCTAGCTGCTCAAAACATTTTGAACCCGAAAGACGGAAAACCAGTTGTAACTCCTTCACAGGATATGGTTCTTGGAAACTATTACTTAACAGTCGAGCGAAAAAATGCTGCTGGAGAAGGTTCTGTGTTTAGTGATCCGAATGAAGCGTTAATCGCATATCAAACAGGACATGTTCACTTACATTCCCGCATCGCGGTACAGGCTGGCAGTATTAACAACCCAACGTTTACGGATAAACAAAATAGTCAGCTATTGTTAACGACTGTAGGTAAAATCATTTTCAATGAGATTTTACCGGAAACGTTTCCGTACATCAACGAACCGACGAATCATAACTTGCAGGTAGAAACACCTGACAAGTACTTCATCGACGGAACAGTAAATGTTAAGGAACACCTGCAAGAAGCAGAACTAATCACGCCGTTCAAAAAAGCAATCCTTGGGGAAATTATCGCGGAAATCTTCCGTCGCTTCCACATTACAGAAACTTCTAGAATGTTGGATAGAATGAAAAACCTAGGATTTAAATATTCTACTCGTGCTGGAATTACAATCGGTATTTCCGATATCGTGGTCTTGCCGAATAAAGCAGAAATTCTTCATGAAGCACAAGAAAAAGTTGATAAAGTCACGCAGCAGTTCCGACGTGGTTTAATTACCGAGGAAGAGCGTTATGATCGTGTCATCTCTTATTGGAGCCATGCGAAGGATATCATTCAGAATAAGCTAATGGATTCATTGGATATTGAAAACCCGATCTTCATGATGAGTGACTCCGGAGCCCGTGGTAACGCATCAAACTTTACACAACTTGCTGGTATGCGTGGACTAATGGCCAACCCGGCTGGACGGATTATCGAACTTCCGATCAAATCTTCCTTCCGTGAAGGTCTGACAGTACTCGAATACTTTATCTCTACACACGGTGCACGTAAAGGTCTTGCCGATACAGCACTGAAGACTGCCGATTCAGGTTACTTGACTCGTCGTCTCGTAGACGTAGCGCAAGATGTTATCGTTCGTGAAGAAGATTGCGGAACAGACCGTGGTCTTGCAATTACTGCATTAACCGAAGGAAATGAAATGATCGAAACATTGTTTGAGCGTATTGAAGGTCGTCACACGAAGAAGACTATCAAACATCCGGAAACGGGTGAAGTCATTCTTGCGAAAAACGGGTTGATTACTGCGGACATAGCGAACATAGTAATTCAAGCTGGTATCGAAGAAGTGACGATTCGTTCTGCATTTACATGTAATACGAAGCACGGCGTATGTAAAAAATGTTACGGTATCAACTTAGCCACTGGAGAAACGGTAGAAGTAGGGGAAGCTGTGGGAATCATTGCAGCGCAATCTATCGGAGAGCCAGGAACACAGTTAACGATGCGTACATTCCACACAGGTGGAGTTGCCGGAGATGATATTACGCAAGGTCTTCCACGTATTCAGGAAATTTTCGAATCTCGTAATCCGAAAGGTGTAGCGGTTATTTCTGAAATTGCAGGTACTGTTATTGAAATTGATGAAATCCGTGAAGGCTTGAAAGAAATTACTATTGAAGGTGAAGTGGAAACACGTAAATATCCTACGTTGTACAATGCGCGCTTGAAGGTAGAAGTAGGCGATGTGGTTGAGCGTGGGCAAACTATTACTGAAGGTTCTATTGACCCTAAACAATTGATCGTTGTAAAAGACGTTTCAACTGTGCAAGAGTATCTCTTGAAAGAAGTTCAAAAAGTCTACCGTATGCAAGGGGTAGAGATCGGTGATAAGCACGTTGAAGTAATGGTACGTCAAATGCTTCGAAAAGTTCGAGTAATTGAAGCGGGAGATACTGATCTTCTTCCGGGTTCATTATTGGACATTCACCAATTCTCTGAAGCGAACGAAAAGGTGTTGTTAGCAGGTAAAGTCCCAGCTACCTCACGTCCGGTAATTCTCGGAATTACGAAAGCTTCACTTGAAACAGAATCATTCTTGTCGGCCGCATCATTCCAGGAAACGACAAGAGTACTTACAGATGCAGCTATTAAAGGTAAAACAGATGAGTTGCTAGGTCTGAAAGAAAACGTTATTATCGGGAAATTGGTCCCTGCAGGTACTGGAATGCAGAGATACCGCCAAATAAAAATGCAACACGATCAAGTAGAAGAGACTATTCCAGCTGAATAAAAATAAACGGGACATCGCTCCCGTTTATTTTCTTAAATTCGTTGACAAGTTATTGTAGAGATGATAATATACAAAAGGTTGATAGTTGTTGACCGTTAACTTTTCAGGAAGAAAAAACTCTTTCGAATAAGTACAAGGCGATAAGCAATCATCATTATAAAATAACAGTAAGCAGAGATCTCTGGAGTTACTGTCACCCGTTTTTGTGTGTGCACGCACAAAAACTTTGTTTTTACTTAAAAATGAACCACCTGGGTGTGTGGTATTATAAAAAACTTGGAAGGAGGAACAACCTGATGCCTACAATTAATCAATTAGTCCGTAAACCTCGTAAATCGAAAACGGAAAATTCTAAGTCTCCGGCTCTAGGAAAAAGCTATAACAGCTTTAAAAAGTCTATGACAAACGTGAACTCACCACAAAAAAGAGGTGTTTGTACACGTGTTGGTACTATGACTCCTAAGAAGCCGAACTCGGCGCTACGTAAGTATGCTCGTGTTCGTTTAACTAATACATTGGAAGTAAACGCATATATTCCAGGTGAAGGCCACAACTTGCAAGAACACAGTGTGGTACTAATCCGCGGAGGACGCGTAAAAGACTTACCGGGTGTTCGTTACCATATCGTACGTGGGGCACTTGATACAGCTGGTGTTACTGGCCGTATGCAAAGCCGTTCAATGTATGGAGCTAAAAAGCCCAAAGTTAAGAAGTAATACAAAACTAACAATATTGAAAGGAGGAACTAATTATGCCTCGTAAAGGTCCAGTAACAAAACGTGATGTACTACCTGATCCGATTTATAATTCCAAGCTTGTAAGCCGCCTTATCAACAAAATGATGGTAGACGGTAAAAAAGGTACTTCTCAAAAGATTCTTTATGGAGCGTTCGAAATTATTAAAGAACGTTCTGGACAAGAGCCAATCGAAGTATTCGAAGCAGCTTTAAATAATGTAATGCCAGTTCTTGAAGTGCGTGCTCGCCGCGTAGGTGGAGCTAACTATCAAGTGCCGGTTGAAGTACGCCCTGAACGTCGTTCGACTCTAGGTCTTCGTTACCTTGTGAACTATTCACGTACACGTGGAGAAAAAACAATGGAAGAACGTCTAGCGAATGAAATTCTTGATGCATCAAACAACACAGGTGCTTCTGTTAAACGCCGTGAAGAAATGCATAAAATGGCTGAAGCCAACAGAGCATTTGCTCACTATCGCTGGTAAGGTCGGATAAACAACAGCAGTAATCCGAAACGGAAGGAGATTACAAAATGGCTAGAGAGTTCTCACTAGAGAATACTCGTAACATTGGTATCATGGCTCACATTGACGCTGGTAAGACAACGACAACTGAGCGGATCCTTTTTTACACAGGTAAAATCCACAAGATTGGTGAAACGCACGAAGGTGCATCACAAATGGACTGGATGGAGCAAGAGCAAGAACGTGGAATCACGATTACTTCAGCTGCAACAACTGCAGCATGGAAAGGTCACCGCGTAAACATCATCGATACACCAGGGCACGTAGACTTCACAGTTGAAGTTGAACGTTCACTTCGCGTATTGGATGGTGCTGTAGCGGTACTTGATGCACAATCAGGTGTTGAACCACAAACAGAGACAGTTTGGCGTCAAGCGACAAACTACAAAGTACCACGTCTCGTATTCGTAAACAAAATGGATAAGACGGGTGCTGACTTCCTATATTCAGTAGGAACACTACGTGACCGCCTGCAAGCGAATGCACACCCTATTCAATTGCCAATTGGTGCGGAAGATAACTTCTCAGGAATTATCGACTTAATCGAAATGAAGGCAACTATGTATCCCAATGATCTAGGAACAGATACGACAGTGGAAGAAATTCCTGCTGAACATCTTGAACTAGCTAAAAAATACCGTGAGAGCCTAATTGAAGCTGTTGTAGATTTCGATGAAGATCTTATGGAAAAGTATCTTGGCGGTGAAGAACTTACTATAGAAGAAATTACGACAGCTATTCGTAAAGCTACGTTGGCAGTTGAATTCTATCCTGTAGTTTGTGGAACTGCTTTCAAAAACAAAGGTGTACAACTAGTACTAGATGCGGTAGTAGACTACCTACCATCACCACTTGATGTACCTCCAATGATGGGCTTCAACCCTGAGACTGAAGAAGAAGAAGTGCGTGAATCATCTGATGAAGCACCATTCTCAGCATTGGCATTTAAAGTTATGACGGATCCTTATGTAGGTAAACTTACATTCTTCCGTATTTACTCTGGTATTCTTCAAGCTGGTTCTTACGTAGCAAACTCTACAAAAGGCAAGCGCGAGCGCGTAGGACGTATTCTACAAATGCACGCAAACAGCCGTGAAGAGATTTCTGAAGTGCACGCGGGTGAAATTGCTGCTGCTGTCGGTTTGAAAGACACAACTACTGGAGACACACTATGTGATGAGAAAGCATTGATCATTCTTGAATCAATGGTATTCCCAGAGCCAGTTATCTCTGTAGCGATTGAACCGAAAACAAAAGCGGACCAGGATAAAATGGGCCAAGCTCTTGCTAAGTTGCAAGAAGAAGATCCAACATTCCGTGCACACACAGATCAAGAAACAGGAGAAGTAATCATCGCGGGTATGGGTGAACTTCACTTGGATATTATCGTCGACCGTTTACGTCGTGAATTTAAAGTGGAAGCAAACGTGGGCGCGCCACAAGTTTCTTACCGCGAAACATTCCGTCAGTCAGCTGAAGTCGAAGGTAAATTCGTTCGTCAATCAGGTGGACGTGGACAGTTCGGTCACGTATGGATTGAATTCGGTCCAAACGAAGAAGGAAAAGGATTCGAGTTCGTTAATAATATTGTTGGTGGTTCTGTTCCTCGTGAATACATCCCAGCAGTTGAAGCAGGAATTCGTGATTCATTGGATAACGGTATTTTAGCTGGATATCCTTTAATTGATGTCAAAGCACGCCTATATGACGGATCTTACCATGACGTTGACTCCAACGAGATGGCATTTAAGATTGCTGCATCAATGGCTTTGAAAAATGCTGCATCAAAATGTAATCCTGTAATTCTTGAACCAACAATGAAGGTAGAAGTTATTATTCCGGAAGAATACATGGGCGACATTATGGGTGATATTACATCACGCCGTGGCCGTGTAGAAGGTATGGAAGCTCGTGGTAACGCACAAGTAGTTCGTGCAATGGTTCCACTTGCTGAAATGTTCGGTTATGCAACTTCTCTACGTTCAAACACGCAAGGACGCGGAGTATTCTCAATGGTGTTCGATCACTATGAAGAACTTCCAAAGTCTATCGCTGAAGAAGTAATCAAGAAAAACAAAGGTGAATAATACAGTTCATCCTTGTTTCTTTTAAGCAATACTTGTAAGATGTGGATAGTCGAAGGAATACTTTCGGCTTCCATATTAAAAAACTATTTTTTTAAATAAAGGGAGGATCTCTAAAATGGGTAAAGAAAAATTTGACCGCTCCAAGGAGCACGCAAACGTAGGAACAATTGGTCACGTTGACCATGGTAAAACAACTTTGACTGCTGCAATCGCAACAGTTCTTTCTAAAGCACAAGGTGGAGAAGCAAAGTCATACGCTGACGTTGATAACGCACCTGAAGAAAAAGAGCGTGGAATTACAATCAGTACTTCACACGTTGAGTACGAAACTGACAAGCGTCACTATGCACACGTTGACTGCCCAGGTCACGCTGACTACGTTAAAAACATGATCACTGGTGCTGCACAAATGGACGGCGGAATCCTAGTAGTTTCTGCTGCTGATGGCCCAATGCCACAAACTCGTGAGCACATTCTTCTTTCGCGTCAAGTAGGTGTTCCTTACCTAGTTGTCTTCATGAACAAATGTGACATGGTAGATGACGAGGAACTACTTGAATTAGTAGAAATGGAAATCCGTGAACTTCTTTCTGATTACGACTTCCCTGGCGATGATATTCCTGTAATCAAAGGATCAGCTCTTAAAGCTCTTGAAGGAGAGCCAGAGTGGGAAGAAAAAATTCTTGAACTTATGCAAGCAGTAGATGACTATATTCCAACACCAACTCGTGACACTGACAAGCCATTCATGATGCCTGTTGAGGACGTATTCTCAATTACAGGTCGCGGAACGGTAGCAACTGGCCGTGTTGAGCGTGGAGTAGTTAAAGTCGGAGATGTTGTTGACATCATCGGTCTTGCTGAAGAACCAAAAGCTACTACTGTAACTGGTGTAGAGATGTTCCGTAAACTTCTTGACTATGCAGAAGCAGGCGACAACATCGGTGCTCTTCTTCGTGGTGTCTCACGTGAAGATATCGAACGTGGACAAGTTCTTGCTAAGCCAGGCACAATCACTCCACACACTCAGTTCAAATCTGAAGTTTATGTTCTATCTAAAGAAGAGGGTGGACGTCACACTCCATTCTTCTCAAACTACCGTCCTCAGTTCTACTTCCGTACAACTGACGTAACTGGTATCATTCAACTTCCTGAAGGCGTAGAAATGGTTATGCCTGGAGATAACGTTGAAATGACAGTTGAACTTATTTCTCCTATCGCGATTGAAGAAGGTACTAAATTCTCAATCCGTGAAGGTGGACGTACAGTTGGAGCTGGCGTTGTAGCAACAATTACAAAATAATTTGTTTGGATCCCGCCATTAAGGCGGGATTTTTTTGTTTTCGTCTACATGAAAGGTTAGCGGCATATATCAAAAGTAGTGTTTTGAAACGCCCTTAGGATAATGCGGAAGTAAAGTCTAGCAGCGCACTTCAAATCACGTGCAAATCATGAGGAAAGCTGATAGTATAGTAAACGGATTAAAAGTTAAATTAATTTCTTCAAAAGGGTTGCGCAATCCTTTTATATTATGTATAATGTTGAATGTTGGTCTTTGACTGCGATGAAGCGAGAGGTTACCGATACACCCGGCCGCTTTGCCATGGCGCGTGTAAGGAAAATTTTCGTGGAGAATTGTCTAGAAAATAGGCGAAAGGGAGGGAAAATAATGGCAAAACAAAAGATTCGTATTAGATTGAAAGCTTACGATCACAGAATGATCGATCAGTCAGCTGAAAAGATTGTTGAGACGGCTAAACGTTCTGGAGCTAGTGTTTCAGGTCCAATTCCGTTGCCAACTGAAAGATCAGTTTACACGGTATTGCGTGCTGTTCACGTATATAAAGATTCACGTGAGCAATTTGAAATGCGTACGCACAAACGTTTAATCGATATCGTGAATCCAACGCCACAAACGGTGGATGCACTTATGAAGCTTGATTTACCATCAGGCGTCGACATCGAAATTAAACTATAAAATATAAAAACAAACAATATTACAGGAGGTGTGACTAATGACCAAAGGAATCTTAGGGAGAAAAGTCGGAATGACGCAAGTATTTGCTGAAAACGGCGATCTAATCCCAGTAACAGTGATTGAAGCTGCTCCAAACGTTGTGCTTCAAAAGAAGACAATAGAAACAGACGGCTACGAGTCAATTCAACTAGGATTTGATGACAAACGTGAAAAGCTTTCAAACAAGCCTGAACAAGGCCATGTAGCAAAAGCTAACACTGCACCTAAGCGCTTCATTCGCGAAGTTCGCGGAGCTGACGTTAGTGCATACGAAGTTGGTCAGGAAGTCAAAGTCGATACATTCGCAGAAGGCGATGTAGTTGACATTACAGGAGTTTCAAAAGGTAAAGGATTCCAAGGTGTTATTAAGCGCCACGGTTACTCACGTGGACCAATGACTCACGGATCACGTTTCCATCGCGCGCCAGGTTCACTTGGAGCAGTTGATGCACAACGCGTATTCAAAGGAAAAAAACTACCTGGACGTACTGGTGGCAAAACAGTAACGATCCAAAACGTTGAAATCGTTCGAGTTGACGCTGAGCGCAACTTGTTATTAGTAAAAGGTAACGTTCCTGGAGCTCGTAAATCACTTGTACAAGTGAAAAGTGCTATCAAAGGAAACTGAGTAAAAAAGAAAGGAGGAAACAGGAATGCCTAAAGTATCTGTAGTAAGTCAAACAGGTTCTGCTGTCGGCGACATCGAATTAAACGATGCGATTTTTGGAATCGAGCCGAATGAAGCAGTATTATTCGAAGCAATTGTTCAACAACAAGCTTCTTTACGCCAAGGTAACCACAAGGTTAAAACTCGCGCGGAAGTAGCAGGCGGCGGTCGTAAACCATGGCGTCAAAAAGGCACAGGTCGTGCTCGTCAGGGTTCTATCAGATCACCACAATGGCGTGGAGGCGGTATCGTATTCGGTCCTTCACCACGTAGTTACAGCTATAAAATGCCTAAGAAAGTTCGTCGTTTAGCACTTCTATCTGCTCTATCTACTAAAGTAGCGGCTGAAGAGCTAATCGTTCTAGATAACTTAGCATTTGACGCACCAAAAACAAAAGGCTTTGTAAAAGTGCTTGAAGATCTTTCAATCACGAAGAAAGCATTATTTGTTACAGCTGACCTAGAAGAATCAGTAGCATTGTCTGCTCGCAACATTCCAGGGATCAGCGTCGTTTCAGCGAACGGTATCAATGTTCTAGACCTAGTCGGACATGACCAGCTTGTAATGACAAAAGCAGCAATAGAAAAAGTCGAGGAGGTGCTTGGTTAATGGAAGCACGTGATATTCTGAAACGTCCGGTCATTACCGAGCGTTCTTCTGAACAAATGGAAGACTTAAGAAAATATACATTCGAAGTTGATACACGCGCGAGCAAAACTCACGTGAAACAAGCTATTGAAGAAATCTTCGGTGTTAAAGTTGAAAAAGTTAACGTTATGAACTACAAAGGTAAGTTCAAGCGTATGGGGAAACATGCTGGTTATACAAACAAGCGTCGTAAGGCAATTGTTACACTGACTACTGATTCCAAAGATATCGAACTTTTTGAAATGTAATTAACTCATAATAAATGAAGGAGGGAACACAAAATGGCGATTAAGAAGTACAAAGCTACCTCCAACGGACGTCGTAACATGACTTCTTCTGACTTTGCTGAGATTACTGCTAGCAAACCAGAAAAATCATTGCTTGAACCAGTCAAGCGTAAAGGCGGACGTAACAACCAAGGTAGAATGACAGTTCGTCACCAAGGTGGAGGACATAAGCGCCAATACCGTGTCATCGATTTCCAACGTCGGAAAGATGGCATTCCAGGACGCGTTGCTACGATCGAATACGATCCAAACCGTTCAGCAAACATCGCATTAATCAATTATGCAGATGGTGAAAAGAGATATATCCTTGCTCCTAAAGGATTGACAGTAGGTTCCACAATCATTTCAGGACCTGAAGCGGATATCCGCGTAGGAAATGCTCTACCACTAGAGAACATCCCTATGGGTTCCACAATTCACAACATTGAAATGAAGCCAGGTAAAGGCGGACAATTAGTTCGTTCTGCAGGAACTTCAGCTCAACTACTAGGACGCGAAGGCAAATACGTCATCATTCGTCTGCAATCAGGAGAAGTTCGTATGATCCTTGCTACTTGCCGTGCTACAATCGGTCAAGTTGGTAACGAGCAACACGAATTGATCAATATTGGTAAAGCAGGTCGTTCACGTTGGTTAGGCAAACGTCCAACTGTTCGTGGATCTGTAATGAACCCTAACGATCACCCACACGGTGGTGGTGAAGGCCGTACACCAATCGGTCGTCCGAGTCCTGTTACTCCATGGGGTAAACCAACTCTTGGATTCAAGACACGTACGAAGAACAATAAATCAGATAAACTTATCGTTCGCCGTCGTAAAAAATAATGTTATTGCACTGCGGTTCAGTAGATGGACCGTAGTACATACTCGGAAGGAGGTTCCAGAATGGGCCGCAGCTTGAAAAAAGGACCTTTTGCAGATGACCATTTACTAAAAAAGGTTGACGCACAAAAAGACGCAGAAAAGAAACAAGTTATTAAAACATGGTCACGCCGTTCAACAATCTTCCCGACTTTCATCGGATTGACGATTGCAGTATATGATGGACGTAAACATGTTCCTGTTTATGTAACAGAAGATATGGTAGGTCACAAACTAGGTGAATTCGTACCTACACGCACATACCGAGGCCATGGTGCCGACGATAAGAAAACAAAACGCTAATTTGAGAGGAGGTTATCCTGATGCAACAAGCTAAAGCATCTGTACGCACAGTCCGTATTGCTTCTCGCAAAGTTCGTTTGGTCGTTGATCTTATCCGCGGCAAGAATATAGGTGAAGCTATGGCTATTCTACGACTTACGCCTAAAGCGGCATCTCCAGTCGTGGAAAAATTATTGAAATCAGCAATTGCAAACGCTGAACATAACTACGAAATGGATACTGAGAACTTAATCGTCAGTGAAGTATTCGTAGATGAAGGACCAACAATGAAACGTTTCCGTCCACGTGCACAAGGTCGTGCAAGTGCGATCAACAAACGTACAAGCCACATCACATTAGTGGTATCTGAAAAGAAGGAGGGGTAATTAGTGGGCCAAAAAGTACATCCTAATGGACTACGTGTAGGCGTCATCCGTGACTGGGACTCAAAATGGTACGCGGAAAAAGATTATGCGTCCTTACTACATGAAGACTTAAAGATCCGTGAATACATCGAAAAACGTCTTGTAGAAGCATCAGTTTCAAAAGTTGAAATTGAGCGTGCTGCTAAGCGTGTTAATATTACAATCCACACTGCAAAGCCAGGTATGGTTATCGGTAAAGGTGGTTCCGAAGTAGAAACACTTCGTAAGCAACTTAACGAAATTACAGGCAAGCGTGTACACATCAACATCGTAGAAATCAAACGTGCTGATTTGGATGCAAGATTAGTTGCAGAATCAATCGCTCGTCAATTGGAAAGTCGTGTATCATTCCGTCGTGCTCAGAAACAAGCGATTCAACGTACGATTCGTTCTGGTGCAAAAGGAATTAAAACACAAGTATCTGGACGTCTCGGCGGAGCGGATATCGCTCGTGCGGAACACTACAGTGAAGGAACTGTCCCTCTTCATACATTACGTGCAGATATAGATTATGCACATGCTGAAGCTGATACTACTTATGGTAAGCTTGGCGTAAAGGTATGGATTTATCGTGGTGAAGTCCTTCCAGTAAAAGTTAAGAAGAACTCTGGGGAAGGAGGCAAATAATATGTTAATGCCTAAACGTGTAAAACATCGTCGTGTATTCCGTGGGAAAATGCGTGGTGAAACAAAAGGTGGCGCTACAGTTCAGTTTGGTGAGTATGGTCTTCAAGCTCTAGAAGCAAGTTGGATCACTAACCGTCAGATTGAATCTGCTCGTATTGCTATGACTCGTTACATGAAACGTGGCGGTAAAGTATGGATCAATATTTTCCCGCACAAACCATATACTAAAAAGCCTCTTGAAGTCCGGATGGGTTCCGGTAAAGGTGCTGTAGAAGGCTGGGTTGCAGTTGTGAAACCTGGTAGAGTAATGTTCGAAATTGCAGGTGTTTCAGAAGAGGTTGCTCGTGAGGCACTTAGACTTGCATCGCACAAACTTCCTGTAACAAGCAAGTTTGTAAAACGACAAGAAATTGGTGGTGAGTCTAATGAAAGCTAATGAAATTCGTGACTTAACAACTGCAGAGATCGAGCAAAAAGTGAAATCACTTAAAGAAGAGCTTTTCAACCTTCGCTTCCAGTTAGCGACAGGTCAATTAGAAAACACTGCACGCATCCGTGAAGTACGCAAATCGATTGCGCGCATGAAAACTGTAATACGACAAAGAGAAATCAGTGCAAATAACTGATGAAGGAGGTTGCAGCCATGACTGAGCGTAATCAGCGCAAAGTATACACAGGCCGTGTGGTTTCCGATAAAATGGATAAAACCGTTACGGTAATGGTAGAAACACACAAAAAACATTCTTTATACGGTAAGCGTGTAAAGTATTCTAAGAAACTTAAAGTTCATGATGAGCTAAACGAAGCGAAAATCGGCGATGTTGTTCGTATTATGGAAACACGTCCATTATCAGCAACTAAGCGTTTCCGTCTTCTAGAAGTCGTTGAAAAAGCGATCATCATCTAATAGGTTTTTAACTCAGATTTCGGAAGGAGGTAACCTCGATGATTCAACAGGAAAGTAGAATGAAAGTTGCTGACAACTCTGGCGCGCGCGAAGTACTTACAATTAAAGTACTAGGCGGATCAGGTCGTAAAGTAGCTAACATCGGTGACGTAGTTGTTGTTACGGTTAAGAAGGCAACACCAGGTGGCGTTGTTAAGAAGGGTGACGTTGTTAAAGCGGTCATCGTTCGTACGAAAAGTGGAGTTCGTCGTAAAGACGGTTCATACATTACATTTGATGAGAATGCTTGCGTTATTATCCGTGATGATAAAGGGCCACGTGGAACACGTATTTTCGGACCAGTTGCTCGCGAACTACGCGACAATAACTTCATGAAAATCATTTCACTTGCTCCAGAAGTTCTTTAATTCTAATGACAGAGCCAGTCAAGGAGGTGCGATAAATGCACGTTAAAAAAGGCGACAAAGTAATGGTGATCTCTGGGAAAGATAAAGGTAAAACAGGTGTGATCCTAACTGCTTATCCGAAAAAAGACCGTGTGCTAGTTGAAGGTATTAATATCGTCAAAAAACACACAAAGCCGAACCAAGAAAACCCACAAGGCGGAATTGTAAGCCAAGAGTCTACAATACACGTCTCCAACGTGATGGTAATCGATCCTAAAACAGGCGAGCCGACTCGTGTAGGTTACAAAATGGAAGACGGTAAAAAAGTACGTATTGCAAAAAAATCCGGTGAATCATTGGATAAGTAAGTATTGCATGAAAGGAGGTCCGACTGATGAGTCGTTTGAAAGAGAAGTTTTCTAAAGAAATCACACCTGCTCTAATGAGCAAGTTTGAATATACATCTGTTATGCAAGTTCCTAAAGTAGACAAAATCGTTATCAACATGGGTGTTGGTGATGCTGTCCAAAATACAAAAGCACTTGATGCAGCTGTTGAGGATCTTGCAACTATTTCAGGTCAAAAACCAGTCATTACTAAAGCGAAAAAATCTATCGCAGGATTCCGTTTACGTGAAGGAATGCCGATCGGAGCTAAAGTAACGCTTCGCGGTGAGCGCATGTATGAGTTCCTCGATAAATTAGTTACAATCTCATTACCACGTGTACGTGACTTCCGTGGCGTTTCTAAAAAAGCGTTCGACGGTCGCGGTAACTATACTCTTGGTGTGAAAGAGCAACTTATTTTCCCTGAAATTGACTTCGATAAAGTATCAAAAGTACGAGGGATGGATATCGTCATCGTGACGACAGCTAACACTGATGAAGAAGCACGTGAGTTGCTTGCACAGTGTGGCATGCCATTCCAAAAGTAAAATAATAGGGAGGCGAAAACGTGGCTAAGAAATCTATGATCGCTAAACAGAAACGTACGCCAAAGTATAAAGTACAAGAATATACACGCTGCGAACGTTGTGGCCGTCCACATTCAGTATATCGCAAATTTAAACTTTGCCGTATTTGTTTCCGCGAACTTGCATACAAGGGACAACTTCCTGGCGTCAAAAAAGCCAGCTGGTAAACCCCTAATTAGGGAAGGAGGTTAATTCAAATGACAATGAGTGATCCGATTGCAGATATGCTTACACGCATCCGTAATGCGAACATGGTTCGCCACGAGAAGCTTGAGGTACCTGCTTCAAACGTAAAGAAAGAAATCGCTGAGATCTTAAAACGAGAAGGTTTCGTCCGTGATGTGGAATACGTGGAAGATAACAAACAAGGCATCATCCGCATTTTCCTAAAATACGGTCAGGATAACGAACGCGTTATCAATGGCTTGAAACGTATTTCTAAACCAGGACTTCGTGTATATGCTAAATCAAATGAAGTTCCTAAAGTACTTAACGGCTTAGGTGTTGCACTTGTTTCTACATCAAACGGTGTATTAACAGACAAAGAAGCCCGCGCTAAACAAGTCGGCGGAGAAGTCGTCGCTTACGTTTGGTAATTAGCTACAATTGAATGGAGGTGCAATAGAATGTCCCGTATTGGTAATCGTCAGATCGAAGTCCCTGAAAACGTTACTGTAACAATTTCAGAGGAAAACTTCGCTACTGTTAAAGGTCCGAAAGGTGAACTTTCGAGACAATTAGATAAAGAAATCACGATCAATCACGAAGGCAACGTAATTACATTTACTCGTCCTTCTGAATCAAAAGCCCACCGTTCAATTCACGGTACTACACGCTCTGTACTTAATAACATGGTAGTGGGAGTATCTACAGGATTTGAACGCACACTTGAATTGGTTGGGGTTGGATATCGTGCTTCTATGCAAGGGAAAAAACTTGTATTGAACGTAGGTTACTCACACCCAGTTGAATTCACGCCAGAAGAAGGTGTAGAAGTTGAAGTTCCAGCGAACACGAAAATAATTGTTCGCGGATACAACAAAGAACACGTAGGTGCTCTTGCTTCTAACATCCGTCAAGTACGTCCACCAGAGCCGTATAAAGGTAAAGGTATCCGTTATGAAGGCGAAATTGTTCGTCGTAAAGAAGGTAAAACAGGTAAATAATACCGCCTGAGGTATTTGGAAGGAGTGACTCCGATGATCACGAAACAAGATAAAAACGCTGTCCGTAAAAAGCGTCACGCACGTGTGCGTACGAAAATCAGCGGAACTGCAGAGCGTCCACGTCTAAACGTTTACCGTTCAAACAAGCACATCTATGCACAATTGATTGATGACTTGAATGGTGTAACAATCGTTAGCGCTTCTACAAGAGATAACGATGTTGAGGCTGGTTCTACTGGCAACACTGAATCTGCAGCTAAAGTTGGCGAGCTTATTGCAAAGAAAGCTGTTGAAAAAGACGTTAAGGCGGTTGTTTTTGACCGCGGCGGATATCTTTTCCACGGCCGTGTAAAAGCATTAGCTGACGCTGCACGCGAAAATGGTCTGGAATTTTAATTAAGAGGGAGGGACATATTTCATGCGTCGTAATGATCAGAACAAAAGTGAGTTTGAAGAACGCGTAGTAACGATCAACCGCGTTGCGAAAGTTGTAAAAGGTGGACGTCGTTTCCGCTTCACTGCACTTGTCGTAGTTGGTGATAAAAACGGTCGTGTCGGTTTTGGTACTGGTAAAGCACAAGAAGTTCCAGATGCAATCCGTAAAGCAATTGAAGATGCGAAGAAAAACTTGATTGTAGTGCCAATGGTCAAAGGTACAACTCCACATGAAGTAATCGGACGCTTTGGTGCAGGACAAATCCTCATCAAACCAGCTGCTCCGGGTACTGGTGTTATCGCAGGTGGACCTGTCCGTGCGGTACTTGAACTTGCAGGCATCACGGATATTCTTTCTAAATCTCTTGGTTCAAGCACACCGATCAACATGGTACGTGCAACAATCGAAGGGTTGCAGAATTTGAAACGCGCAGAAGACATTGCCAAATTGCGTGGTAAATCCGTAGAAGAACTGTTAGGTTAAGGGGGGAAATACAATGACGAACAAACTTGAAGTCACCCTTACGAAAAGTGTTATTGGTTCAAAGCCAACACAGCGTAAAACAATTGAAGCACTAGGCCTTCGAAAGTTAAATCAAACAGTTGAGCATCAAAACAACGATGCCATCCGTGGTATGCTTACAAAAGTTAGCCACTTGGTAACCGTTAAAGAAATTTAAGTACTATTTTACAATAAGGAGGTGCCGATAAGATGAAATTACATGAGCTAAAACCAGCTGAAGGATCTCGTAAAAACCGCAAACGTGTTGGTCGTGGGATTGGATCTGGAACAGGTAAGACTTCTGGTAGAGGTCATGACGGTCAAAACGCTCGTTCAGGCGGCGGTGTACGTCTTGGTTTCGAAGGTGGACAAATTCCTCTTTTCCAACGACTTCCTAAGCGCGGGTTCACGAACATCAATCGTAAAGATTATGCCATCGTTAACCTCGATACATTAAATCGTTTCGAAGAAGGCACGGAAGTAACGCCGGAATTGCTAATTGAAACTGGTGTTGTAAGCAACGCTAAATCTGGTATCAAGATTCTGGGTAACGGAACACTTGATAAGAAGATTACAGTACGTGCTAACAAATTCTCCGCTTCTGCAAAAGAAGCAATTGAAAAAGCAGGCGGGCAAACAGAGGTGGTATAATGTTTCAGACAATCTCTAATTTCATGCGTGTGAAGGAGATCCGGTCTAAAATAATTTTCACCCTCCTAGTGCTCATCGTTTTTAGACTAGGGACATTTGTTCCGGTTCCAAACGTTGATGCAACTGCTTTACAACAATCAGATAACCAGTTTATCGGATTCTTGAACACATTCGGTGGAGGAGCATTATCCAACTTCTCGATCTTTGCAATGGGGATTATGCCGTATATCACGGCGTCCATCATTGTACAACTCTTGCAGATGGATGTTGTTCCGAAGTTTACTGAGTGGTCAAAACAAGGGGACGTCGGAAGACGAAAACTTGCACAATTCACAAGATATTTCACGATTGTTCTTGCCTTTATTCAAGCACTTGCCATGTCATTTGGTTTTAACCAAACATTTGGCGGTACACTGATTCAAGACAACAGCATATCCACTTATATCACAATTGCAATTGTATTGACTGCCGGTACAGCTTTCCTACTATGGCTTGGTGAACAAATTACTGCAAAAGGTGTTGGGAATGGTATTTCCATCATTATCTTTGCAGGGATTGTTGCCGGCATTCCAAATGCTGTTAACCAGTTGTATGTAACGCAAATTCAAGACGCTGGAGATGCACTATTTATTCGAATTGCAACGATGGTCTTATTATTGATCGTGATCGTAGCTATTGTAGTCGGGGTTATTTACTTCCAAGAAGCATTGCGGAAAATTCCGATTCAATATGCGAAGCGTGTCTCAGGACGTAATCAGTCTGTTGCAAGTCAACAAACACACTTACCTTTGAAATTGAATGCTGCAGGAGTTATCCCGGTAATCTTTGCGGTGGCATTCTTCATTACGCCACAACAAATTGCTCCGTTTTTCGGTGAAAACAGTGTAACTAAAACTATTATTCGGATCTTCGATTATACGAATCCGATCGGTATGATTTTGTATGTAACACTTATTATTGCGTTTACATATTTCTACGCATTCATTCAAGTGAATCCAGAAAATATGGCAGACAATCTGAAAAAGCAAGGTGCATATATTCCGGGAATACGCCCAGGAGCAAACACTCAAAAGTACTTAACAAGTACTCTGTATAGATTGACGTTCGTCGGCTCAATTTTCTTGGCCGTCGTAGCGGTTATGCCAATCTTCTTTATTAACTTGGCGAATTTACCTCAATCCGCTCAAATCGGTGGAACGAGCTTGCTCATCGTAGTAGGGGTCGCCCTCGAATCAATGAAGCAATTAGAATCACAATTAGTGAAGAGACATTACAGAGGCTTTATGAAATAAAGAGCAATAGCCTGACCTATTGTAAACAAATGGAGGGCAAGGACGTATGAATATCGTATTAATGGGTCTGCCTGGTGCTGGTAAAGGTACACAAGCAGACAAAATTGTCGAGAAGTACGGAATCCCTCATATTTCTACAGGCGATATGTTCCGTGCTGCCATCAAAGATGGCACGGAACTTGGAGTTAAAGCAAAATCGTTCATGGATCAAGGCGCATTAGTTCCTGATGAAGTTACCATTGGTATCGTGCGTGAGCGGTTAAGCAAAACGGATTGTGACAATGGATTCTTGCTAGATGGTTTCCCTAGAACAGTACCTCAAGCTGAAGCACTAGATGCTTTACTTAAGGACCTAGGAAAAAGCATTGAGTACGTATTGGATATCGAAGTCGATACGGAAGAATTAGTCGCAAGATTATCTGGTCGTCGGATTTGTAAAGTGTGTGGCACATCGTATCACTTGATCTTCAACCCACCAAAGGTAGAAGATGTGTGTGATAAAGATGGCGGCGAACTTTACCAGCGTGCAGATGACAATCCGGATACTGTCATGAATCGTCTGGAAGTAAATATGAATCAGACAGCTCCTTTACTCGACTTTTATGGCGAAAAAGGTGTACTGACTAAAATTAATGGCCAACAGGACATTAATCTTGTATTCAAGGACTTGGATGCAATTTTGCAACAACGTAATAAGTAATCAATCCTTTTCGGGCACATTTTCATCATGGTTCGGAAAGTAATGGATGAAAACGATCTGCAAAAGCTTTAAGTTCCTGTTATAAGATAAATGAGAGTTTATCATTAATTCCTTGGTAGTTCCGACATGCATTCTATTGTCAATGGCAGTATAATATATAATTGGCACTGCAACGAGGGCAATAAAGGATCTCATTCGCAATTTATGCGAAACAGCGAAATGTGGCAGACGTCTTTCGAACATCACTCATGCTAACTGGACATATGTTGAAGGAAGCCTTTTGAAGGCAACTGATGCCGCTCGATGGTGAAAGCCTTTATTGGATATAGAAGGGAGACAGGATTGATGGCGAAGGACGACGTAATTGAGGTAGAAGGAACTGTTCTTGAAACGTTGCCGAATGCGATGTTTAAAGTGGAGTTAGAAAACGGACATACTGTGCTTGCACACGTGTCAGGTAAAATTCGTATGCACTTTATTCGTATTCTGCCAGGCGACAAGGTGACATTGGAACTTTCACCTTACGATTTAACACGTGGTCGTATCACATACCGTTTCAAATAAACTTTTGCACTCCCGAAATATTGAAGGAGGTTGGGTAGGATGAAAGTAAGACCATCTGTAAAACCGATCTGCGAAAAATGTAAAGTTATTCGTAGACGCGGCCGAGTAATGGTAATCTGTGAAAATCCAAAGCACAAACAAAGACAAGGCTAAAACACAAGGAGGTGCACAACTTATATGGCACGTATTGCTGGTGTAGACGTTCCGCGCGATAAGCGCGTTGTCATTTCATTGACATATATATTCGGTATTGGTAAAACAACTGCACAATCAATTTTAACTGCAGCTGACGTTTCACAAGAGACTCGCGTTCGTGATTTAACTGACGCTGAGCTGGATAAGATTCGTGAACAAATTGACGGCTTGAAAGTAGAAGGAGATCTTCGTCGTGAAACTTCTCTAAATATCAAGCGTTTGATGGAAATCGGTAGTAACCGTGGAATCCGTCACCGTCGTGGATTGCCTGTTCGTGGACAAAACACGAAAAACAATGCACGTACGCGTAAGGGTCCTAAACGCACAATGGCTAACAAGAAAAAATAATAGGTAAAGGAGGGTTCTTTCCAACATGGCACGTAAACAACAAACTCGTAAACGTCGTGTAAAAAAGAATATTGAGACTGGTATTGCACATATCCGTTCAACGTTCAATAACACTATCGTAACTATCACGGATAGCCACGGTAATGCACTTTCATGGTCTAGCGCTGGTGCACTTGGCTTTAGAGGTTCCCGTAAATCTACTCCGTTTGCTGCACAAATGGCTGCTGAAACTGCAGCAAAAACAGCAATGGAACATGGTTTGAAATCATTGGAAGTAACAGTTAAAGGGCCAGGTGCTGGTCGTGAAGCGGCTATCCGTTCACTACAGGCTGCAGGTCTTGAAGTTACTGCAATCAGAGACGTAACTCCGGTTCCGCACAATGGTTGTCGCCCGCCAAAACGTCGTCGCGTATAATCGGTTTGAATCTATTGGATTAAGAAAGACATTTTTTGTTAATACTGTTGAAATAGACTATCTATTATCAGTGAATTCAATAAGGTTAAACCAATATAGAGACGTTTTTAGGAGGGTAAATAAATGATCGAGATTGAGAAACCAAAGATTGAAACAGTAACGATCGGTGAAGATTCACAGTTCGGTAAGTTTATTATCGAACCTTTAGAGCGTGGATATGGAAATACCCTAGGGAATTCCTTGCGCCGCATTCTCTTGTCTTCATTACCAGGAGCTGCTGTGACATCTATTCAAATCGATGGTGTACTTCATGAATTCGCTACAATTGAAGGTGTCGTCGAAGACGTATCTACAGTTATTTTGAATGTGAAGAAACTAGCACTCAAGATTTACTCAGATGATGAGAAAGTTATTGAGATCGATGTGAAAGGTGAAGGCGTCGTGACGGCTGCAGACATCACACATGATAGTGATGTCGAAGTATTAAATCCAGATCTCCCGATTGCTACTCTCGGTAAAAATGGACATTTACGTATGCGTATGTATGCTGTACGTGGACGCGGATATGTTCCTTCCGATCAAAACAAACGTGAGGATCTAGCGATTGGTGTGATTCCAATTGACTCGATTTACACTCCTGTATCACGCGTTAACTTCCAAGTTGAAAACACTCGCGTCGGACAAAGTACCAACTTTGATAAGTTGACACTCGACGTATGGACAGATGGAAGCATAGGTCCTAAAGAGGCGGTATCACTTGGAGCTAAAATTCTAACAGAGCATTTAAATATATTCGTTGGTATGACTGACGAAGCACAAACTGCAGAAATCATGGTAGAAAAAGAAGAAGACCAAAAAGAAAAGGTTCTGGAAATGACGATTGAAGAACTTGATCTTTCTGTCCGATCTTATAACTGCTTGAAGCGTGCAGGCATCAATACAGTTTTAGAACTTGCTAACAAGTCCGAAGACGAAATGATGAAAGTGCGTAACTTAGGCCGTAAATCACTTGAAGAAGTGAAGGCTAAATTGGATGAGCTAAACCTTGAGTTACGCTCTGAAGAATAACTGACATATATTGAAGGAGGGTAACTTCAAATGGGATACAGAAAACTTGGACGCACAAGTTCACAACGTAAAGCAATGCTTCGCGACTTAACGACAGATCTTATTATTCATGAGCGCATCCAAACAACTGAAACACGTGCGAAAGAATTACGTAAAGTAGTTGAAAAAATGATCACTCTTGGAAAACGTGGAGATCTTCACGCGCGTCGTCAAGCGGCTGAATATATTCGTCGTGAAAAGGTAGCTGTTGAAAACGCAGAAGGCGAAGAAGCAACAGTGTTTGCACTTCAAAAGCTTTTTGATACAGTAGCACCACGTTATGCAGATCGCCAAGGCGGTTATACACGTATAATGAAAATGGGACCTCGCCGTGGCGATGGCGCACCAGTAGTTATTATCGAACTGGTGTAATTCCAACACTTCGAGGGTGTGTCTGTCACGCACAGCACACCCTTTTATTACAAGTACGAGATTTATACGACATAAAAGCTGAGTGTTATGATCCGCGAGTAATCGACTGGTCTAGCTCTACGTACCTCATCTGAGATGTCGGCATGAGCACCCGGCATTTTCGTTTTCAAAGGCGCATTCCTTAGATGAGGTACGCGCTTTTTTTTTATACATAAGAATAATTCAATACATAAAAACTATATTGATTCATAACAACACCTAAAAGGGGGAGTCCAGATGAAGGAATTAGCGTCGATGCACCATGTTGACTTTTCTTACGACATGGAAGAAGAGGAATCTTTGCGTATGTCAACTAAAGCATTACATGATGTATCTTTCACTTTGTATGAAGGAGAATGGCTGGCAGTTGTAGGACATAACGGTTCTGGTAAGTCGACGCTAGCCAAGCTATTAATAGGCTTGATGTTTCCTTCATCAGGTGAAGTACATCTCTTTTCGGAACGACTATCTGAAGAGAATCTTTGGGAAACACGTTCGCGTATGGGGATAGTCTTTCAGAACCCTGATAATCAGTTTGTCGGTTCTACCGTGCAGGATGATGTGGCATTTGCACTCGAAAACAATGGCGTACCACACGACATGATGGTAAAACGTGTCCATGAGGCTCTGGAGCAGGTGAAGATGAAAGATTACATCAACCATGAACCACATCATCTTTCAGGGGGGCAGAAGCAGCGTGTGGCGATTGCAGGTGCATTAGCTTTGCATCCCGAACTTCTTATACTAGATGAAGCTACTTCCATGTTGGATCCCCGGGGACGTGAAGAAGTAATCGAGATCGTTAAGAGGTTACGCTCTGAAATCGGATTGACTGTGTTATCTATTACGCATGACTTGGAAGAGGTATTATTGGCAGATCGTATATTGGTAATGAATGAAGGACAAGTATTGATGGTAGGTTCACCGCAAGAAATCTTTCAACAAGGTACTGAACTTGAAAAGGTTGGGCTCGATCTGCCGTTTGCTTTACGTGTTTCTGAGTTATTGAGAATAGCTGGCGTAGAGTTGGTTGGCAATCATATGACAGAAGAAGAGTTGGTGAATGAATTGTGGACATATCACTTCAGCAAGTAGGCTACTTATACGCTAAAGATTCACCGTTTGAGAAACGTGCTCTGCAGGACGTGACAGCTACGATTCCTTCAGGTTCTTATACTTCCATCATTGGGCATACAGGGTCAGGGAAATCGACCTTATTACTTCATTTGAATGGATTGCTAAAGCCGTCTGAGGGTATTGTCAAAATAGGTGACACGGTAATTACTGCCCACACTAAAGGTAAGCAGATGAAGGAAGTTCGACAGCACGTAGGAATTGTGTTTCAGTTTCCTGAACATCAGTTATTTGAGGAAACAGTTGAAAAAGATATTATGTTCGGCCCTATTAATTTTGGAGTGCCGAAAGAGGTAGCGAGGGCTCGTGCACATGAACTAGTGAAGCTTTTAGGTCTTCCTGAAGACGTGTTGCAGAAGTCACCTTTTGAGCTATCAGGAGGGCAAATGCGGCGTGTTGCGATTGCAGGTATCCTCGCATTCAAACCATCTGTCTTGGTACTTGACGAGCCAACAGCGGGGTTGGATCCTAAAGGACGTAAAGAGATCATGGAGTTGTTCCATCATTTGCATAAGACAGAGAATCTAACGACTATCCTTGTCACCCATAGTATGGAAGACGCTGCACGCTACAGTGATCGGATTCTGGTGATGCATGAGGGAACAGCCGTAATGGAAGGTACGCCTGAAGAAATATATAGTCAAGAAGAGGAACTTCATTCATATCGACTCAGCGTCCCACGTTCCGTGCGTTTTCAGCGTGAGATAGAAAAGATGAGTGGACGACGTTTTGATCATATTGCACTTACGGAAGACGTATTGGCACAAGAATTAGCAAAAGCTATTGCAAGGAAAGAGGAGCGGCCATGTTAGAAAAAATGATTATCGGTCGTTTTATTCCAGGTGCTTCTATTGTGCACCGTATGGATCCGCGTTCCAAATTACTTTTTGTCTTTCTGTTTGTAATAGCGGTGTTCTTGGCCAACAACGTAGTATCTTATGTCATTTTGCTTGGTTTCACAGCGTTTGTCATTGCGCTTGCCAGAATCAGACCTTATTTTTTGATCAATGGATTAAAACCGGTCATCTTTTTGATTATTTTTACACTTCTATTACATATTTTCTTTACACGTGAAGGCCCCCTTCTATTTGAATGGAAGTTTATTAAAGTTTATGAAGAAGGATTGCGAATGGGTATATTCATATCCATCCGATTTTTGGTGCTTGTGTTGATTACGACAGTATTGACGCTAACCACTTCACCGATCTCGATTACGGATGGGTTGGAAACGCTACTTAATCCTTTTAAAAAGCTGAAATTACCCGTACACGAATTAGCACTCATGATGTCCATTTCTCTACGTTTCATTCCAACTTTAATGGACGAAACAGATAAAATATTAAAGGCACAACTAGCAAGAGGTTCTGATTTAAGTACCGGTTCCATCAAAGAACGGATACAGGCAGTCATTCCTTTGCTTGTCCCGCTATTTGTTAGTGCATTTAAGCGCGCGGAAGATTTGGCGATTGCAATGGAAGTGCGTGGCTACCGTGGCGGAGAAGGTCGCACAAGGTTCCGACAGCTGTCTTGGCAAATGAGGGATACTGTTGTCTTGATCGCTTTTGTGCTATTGGTAGGTGTATTGCTATGGGTGAGGAAGTGAATAGATTGAAACGAATGAAAGCGACTGTTTCGTATGATGGCACGGATTTTGCTGGCTATCAATCCCAGCCAGGCATGCGGACAGTTCAAGCAGAGATTGATAAGGCGCTTGTGAAATTGCATAAAGATTCGACATCACACGCGGTAGCAAGCGGACGAACTGATGCTGGCGTTCATGCGCTAGGTCAGGTGATCCATTTTGATACACCTCTGGATTTAGGTGATCGCTGGCTGATGGCATTGAATGTGCTACTACCTAAGGACGTACGCATAACTGCGATTGAACAGGTGTCTAAAGAATTTCATGCGCGTTACAGTGCAAAAGGTAAAACGTATCGATATAAATGGTCATATGGAGAATTGCAAAGTCCATTTGAGCGTAATTTTGCAGTCCATTTAGGTAGATGGAATCCGGACGTGGAACGAATGAATGCAGGTGCTGCCTATTTAATCGGTACACATGATTTCACAAGTTTCTGTTCAGCGAAGACCGCTACCTTGAATAAAGTCCGCACAATCCGAAAACTAACACTTGAGCGACATCAGGAGGAACTGATTCTTGAAGTGGAAGGTGATGGATTTCTATACAATATGGTTCGTACGATTGCCGGTGCTTTGCTGGCTGTTGGTATTGGTTGGGACGAGCCGGAAGATGTCCAGAAGATTCTTGAGGCGAAAGATCGTCAAAGGGCAGGGAAGACAGCGGCAGCACACGGTTTGTACTTAATGGAAGTGACCTATTGAGCTCATGGCAACTAATCCTGGCGTTTTCATAAAAACGCTTGACTTTATTGACAATAAAGTATAACATGATAAATGGTATTTCAATAACCCCACAAACAAGCCCCGGAAGTTTATTTGTGTTTAGGGATAGAGAAAACAAGGGAACAGATTCGATATTTTAGGAGGAAATACAATATGCGCACAACATTCATGGCTAAAGGTCACGAAGTCGAACGTAAATGGCTAGTTGTCGACGCTGAAGGACAAACGCTTGGTCGTCTTGCTTCAGAAGTTGCAACTCTTTTACGCGGTAAACACAAACCAACGTTTACACCACATGTTGATACAGGCGATCACGTCATCATCATCAACGCTGAAAAAATCCATTTGACAGGTAATAAATTGAAAGATAAATTATACCACCGTCACTCTGGTTATACAGGTAGTCTTAAGTCACGTACTGCACTTGAGATGCGTACTAACTACCCTGTAAAAATGCTTGAACTAGCGATTAAAGGAATGCTTCCAAACGGTCCTCTAGGTCGTCAAACAATCAAGAAATTACACGTATACGCTGGTCCAGAGCATCAGCATAGCGCACAAAAACCAGAAGCTTTCGAGCTTCGCGGTTAATTAAGAGGAGGAAACCCACTTGGCACAAGTACAATATATCGGCACTGGCCGTCGTAAAAGTTCAGTAGCTCGTGTACGTCTAATTCCTGGCGAAGGTAAAATTGTCGTCAATAATCGTGATGTAGAGGACTACGTACCATTCGAAACACTTCGTGAAATCATTAAACAACCACTAGTAACAACGGAAACACTTGGAAGCTACGATATCCACGTTAACGTTCACGGTGGAGGTTACACAGGTCAAGCAGGCGCAATCCGTCACGGCGTTGCTCGTGCATTGCTTACTGTAGATCCTGATTTCCGTGCAGCACTTAAATCAGCAGGATTCCTAACACGTGATCCACGTATGAAAGAGCGTAAAAAATACGGTCTTCGTGGCGCGCGTCGTGCACCACAATTCTCAAAACGATAATTTTTTTCAAAAGTCTTTCTCATTATTTAATGAGAAGGGCTTTTTTGCGTGTAGCATTTGCTATATTTTGGGGATGAACAGTTACTACTGGCTGGTCAGTAAATAGCGCTGACACTAGGAGTATCGTTTGCTAATTTACAAATGTTCGCATCACACATAATTTGCGATGTTTTGTATACCAGATGATTGTATGATGAGAGGTGATCCAAGCATTTTATCTGCAATAAAATAGCTTTAGCAGTACTTCTGTAAGTAGATATCTTACCAGCCCATTGTGTAAGCGTGAACACTTGATTCTTCGCCACAAAGCTGTACAATAAATTAGTAGCAGTAACTCCCAGCCGTTTCCACTGTTTTTAAATGAGGTAAATGGACACAATCCCCCCATTCCAGTTGTTTCGAATACCCAAGAGATTCACCGATCCTCCCCGGATGTATGAATCACAATCGGATCAACTTGCGATCAAACCATTATATAACACACTTTGTTACATTACACGTATAGTTCGAACTTGCATCCATGACTGCCCATTAGTCATTTACTAGCAAAAACTTTAGGCGTGGCAACGTTTATGCTAACTAACTTAAGGGGATACTGTCGGTATACCGACTTTTTCTTTGCCTTGTTTCTTCGAAAAGGGTCTTATTTAAAAGAGATGGCTTAAGTTTACCCCGAAAATTCATGTGAGCTACTAACAGCTCGTTAAATACTCGGAATATTTAAAGCCTTCTAATAAAGTGGATTATGAGAGAAGCGCACTAATGGAATATAATACATACTATTATTTTAGGAGGTTGAACAATGCGATTACTACCGCGTGAAATGGATAAACTAATGATTGTTGTTGCTGCAGATGTTGCTAGAAGACGAAGAGAACGAGGACTTAAATTGAACTACCCAGAAGCCATGGCACTCATTACGTATGAGGTGATGGAAGGTGCCAGAGACGGTAAAACTGTGGCAGAACTCATGTCTTATGGTGCAACGATTTTATCTCGTGAAGATGTAATGGATGGCATTCCAGAAATGATCGATGATATTCAAGTAGAGGCGACATTCCCGGATGGAACGAAGTTGGTCACAGTGCATAATCCAATAAGATAAATTGTTTATGGAAAGAAAGGGGACGTAACGATGATACCAGGCGAATATATTTTAAAAGATGAACCGATTACTTGTAATGAAGGCGCGGAAAGTATACATGTACAAGTAATTAATCATGGCGATAGACCTATCCAAATTGGCTCTCATTACCACTTTTATGAAGTGAATCTTGCATTGAAATTTGATCGGGAAGTAACGTACGGTAAACGTCTCAATATACCTGCAGGTGCTGCTGTTCGTTTTGAACCGGGCGATGAAAAAGAAGTGCAGCTAATTGACTATGCTGGAGAAAGAGAAGTTTACGGATTTCATAATAAAGTAGACGGACCATTGGAAGGCGGGAATACGAAATGAGTTTTAACATGGATAGAGAGCAATATGCTCAAATGTTCGGACCGACAACAGGAGACTCTGTTCGATTAGCAGATACAGATTTATTCATTCAAATTGAAAAAGATTTTACAAAGTATGGAGAAGAAGTTGTATTTGGTGGTGGAAAAGTCATTCGTGATGGAATGGGGCAACATCCGCTTATTACGCGTGAAGAAGATGAACGAGTACCTGATACAGTCATTACGAATGTCGTCGTTCTTGACTATACAGGGATATATAAAGCCGATCTAGCAATTCGTGACGGTAAAATTTCGGGTATCGGAAAAGCAGGTAATCCGCTTGTGCAAGACAAAGTAGACATTATTATTGGAGCTTCCACTGAAGTTATTTCAGGGGAAGGTAAAATCATTACGGCCGGCGCAATTGATACGCATGTGCATTTCATTAATCCGGCACAAGTCGATGTTGCACTTACAGCTGGGACAACCACACTAATCGGGGGTGGAGCTGGACCAGGAGATGGTTCTAGGGCTACGACAGCCACACCGGGTGCCTGGCATCTTCACTCCATGCTGAAGGCTTTAGATGGACAACCAATCAATATTGGTTTAACAGGTAAAGGACATGCGGCAGCGGGAGCTCCCTTGGCAGAACAAATAATTGCCGGGGCAATTGGTTTGAAAGTCCATGAAGATTGGGGCGCGACACCGTCCGTTCTTGATCATGCATTACGAATTGCTGATGAATATGATGTACAAGTCGCACTTCACGCGGATACGTTGAATGAATCAGGATTCTTTGAAGATACGATCAAGGCGATTAATGGTCGAGGTATTCATATGTATCATACGGAAGGCGCGGGAGGCGGACACGCACCGGATTTGATTAAATCGGCTGGTATGATGAATGTGTTGCCGGCTTCTACCAACCCTACATTGCCGTATACGATTAATACGATTGATGAGCATTTGGATATGGTGATGGTCGCTCATAACTTAAATCCTTCTGTGCCAGAAGATATCGCATTCGCAGATTCACGCATTCGTAACGAAACGATTGCAGCGGAAGATATTTTACAAGATTTAGGTGTCTTTAGTATGACGAGCTCCGATTCTCAGGCGATGGGCCGTATCGGTGAAGTTGCTCTTCGTACGTGGCAAGTAGCCCATAAAATGAAAAAGCAACTTGGCGTGATGGAAGGTGATAGTGAGTATTCGGATAATAATCGGGTAAAACGCTATGTCGCTAAATATACGATTAATCCTGCTATTGCTCACGGGGTATCTGAGTATATCGGTTCAATTGAAGTTGGTAAAATGGCCGATCTTGTCCTTTGGGATCCGAAGTTCTTCGGAGTCAAACCGGAGATGATTTTGAAAAGTGGAATGGCGGTATTTAGCTTAATGGGCGATGCAAATGCAACGATTCCTACACCGCAACCCATGATTTATCGTCCGATGTACGCAACACTCGGAAAGGCATTGCCGCAAAGTTCCATTACATTTGTTTCACAGATTGCATATGATCAAGGAATAAAAGAGAAGCTTGGACTTGAAAAAGTAGTACTGCCTGTCCGTAACATACGGAGTCTTACGAAAAAAGATATGAAATTAAATACAGCTACACCACATATTGATGTAGATCCACAAACGTACGAAGTGAAAATCGATGGAAAGCTTATAACATGTGACCCAGTTGACGAGGTGCCAATGGGGCAACGCTATTTCCTATTCTGAGGTGAAAAAAATGATTGTAGAAGAAATCGTAATGAATATCAGGGATTTAGATCCAAGTGAGTATGAAAGCCGTCATAAAGAGAAAGTGTACTTAGAAAGTGCACATTTAATGAAGAGAATACAACGCGTAGAAACCGATCACGGACGTGAAATTGGAATTCGATTAAAAACTCCGCGTGATTTGGAAGCGGGAGACATTCTGTTTATGGATGATAAGAATATTATTTTGGTTGATGTCCTTTCTGATGATTTAATTATTATTAGCCCGCGGACAATGCTTGAAATGGGAACGATTGCCCATCAACTTGGAAATCGTCATTTGCCTGCGCAATTTGAAGACGAGGATATGCTTGTGCAATATGATTATTTAGTTGAGGATTTGCTACAGGAAATGGATATTCCATTTAAGAGAGAAGAACGAAAAGTTGCAAAGGCTTTCCGTCATATTGGGCATAGTCATGACTAATCATGCGTTATCTTTGTTACAGCTATGCGATTCTAGTTTTCCCATCGGCTCTTTTAGTCAATCATTCGGGTTAGAAACCTATATTCAAAAAGACAAGGTCACCGATGCTAACACATTTTCTGAGTGGTTACATGTCTATGTGCATGAACAGCTTGCTTATGCAGACGGCTTGGCTGTAAGACTCTCATATGATGCACTGGATAACGATGACCTGGATAAGGTTTGGGAATTGGACCGCATATTGACTGTACAGAATCTTGCTCGCGAATCACGTGATGGTACACAGCGTATGGGTGATAGAATGTTAAACATTGCAGAAGCCATTTACAAAATACCTGTGTTAACTACTTACGCCCAAAAAATTCGTGATAAACAAGCTTTTGGCCATCCAGCCATTGTTTTTACGATGATCGGACATCATCTTCAAGTAGAAAAGAATACAACGGTTTTATATTACTTATACTCGACGGTTGTTAGTCTTGTGCAAAATGCTGTACGGGCAATCCCGCTTGGACAAACTGCTGGACAGAAAATCATTTACACTTTTCAACAACAACTTCAGCAAACGACAGACAAAATAATGGAATTAGACGAAGAAGAGTTTGGCGTTGTATCGCCAGGCCTTGAGCTTTCACAAATGCAACATGAACGTGTCGGGATACGTATTTTTAGTTCGTAATAAATGAAATGAAATTGATAATAAGGATGTGCTTAGAATGGGACCAATTAAAATAGGTGTCGGTGGACCAGTTGGTGCGGGAAAAACCATGCTTGTTGAAAAAATTACACGCGCGTTAGATGGCGAAGTGAGTATGGCGGTTATTACCAATGATATATATACGAAAGAAGATGCCAAATTTTTAGTTGCGAACGGTATTCTTCCGGAAGACCGTATTGTCGGCGTGGAAACAGGAGGCTGTCCACATACGGCAATTCGTGAAGATGCTTCGATGAATTTCGCTGCGATTAATGAATTGAAAGAAAAACATTCCGACCTCGAGTTGATTTTTGTAGAGAGTGGCGGTGATAACCTAGCGGCTACTTTCAGTCCAGAACTCGTAGACTTTTCCATATATATAATTGACGTAGCGCAAGGTGAAAAAATCCCGCGCAAAGGTGGACAAGGAATGATTAAATCTGATTTGTTTATTATTAATAAAACAGATTTGGCACCATACGTTGGGGCGAGACTTGAGGTAATGGAGTCCGACACAAAAGTATTTAGAGGAAATAAACCTTTCTTTTTCACCAATTTAAAAGATGATCAAGGACTAGATGAAGTGGTTGAATGGGTCAGAAAACACGCTTTGTTAAAAGGACTAGGACAAGATGCCTGAATGGACAGGTGTTCTTGACCTTGTCATGGAAAACCGACAAGGACGCTCCGTGGCGAAAAGCGTTTACTTTCAAGGTGCATTTAAAGTGATGCGTCCCGTCTATTTCAATAAAAATAGTTATCCATGCTATTATTTATTGAATCCTGGCGGTGGCTATTTAGATGGAGATCGGTATCAAATGAAAGTCACGCTTGGTGAACGAGCGATGCTGACGTTGACGACCCAGTCAGCGACGAAAGTATATAGAACACCGACCGAGCAAGTCTATCAAGAAACAGTCATTCGTATGAAGAAGGATAGTTATCTAGAGTACTTACCGGATGCACTTATTGCATACAAAGATGCCAGTTGCTATCAAAAAAATAGTATATACATGGAAAAAGGAGCAACTTTGCTGTATGCTGAAATTTTGACTCCGGGCTGGTCGCCGGAAGGAGAAAAATTCAGCTATGACATGCTCCGTTTGAAAACCGAGATTTATATGGAAGGTCAACTTGTTGTCTTTGACCATATAAAACTTCATCCAGCGTCACAAAATATGAATGAGTTAGGCTTTATGGAAGGATACACACATTTGGGTTCCTTAATTGTCGTTGGAGAAAAAACGAATGATGCTCTATTGGATCGATTATATGAAACTCTTCAACAAGAGGCTGGAGAATTTGCATTCGGATTGTCTAAGCTTGCCGTTCCCGGCTTCACTATACGCATTTTGGCAAACTATACACAAGTCGTAGAGCGAATTATTTCAGTCTGCCACCACGTAATTAGCGAAGAATGGGATCAAATGAAACCAAGTTTTTTAAGGAAGTACTAGAAAATGCCCGACAATTCAATGAGTTGTTGGGCATTTTCTGTCCGTTATGCTATTACTGCAGAAATTAATATGCATGGAAAGTAATAAAGAAGGCTAAATTATTCCGTATATATTCTGCAGTTTGTTCAAACAACTTTGTCACTGTTCAAATGATTGAAACACAAAAATTAGGGTATTATTATACATACGTGGTGTGTCATTCGTAGGATTAACCATGTCCGTCAAGTCAATAGAATGTATAGCAGTCTTTGCGTGTATTGGTTCAACATTCACGGTAATTATTAAAGGCTGCAATAAAGTTGTTACACATGTGTGAAGTTGATCTTCCGCCTGGTAGTGAGTGAAGATGTAATAGAGTGTACGGGAAGTAAGTTCGCTACGACTTACGGTGTTTGGACCATATATTCGAATGATATAAAGCATAGTAGAATATTAATGGATTTGACAACAACCTATTGCTAAGTTATATTAGAGTTTAAATTTTTTTAAAGGATTTTTACGTGAGCAGGAATGATGGGTAATTAAACTTCAGGCTAGAAGGCTTGAATTAGTAGTTATGGATAACGTAAGATGAGCCATTTTATAAAAAGAGGCTTTATACTATTTTTGGAGGTGTTCCCTGTGGTAGATGACTTTGAAGCAGAAAAAGTTTTTGAAGACAGGCAGTACGAGCGAATTCAGTTTAAGCTCATCTTAGAAGGTCGTAAGTATAAAGGTGACTATCATGACGGTAAAATCCAATGGCTTAATCCACATCCCAAACATGATGTTGGCGAAGAAGAAGTAATTGCCATAGAGGATAAAGTTTTGGAACTTCTATCAGAGCAAGGGATTCGAAGTGAAGCGGATGATATTGAGATCGAACAATCGAATAGCGGAAGTCAAACTCGACCACTTCAGTCATTTAAATTGAAGATTCAAGGCGAAGAATTTAAAGGTACATTCATTAATGGCAAAATTGAATGGTATCATCCTAAACCACGACGTAAACTAGAAGAAGAGCGCGTAAAAAAAATAGAAGAAGATGTTGAGAAAAAGCTAAAAGAACATCTAGAATAACAAATTGACACTTCGTGAAATCTGCCGAATAAACGTATTCGATTGAGTGAGACAAACATAAGGTCTTCTGCCAATCACTGTGTTGTATGTAGGCTACGTGCAATCTCAATTCGTTTGACCTTTCTGACAAGTTAAGACTACAATGAATATACAAATGAAATAGTTGTTACCGCTAGGGGTGCTCTGTGGAGCTGAGAGAAGCATATGCTTTAACCCTTTAACTTGATCCGGTTCATACCGGCGTAAGGAAGTGGTGTAGATGTTACTTAGCTTATTTCTGTGCTCTGTGATGTCTCTCCGCCACTTCTTGTCAAGAAGTGGCTTTTTCATTTATCACGAAAAAGGGGAGAGTATACATGAAGTTTACAGAACGTTTATTAGAGAAGACATTACCGATTTGGAGACAGAATCATAGTCACCCGTTTGTCCAAGAGATTGGAAATGGTCTGTTGGATCAGGAGAAGTTTCGTTTTTATATGGTGCAAGACTATTTGTATTTAATTGACTACGCGAAAGTGTTTGCTGTGGGCACGATGAAGGCTACGGATGTAGAGACGATGGGTAAATTTGCTGCATTGCTTAACGGTACACTACACACTGAAATGGAACTTCACCGTCAATATGCAGCACGCTTTGGCATTACCGAGGAAGAGCTCGAGAATGCTCAGCCGTCTCCAATTGTCCTAGCGTACACGCACTATATGCTACATGTAAGTCAAAACGGCTCTCTAGCGGAAGTTGTCGCTGCATTATTGCCGTGTGCGTGGAGCTACTGGGAGATCGGCAAAGAGCTTTCGGAATTGCCTGGTGCGCTGGAACATCCATTGTATGGTGACTGGATTCGCATGTATTCATCGGAAGACTTTGGCGAGTTGGCTACTTGGTGCTTAGAATTAATGGACGAAACTGCAGAAGGCAAGCCTGAATCAGAATTAGTGAGGTTAGAGGAGATCTTCCTTAATACGACTCGATATGAGTATATGTTCTGGGACATGGCCTACACGAAGCAAATGTGGCCTGGTATGCATGAAGGACAGATGATTACAAATTAATATAAAAGAAACGTCCGACTATTTAAGTTGGATGTATTTCATTTAGAATTGAATGGATATAAACAGCGCATGCTATTCCTAAAGGAGGTGTGCGCCATCTTTGCAAAAATAGGTTTGGCACTTGGAGTTTTATTGACAAGTGGGTCGGGTACTAGTGATGAGTCAGCTGCTGCACTTAGTAAAGTGGAAGTACCGGCATACGCCAAATGGTCAAGGCTTGCGATCAAACAAACGATGCTCAAATATCCTCATGCAGATATCAAGGATTATTTGCATATCGCAACCGACTCAAAAAAAGTTACGGGCGTGGAGAAATTTCAGCTTTGGTTAAAAGAGGAAGAGCGGGAATTCGGTGTAATAGTGACTGTCACCTATTCAGCTGAAACAGGTAAATTTATTCGCATCGATTTTCAAGAAATACCTGTTCAATAAGCCAATGCCCCTAGACCATATAACATGGTGTAGGGGCGTTGGTTTATTCGGGATCTCTTTGATAAAAGAAATTGGGAGTGATAATGTCATTGGCAAACCGTTTGTGATAGACATGGGTAGCGGCGGGTGATAGTGGTGGAATGAGCCATACCGAGTTACCTGTCACTTTTCTTCCTGCACTTTGCTCTTTCTTTTCGAACGATTTGAATTGTTTAGCTGCGGTATGATGATCAACAAGTGTGACGCCTTCTTGCTGGTAGGAATGTAGAACGGCTATATTCAACTCTACAAGTGCTTTGTCTATCCAAAGAGATCGATTGGATTTCGTGTTAAGGTCCATCCGTTTGGCGACAGACGGCAAAATATTATAACGGTCCGCATCTGCAAGATTACGCGCTCCAATTTCCGTACCCATATACCAGCCGTTAAATGGTGCCATGGGATGTTCAATTCCACCGATATCAAGACGCATATTGGAAATGATCGGAACAGCATACCATTTTGTATGCAACTCAGAAATTCCTTTGATTTCGGAATGACTGATAGGTACCTCTTTTACTAACGACTTTGGCAATTCAAAAAGCCGCGGAGATTTCCCATACTCTTGAATGACAAGCGGTAGTACATCAAAAGGTGTTTTGGCTCCTTGCCAACCAAGGCTTTCACATAACTTAGTCATTTCAATGGATGTAGAGTCACCAATGTTGATTTGTTCTTCTCGTGAAAGTCCTAGTTCATCATAACAACTGTGAATAAACTGGACTGCTTCTTGAAATAGCTCAATTCTATTTACAGATAGCACCATAATCGTCAACTCCATATACAAGGTGTAGCATCTGGCAAATACGATGAGCTGACATAATTTCGGCAAATTACTGACTTTTCATTTAATCTGAGAGTAAACGGCGTATCATTTCTTGTCCTGCGTCTTTTGGATAGGATCGGTATAGATGTCCTGATAAGCGAACTGGATCACCGAAGAAATACCGTTCATATTGCGTTTGTCTTGTGCCGAACGAACTCATCGTCAAATCCCAAGCCAACCGAAATAGTTGTACACGTTCTAACGCGGTTTTCGTAGCACCTTGTAGGTACTTTGTGAGATCAGGTTGAATAGCCGAATGAAAATCCTTATCGGTAGGTAGCGCAACCATCCCACTCGCTCCAATTAGCTGAATGATTTCACTAAAACGCGGATAGACTTTTGGGAAAATATTGCTAGCTATTTGAAGTGGTATCGCACTTGGACACATATAACCCCATTGATCGGGTAATGCATCGGCTTCGGATTTATCTCGCAAGGCTTTCATCGTTTCGAGCCCTATAATTATTTCAGACAATTTCTCTTGAATGTGGAGATATTCCGCTATATTAATCGTTTGGACGAGTTGCTCTGCCAAATTTAATATGAACTCCGTCTTGACGATCTGTCTCGTAATGACTTGATGGGTAGCAAATGGATGAAATGAACTCATTGAGAAAAATTCTGAAGCTACTTCCTTATTGTGATGAAAGAATACACGCTTCCACGGGACGAGAACATTATCGAAAACAACTATAGCATCCATCTCTTCAAACCGTGAACTCAGTGGGTAATTAAACGTAGAATTCCCGCCTACAAATGATTCCCTGCAAAGAAAACGTAAACCTTCTGTACTGGAAGGAATGGAAAAGGCGAAAGCTTCATCAGGATCCCCAAGAAATGAAGGCGTGCTGAACACCAACACTTCATCCGTCACGCCGCCCTGTGTGGCTAGTAGCCTTGCTCCTTTAATGATGAGCCCTTCAGATGTCTTGCCTACAATCTTCGCGGAGATCGGTTCATCTGACGTATTAAAGGCATTCTGTGATCGGTTGACCTGCGGTGTAATAAAGGTGTGAGTAAAAGATAGATCTTCTTCTCGCGCACGTTCATACAGCGCTTGAATATGTTCTGGAAAACAGTTTTCTTTGCCGAGCAAGTGAGGGGAAGAAGAGGCAAAGCTCATAATCACAGTATTGAGGTAATCTGGACTTCTACCAAGTAAGCCACAGGAAAGTCTTGCCCATTCTTCTGTCATAACTCTTCGTTTCTGCAAATCCATTTTAGTTTTCGGTTGTAAGTAAGAAAGTCCAATTGGCTCGTTTGTGACTGGTGAGGCGTATGTCATGAGAGCCTTATGTGCAGGTGATAATTGTAAATTATACAGAGAAGCCTTTGTTTCAATAAGCCCTCTAAAGGCTGGATGTTTAGAAATAGGTCCTTTTAATTGCTGTCCATCTAGCCAAATCTCCGCGTCCTGCTCATTTATTCTACGCACAAACTCGTTGCCATTTATAGCACCCATACCATTCCTCCTGAATTTTCTAGTTGGTATAGTATATTATGAAACCTTCAAGGATGATCAAAATGTTCTCAGGCAGAACAATAGGTAATAGTTTTGATATAATACAGAAAGAGTACATAGGGAATGTATCCAGATCAGCGAAAGGCGTGTGTATGTTGAATAAAGAAATGGTAATGAAGTATATTGTGGCGTGCACAAATCTATATGGGATTGTGCCTATTGAAAAAGTAATGGAGATTTACAATGATCAAAATGAAGAGAAGATTTCATTGGATGAAGTGGAAAGATTATTGCAAACTAAGCGAGTGAAAGAGAAACTAGAGGAGAGCTTCGTCTATATTCAATCAAACGAATTTGTAGCTGAAGCGACAAGCGAAGAAGCCGAGAAGGACAACCTAAGACAAAACGCAGCTAGAAAGCCGTATTATATACCTGGAAGAGAAGAATTATTGTGTTTCATTGACGAGGAGTATGTACAAGAAACGCCCGAGCAATTACTAGTGAAAAATATGTTAAAAGAGGATTTCGGTGATCAATTGGATGTAGACGCAGAAGTCTCAGAATTAGTATATAATTTGCAAGTAAGTGGCGGTGACTTCATGATGGAACTGTCCTCATTTATATCCCGTCTGGAGCTGACTATTAAAGAATCCGAGCGCTATATCCCTGCGATTGTCGCAGTAGCGGATACGACTAGATTATGGGAAAACCGTGGACATACTACGAAAGAATTACAGCAATACTAATTAGTTCATTTAAATAGACAATGCTCAACCTAGCAAGATAGAATAAGGGTACATTAAACACTTGGGAGGATATCATTCATGACTTTAAAAGAATTAACTGCAAAAGAAGTACAAGAGCAACTAGAAAGTGGTAAAGAATTGAATATCATCGATGTACGCGAGGATGACGAGGTAGCGGAAGGTATGATTCCAGGCGCAGAACACATCGCCCTCGGTAATCTGCCAGTCGAAATGCATGACTTGAATGCTGAAATACCTTACATTCTCGTATGCCGTTCAGGCGGCAGAAGCGGTCGTGCGCAAGAGCTTATGGCTGACGAAGGCTTTGATGTAACAAACATGGTAGGCGGCATGCTAGCGTGGGAAGGTCAAACAAAATAATATACGAATCCAAAGCTGTCGTAAGAAGTGAAAAACTTCTTACGACAGCTTTTTTGTGCGCACTTTCGTCTGTACGGAGTAGTGTTTGCTAACTCCATGGTATACACACGCTTATCGCTTTGCTTGTATTTCCAAAAAAACGTCATTCGCTAACAGATCTCACAGTTCTAATGTAGGGAAAGAAGTATAAGGAAAGTGGGTATCAGCTAGAGCGGATTGAAGTCCTGTGAATCTTCCTAAGCTTAGTGTAACGATGCCTTTGCCCTCGCAGATACCAATCTGTAGCTTAGCTTAATCCAATTAATTATCAACTCTAAACTTCCCGTCATGTACTAGATAGACATAACCTGAAAAGACCAAGCGTATAGTGAAAGAAAAAGGCGGTGTCTGTATGAAAAAGTGGCTTGTGGCAGTGATGCTAATCATTTTCTCATTAGGTGGAGTGTTATACGGCGTCAAAGCATCCGATCGTGGCTTTTTTCTGCCCTCAGAACTCGGTGGGGTAAGCATTCTCATTGATCCTGGACATGGTGGGGAAGACGGAGGTGCTTCGGCAGGTGAACTCATTGAAAAAGATATTACGTTAAACATTTCTCATGAAGTAAGTAAACTATTGAAGAAAAAAGGAGCAACTGTTGAAATGACTAGGGAGAAAAGCGGCGATGCAGTTGCAGAACATGCACCCTCCGAGACGTTCACTTCGTTGAGAAGCAGAAAGTTTGCAGACTTGAAACTACGTGAAAGCATGGCAGTAGAATCAAAGCCGGACATGTTTATCAGCGTACACGTTAACGCAATTCCAGAAGAACGTTGGAGAGGGGCGCAAGTATTTTATCATCCGGGCGGCCATCCTGATGGTAAGCAACTAGCGACTTCCATCCAATTTGAACTGCGTGATCAGTTGAAAAATACCGAACGGGAAGCGATGAAAATCACAGGAGTCTACTTGTTGAAAAAAGTACCGGTTCCAGCTGTATTAGTAGAAACAGGCTTCCTATCCAATCCGGAAGAAAGAAAATTGTTGGCAAATAAATCGTATCAGAAAAAAATAGCAGCGGCGATTGTAGATGGAATTGTAAAATATCAACTTGCTGAAGAGCAATAATGCATATGACGGTTGGGTGAATAGGGAATATGATATACTAAAAAGGAGTGAATGAATTCAGTAAGGAGTGTTACATGTGATTAATGAACAACAAGTCCGTGAACTGATTGGCGCATTGGAAGATCCGTTTTTACATAAAACATTGGCAGAAACGAATGGTATTGTGGGTGTAACCATTAAACCTGAGAAAGAACACGTCAGTGTTAAAGTCGCGATTGCGAAAGTGAATACCGGAGAGCAATTGACGCTACAATCAAAAATAGTTGAAGTGTTGAAAGATGCAGGAGCAGACTCTGTAGGCATACGATTTGAAGAGTTGCCTAAGGAAGTATTAGAGCAATTCCGTGGTACAGTTACGGAAGCGGAAGCACAAGATATCTTATCCCCTGTATCCAATATTGAATTTATTTCGATTGCATCTGGTAAAGGCGGCGTTGGGAAATCTACTGTCTCCGTCAACTTAGCAGTAGCCTTGGCCAGACGTGGCAAAAAAGTTGGTTTGATCGATGCAGATATTTATGGATTCAGTGTTCCGGATATGATGGGGATTACAGCTATGCCTGAAGTTCGAGAAGATCGTATCATGCCAGTGGAACGTTTTGGCGTAAAAGTGATTTCGATGGGTTTCTTTGTTGAAGATAACGCACCAGTTGTATGGCGTGGACCTATGCTTGGAAAAGTGTTGGATCAATTCTTCCGTGATGTGGACTGGGGCGAGTTGGATTACTTGTTGCTCGACTTACCACCAGGGACAGGTGACGTAGCGCTTGATATTCATCAAATGATTCCCGCATCCAAAGAAATTGTTGTGACTACTCCTCACCCAACTGCGGCATTCGTTGCAGCACGTGCGGGAGCGATGGCATTACAGACTGAACATGAACTACTCGGTGTGATTGAAAATATGTCTTGGTTCGCATCGGAAGCAACAGGCGAGAAAGAGTATGTCTTTGGTCAAGGTGGCGGTGTTCGTCTTTCTGAAGAACTTCGTACAGAATTATTAGGACAAATCCCTCTCGGTCAACCTGACTGGAATGAAACGGATTTTGCACCTTCTGTTTATGCGGAAGATCATCCGATAGGGAAAATCTATTTAGACGTTGCCGATACAGTAATCAAAAAAACGAAAAAGTAATAAGTAACAGACGAAGAAAGAATTATTTTCCTTCTTCGTCTGTTTTTTGTCCTTTACCACCATCCTTGGAAGATCCCTCCGCAGCACCTTTACCTGCCTTCATGATGAGTTCTTGCCACTTCGCTTGCATTAAAGGGCTATTAATTGTATCTTCTATGGCCTTCTCCATCTCTTTCTTCAACGTTGCGGAATTCACGATGTTCTCCATTTGTTTCATCATGTCAGGTTGACCAAAAAATTTTTCCAATTCCTTTTGAAAAGAAGCGTCTGCCATCAAATCTTTCATGATATCCGCTTGTTGTTTTTTCATGCTCTTTGCGATGGATTCAGTAAATTTAGGATCTTCAAAAGCTGTTTTCCAAAAACGTTCTCCTTCTTTAGAAAGCAATACATTCTCAATGCTCTGTTTGACTTCTGGTTGTTCAAGTACTAATAACTCCCTGAACTCTGGATCGGTCATCAATTTACGAAGTGCTTTTTTTCCGTCTTCCGTCTGGATTGCATCTGTCATCATCTTTTTCATCTCATCATAGCTTGGTGCTGATTGATGAGTTCCGCTGCAACCCGTTAGGAATAGAAGGAATAGAAAAAGAACTGCAAATTTTTTCATTCCACTCAACCTTCCACTTGTATTTTCATTTATTGTTCACAATATAAGAAGGAATATGCATGAATCGTTCAATGAAATAGATTTTTTTGTCGATCGTTGATACACTAGGTTAGACATGATAAAAAGGGGAACAGTGCTGTGACAATACGAAATTGGGTTAAATTTTTCTTACGCGCAATGGCAATTGGTGGGGCGATTACAGCGATTGTCGGTCTAATTGTACGTTGGGACTTTTTCTATGGATACTTACAGGCAGGCGAGATATGGCAATTTCTTGGTGCCTTTTTATGGATGATTTTCTTAGGGTTTACGATGAGTGTAGTGGCGCAAATGGGCTTCTTCGCCTATTTGACCGTTCATCAGTTTGGCGTGAATATGTTCCGTACCCTGACGTTATGGAACTGGGTTCAACTGTTGATCATAGTAGTCGTGCTGTTTGACTTAGTCTTTTTCCGTTTCCAATTAACGAAAGCAGATACGAGTCGTACGGTTCTGTATATTTTCTTACTGTTTACCTTGATTACAGTATCCGTAGTGACAGCGTACTTCAAAGCACAGTGGACGAAAAAACATGCGTTAATTTCTGCATTATTTTTCATGATTGTTATCACGACGCTTGAATGGTTGCCGGCACTTATGGTTACATCTGGTAACAAAGATGAATGGGTAACAATTCTTTTATTTCCGCTACTCGCAGTGAATGCGTATCAATTACTAGTATTGCCTAAATACAATAAACAATCCGATATTGATAAGGAAAAGCTAGATGAACGCAGAAATGAAAGAAAAAAGACGAAGAAACAAGCAAAGAAATCCCAAAAAAACTGATAGGAGAAAATCTCCTGTCAGTTTTTTATTGTGGAATTTTCTTTGTTTTTACAGTTGTCCGAAATAATAGATCCTCTACGGATTGAAAAGTACGACTGGCAAGTAGTCGTTTTACATCTGCCGTGGCGACGTGTTCATTACGAGTGTATGGAACGACAATGATTTCTCCCTTAGAAGCCTTCGGTAGTGTGCCGCCAGACCACTGGATAGTAGATCCCAGGGCGTTTATTTCCGCTTCACTCAATTCTTGCAGTAGTGCCAAGGGGAATTCTTCATCTGTCGTACGGAACCAAAGAGGGCGCGTGTTAAACAACTCTTCAAACGTTTGAAGCTGTTTGCTTAAAAGCCCGGGATTGCTTTCATACTGTTGACCCTCGGTACCAAGTAATGCGACAGGCAAAGATCGCTGTTTAATCTGTTCTGTAATGTGGGGGAAGCGTGAAGCCCAGTCACTATCAATAAACAATAAAGGATAGGGCTGCGATAAATTTTCAAGAAGTTCCTCCACTTCTTTTTCACCAAATGAAATATTAATGGTCAATGCTGAACCTTGTGTACCTTTCACTATTACTGCAGGTTGTTCAGTCAATCGGAAAACTGCCTTCAAAGTTGAAGAAGGCTTGGTCAATTGGGGAATAAAAGCTAGGAATATTGCAGTTAATACAAAAAGGAAGAGAAGTTTTTTTATCATGCCAATCTCCTTCATTATGTGAAATCTAAACTATTATATGAAAAACCCTTGACGTCTATGACTATGACCACTATAATTAAAAAAGCTTGAGTGATTCAAAAGTATTTGTTGCACAGAGTCAGCAATCATGCTATAATGGTTTTTGTCGTCAGGCGTACTAAACATATTATTATTCCGCAGTAGCTCAGTGGTAGAGCAATCGGCTGTTAACCGATCGGTCGTAAGTTCGAGTCTTACCTGCGGAGCCATTTTTTATGCTTCCATAGCTCAGCAGGTAGAGTGCTTCCATGGTAAGGAAGAAGTCGCCGGTTCGAGTCCGGCTGGAAGCTCCATGAACATTTTCATGGCCCCTTGGTCAAGCGGTTAAGACACCGCCCTTTCACGGCGGTATCACGGGTTCGAATCCCGTAGGGGTCACCATTTACTTATTTAAAGCAAAGCTTAGCAAAAATTTAACACGGTGGGGTAGCGAAGTGGCTAAACGCGGCGGACTGTAAATCCGCTCCCTCCGGGTTCGGCGGTTCGAATCCGTCCCCCACCACCATGTTTATACCTTAAGACAAATATAGTCAGCTATACATTGGGGTATAGCCAAGCGGTAAGGCAACGGACTTTGACTCCGTCACTCGTTGGTTCGAATCCAGCTACCCCAGCCATTGTACCCATGCACTTACAATTTAATAGTAAATATGTCGAATCCTTATTATTTTAAAATGATAAAGGGTTTTTTTTCGTCCAATTACTTAATCATATAGAATAATTGGAATTATCATGTATAATAAATGGTAACATGTATAGGTAATTTATCTTCTATAAGTAATGAAAAAATAACCAGATATAGGGATTGTGATATAGTAATGCAAGAATTTTTAAACGGTATGGATACATTTGTGGAGTCTAGCAGTGAAAAGGAATTACAAAAGGTTCTTAGTGATATTGCCTATACACTAGAACAGGCTGCCATTGTCGCAATTACTGACTCAAAAGGAACGATCCAATATGCAAATGAACACTTTGAAAAAATTTCAAAATACTCGAGAAGAGAATTAATTGGTGCTAATCAACGTATTGTAAACTCAGGTCACCATGATGCAGCATTTTTTAAAGACATGTGGTCAACGATTGGGGCGGGCAATACTTGGCGTGGCGATATATGTAATCGTGCGAAAGATGGATCAACGTATTGGGTAGACACAACGATCGTTGCATTTTTAAATGATAAAGGAAAACCTTACCAATACATTGCAATTCGTTATGATATTACCGAGAGAAAGAAAATGGAACTAGAAATACGAAAAAATGCAGATCTTTACGAAATTATTACAGACAATGCATCTGACTATATTGCGATAATTGATCGACAAGGGACGTTTTACTATGTTTCTCCTTCTTTTCAGAAACTTCTTGGACATTCGGTGGATGAACTATACTCCGATTCCTTCTTTTCCTATATCTGTAAGGAAAATCGCCAACAGGTAAAAAAGAAAATTATACAATTTGGGGGATATCAACGCCAAGCGTTAAATGTAGAGTACTCTTTTTTAGATAGTAAAAAGGGTCTGCATATTATGGAAGCGAAAATTGATAAAGTGAAAGAAACAGTTGAATATGAAGATAAACTGTTAGTCGTCATGCGAGATGTCACAGAACGTGTGAAATCAGACGAAAAAATCAAATATCTTGTCTACAATGATCAACTAACTTCCTTAATGAATCGAAATTCGTTTAGAGAACAGATGGCACTAGCATTTGAAAGAGCGCGTACACGCAAGCAAGTATTTGCTCTCGTACATATAAATATTGATCGTCTACGCCATGCAAATGATTTACTTGGGCATGAAGCGGGAGACTATTTATTGGCAATGGTTGGAGAACGATTGAAAAAGAGGACCGGTCCTGAAAGTCTATTAGCTCGTATTGCGGGTGATGAATTTGCATTCATTATATCCGGATTGAAAGACGAAGAGGAGTTCTATAAACGTGCGGAAGATATTCGTATCTTTTTGGAACAACCTATTCAAGTCGGAAAACAATTCTACACCTTGTCAATAAGTTGCGGTGTTTCTATCTATCCTGAACACGCCAATCAGCCTTCCGAATTGGTCACTAAAGCTACATTAGCATTAGGTAAGGTCAAGTTACACGGTGGCGGAGATACGGAAATGTACAAGCCGGGTACTTCAAAGATGTCATTAGAGCGAATTTTGTTGGAAAATGAATTACGTAAAAGCGTGCAACAACAACATTTTTATCTTGAGTACCAGCCAAAAGTACTACTGGATACCGGTGAGTTGACTGGCGTAGAAGCACTGGTTCGTTGGAAACATCCTGATTTAGGCGTGATTCCGCCTGATAAATTCATTCCACTCGCTGAGGAAACGAAAATCATCATACCACTTGGAGAATGGATTTTACGGGAAGTGTGTAAACGCGCACAAATAGAACTCGCAGCAGGTGTTAGATGCCGGTTTGCTGTGAATGTCTCAACAGTTCAAATGAGAGAAGAAGACTTTATTGACACCGTTTTGAATATTATTAAAGAATTTCGCGTACCGCCGGAGATGCTAGAGCTGGAATTGACAGAAAGCTCATTTATGGATACGGAAGGCATGAAAGAATCCATTCAAAGACTTCGAAGCAAAGGGATTACTGTTGCCATTGACGACTTCGGCACAGGTTATAGTACATTCAGTTATATTAAAGAACTCCCAGCTGATACGTTGAAAATTGATAGATCATTTGTACGAGATATATTAGAAAATGTAAACAGTCAGGCTATAGTGAAAGCGATTGTGACTCTTGCCGATACAGCAGGGTTGAATGTAGTGGCAGAAGGAATAGAATTGCAAGAGCAGGCCAAAATGCTCTACAACTTAGGATGCCGCGAAGGACAAGGCTATTACTTCGGCCGACCGATGTCACTAGAAGATGCGAAAAAAATAGGATAATACCGTTCTAGTCGAAAATATGAAGATTAGGTGGGAGGATTAGCCATGCGCAAATTAAACATTTCTTTAATCGGGGTACCCGTGGATTTAGGTCAGAATCGACGTGGAGTGGATATGGGACCGAGCGCGATTCGATATGCAGGAGCAGTAGATCGTCTCCAGGCATTGGGTCATCACGTAATGGACGAAGGAAATATTTCTGTTTCTCCTATTCATGATGTATCGTGTAATGAAGTAGGATTGAAGAACTTAACAGAAGTGACTGAAGCGGCTGAAAAGCTTGCCGCGACAGTTTCGGCTATTGTAAAAAACAAGAAGTTTCCATTGGTGCTTGGTGGAGATCATAGTATCGCAATAGGGACACTTGCAGGATTGGCAGAACACTATAAAAACCTTGGCGTTATTTGGTACGATGCGCATGCTGATATGAATACAAGCGAAACATCTCCGTCAGGAAATATCCACGGTATGCCGCTCGCGGTTAGTATGGGACTGGGGCATGAGCAATTGGTGAATGTGCATAGTGAGGGAGCAAAAATCAATCCCCGAAACGTGGTAATTATCGGAGCACGCTCAGTAGATCCTGGTGAAAGACAAATAATTAAAGAAAAAGGCGTAAAAGTATTTACGATGCATGAAATTGACCGTTATGGAATGTCAGCGGTGATACAACAAACACTTGAATATTTTGCTTCAAGACAAGTAGATGGTGTTCATTTGTCATTGGATTTGGACGGTTTGGATCCGTTATATACACCGGGGGTAGGAACGCCTGTGCCAGGAGGGATCACATACCGCGAAAGTCATTTAGCTATGGAATTACTGGAAGATGCAAATGTCATTACATCCGCGGAATTTGTTGAGGTAAATCCTGTGCTTGACGAGTACAATAAGACGGCTGATGTAGCAGTCGGATTGATGGGATCATTATTTGGTGAAAAACTACTATAATTTATTGAAGTGATTAAAGCCTGCAGGTTTTAATCACTTTTTCTATTGTGGAAATGACTATCACTGATGGCGAGATTAATGATAAAGTAGAGATGAGCATACTAAATGAAAAAAGTGAAACTAAATGTAGTTTCTAACGTATATAGAGGGACAGCCGCATAAGAGCGGAGAGTGAAGCCTATTGGACGAATTAATTAACAAACGGGTAAAAGAAGTTTTACACGGTAATCAGGAAGCTTTTGAGGAAATCGTCATTCATTTTCAGCACCGCCTATATCAAGTGTGCTACCGAATGTTAAACAACGCGGCAGAGGCAGAAGATATTGCGCAAGAAGCCTTTGTGCGCGCTTATGTAAACTTGGAAACCTATGACCAAAAGCGGAAATTTTCTACATGGTTGTACCGCATTGCGACCAATTTGTGTATTGATCGCATTCGTAAGAAAAAACCCGATTACTACTTGGATGCTACAATTCCAGGAACTGAAGGCTTGGATATGTATTCACAAATTGCAGCAGTGCAAAAATTACCGGAAGAAGAAGTAGAAAAGATGGAAATGAAAGATCGTATTCAATATGAAGTAAACAGGCTGCCCGATAAATACCGCACGATTATTATTTTACGATATATGGAAGACCTACAGTTGCAGGAAATTGCTGACATTTTGGAGATGCCACTTGGTACAGTGAAAACACGAGTACATCGAGGGCGAGAAGCACTTCGGCAACAAATGGGGAGTATGTAGGAGGTTAGATTCATGGGAAAATGTCCTAAACATGTTGTCCATTATATGCATGCGTTTCTAGATGGTGATATCACCATTGAGGATGAACAAGTTATGAACGAACATTTGAAAATATGTGAAGAGTGCAGAGAAACGTTTGAGGAACTAGGGCAAACTGTTACTTTATTTAAGGGTGTAGATACAGTGGAAGCGCCCCCTGGATTTGTCAATGGCGTGACTGCAAGATTGCCGAAACAGACAATTAAAAAAGGTCCAAGTAAGTGGCTTCGTCAACACCCGTTTATAGTGGCGGCCGCGATGTTTTTATTGCTGATGAGTACATCTTTCTTCTCGAGTTTTGAAAATGAGCAGCAGTTTTCATTTACGAAACAGCCTAATTTAGTAGTTGAAGGGGAAACGGTTGTGGTACCGGCAGGAAAAACGGTGGTTGGAGATCTTGTTGTGAAAAATGGAGACCTTCGAATTGAAGGAGAAGTCGATGGTAATGTCACAGTCATTAGGGGCTCTAAGTATATGGCTTCAACAGCCGTTATAACTGGATCAAGTGAAGAAATCAATGAGATCTTTGATTGGTTATGGTATAAGATGAAGTCTATGGCAAAAGAAATTATCCCGGCATCGAAGGATCAAAAGCTTGAAAATGAATGATAAAATAGATTTTCAAAGTGATGCGGCTTGAGAGCTTATGCATCACTTTTTTGGTTTTCATTCAGAGGTACGATACCTTTTAGTTGACCATGTTAGTTGGTAATTATGTTATACTAAATATATAAGAACTTTCTTAAAAGGTAGGGGAAGCACATGCCGGGTTTGGAGCAAGCAACAACGTTAGCACCAATAGAAATACTAAAAAATATTGTGGATGTGCTTCTTGTTTGGTTCGTACTCTATAAATTAATTACCATTATTAAGGGAACAAAAGCTGTCCAATTACTAAAAGGTATTTTTGTGATTTTAATTGGTCGCTATATTACGGAATGGCTCGGTTTGAAGACGCTTCAATGGATGATGGAAGAAGTACTTCGATTTGGTTTTTTGGCCGCGATCATTATATTCCAACCTGAACTTCGTCGAGCATTAGAGCAATTGGGACGAGGTAGACTCTTTGCGCGGACTGCTATGCAGGAAGAAGAAGAACGTGACCGTTTGATTGAAGCATTCGTCAAATCCGTTAGTTATATGGCAAAGCGACGTATTGGTGCGCTCATTACGATTGAGAAGGAAACAGGTCTTAGTGAATATATCGAAACAGGCATCCCGATGAATTCACATATTACTTCCGAACTTCTTATCAATATATTCATTCCAAACACCCCACTGCATGACGGTGCAGTCATTGTGACAAAAAACCGTATTGCTGCCGCGGGTTGTTATTTACCCTTGTCGGAAAGTCCGTTTATTTCCAAAGAGCTTGGTACACGACATCGTGCTGCGCTTGGAATCAGTGAGGTCACAGATTCGGTAACCATCATTGTATCAGAAGAAACGGGTGCCATAAGTCTGTCTGTAGATGGGGAAATCAATCGGAAATTGGATATCGAGGAATTCGAAAAATTATTACGTATTTCTTGGTTTGGTAACACCACAGGACAAACGGATACTTCTCTATGGAAGTGGGGGAAGAGAAAAAATGGATAAATTCATGGATAGTCCTTGGTTTCTGCGACTGACTGCCTTGTTTTTAGCGATTATGTTGTTTTTTTCAGTAAAAGCGGAGAATCAATCCAGTCGCAATACAATAGGTGATGTGTTTGATCTTATGCAAGATGTTCCCGTGGAAGTATATTACGATACGGAAAATTTAGTAGTAACCGGAGTACCTGACGTGGTCAATATGACAATTGAAGGACCCGCTCAAATTGTACAGACTACTAAATTGTTAAAGGATTTTACATTGAAATTAGATTTACAAAACTTGACACTTGGTGAACATAGCGTACGTATACAAGCAGAAAATTTATCAGATAAACTGGATGTTCGACTTGATCCTGCAACGGTTACTATAAATATTGAGGAAAAGGTAACTCAATCATTTCGTGTCGATCCAGAGATGAATACAAGATTGCTAGCGGAAGGTTATGAAGTGAAAAGCATGGGTGTCCGTCCCTCTTCGATTAATGTTACAGGTGCGAAGAGTGTTGTGGATGCGATTAGTTTCGTAAAAGCTTCTATTACCAATGACGGCAGTCTAGATAAGTCTTTTGAGCAAAAATCACGTGTTCGCGTATTGGATCGTGACTTGAATAAGCTATCCCTTGTGTTGGATCCCGAGGAAGTCACGGTCAAAGTAGATATTCAAGAATATAGTCGTGAAATTCCGTTGAAATTGCAACGAAAAGGACAATCCCCAAGTGGAATAATTATTGAAAGTACAACACCCGATGTTCAATTCATTCGCATATACGGTCCTAAAAATATAGTGGATGCAATTAAAGAAATTCCGGTAGAACTAGATATAGATAAAATAGATAAATCCGGAAAAGTGGAAGTAGATGTGAAAAGCCCTGAAGGAATTACGAAAGTGACACCTGCTAAATTGAAAATTCAGGTGAAGGTTTCAGGCGATACTTCCGATGTATCGAAAAAGACGGATGATAATAAAGGATCATAAGACTTGTAACAAACGTGATCTACTAAGATGAGATCGAAAGGAAGAATACAACATGACACAGTATTTTGGAACAGATGGCGTCAGAGGTGTAGCGAACGAAGAACTGACACCTGAATTAGCATTTAAATTAGGCAGAATCGGTGGATATTTATTTACTAAAGATGTAGAAGGAAAAGCAGAAGTACTAGTAGGAAGAGATACACGTATTTCAGGTTTAATGCTTGAAAATGCCTTAATAGCAGGTCTATTGTCTGTTGGTGTAGAAGTTATGAAATTAGGCGTAATTAGTACCCCGGGCGTAGCCTATTTAACACGTGTTATGAGCGCACAAGCAGGCGTTATGATTTCAGCATCGCATAATCCGGTTGAAGATAATGGAATTAAATTCTTTGGAGAAACCGGCTTTAAATTAACGGATGCACAGGAAGAGGAATTCGAACAGTTACTAAATGCAGAAGAAGATACATTACCTCGTCCAGTTGGTGGAAATGTAGGAACTATAACGGAATACTTTGAAGGTGGACAAAAGTATATTCAGTATCTGAAACAAATTGTCGACGAGGATTTTGAGAATATCCACGTGGCACTTGATTGCGCACATGGTGCGACTTCGGTCTTGGCAACCCATGTATTTGCGGATTTGGACGCAGACTTGACTACAATGGGTGCTTCTCCAAATGGTTTGAATATCAATGATGGCGTTGGATCTACACACCCTGGAGCACTTGCAGCACTTGTAGTAGAAAAAAGTGCAGATATCGGACTAGCATTCGATGGTGATGGTGATCGTCTTATTGCAGTGGATGAAAAAGGAAATATTGTCGACGGTGACCAAATTATGTTTATTGTAGCCCGATATTTACATAGCAAAGGCAGATTAAAATCAGATACTATCGTCTCTACTGTGATGAGCAACCTCGGTTTCTATAAAGCACTAGAGGAATTTGGCATGAAGAGTGTCCAAACCGCTGTAGGCGATCGGTATGTCGTAGAAGAGATGCGTAAAAATCATTATAATCTTGGCGGTGAGCAATCAGGCCACATTATCTTCATGGATTACAATACAACGGGTGATGGCTTACTGACAGCATTGCAACTTGTGAACATCATGCAGCAAACAGGTAAAAAACTTTCTGAATTAGCTAGCGAAATGAAAGTGTATCCACAGAAACTTGTTAATATCCGTGTAATGGATAAATATGCGGTAATGGATAATATGCGTATTGTCGGAGTTATTAACGAGGTGGAGAAAGAGATGAACGGACAGGGGAGAGTACTTGTACGTCCTTCGGGGACAGAGCCTCTCGTTCGCGTTATGGTCGAATCTGAAACAGAAGCACTGTGTGCAGAATATGCGGATCGGATATCACAAGTAGTAAAAGAAGAAATGGGTCTAGAGTAAATATACGTTCGGGCTGGTAATAGGAAATTCTATATTACCGGCTCTCTTTTTATAGAAGTAGAATACCGGGGAATCAGATGTACAGGACGAAATGGGAATGCTTCCGCTGAACGGAGAGGAAAACAGTGAGTCAAAAAAAATATCAGAAAATGCTTGCACAACGTACAGAGAATATCTTTGAAGAGTGGAAAGCGCGTGGTAGCTTAACGGAAAGGGAGTTATATTACTTTCTTCATAAACTGAAGGGAACATCCGGTACAATCGGATTGCAACAGTTGTCTCTCTTTTGTGCGTCACAATTGGAGATTCTGACGTCTTCCAACGATCAGAAAATACCTGTTACTTCATTAGAAAATTTGAAGAATCGTATTCGATCGCATTTTGATACTACTATCGCCGTGAAAAAAGAAGAATTTCAACTACCTGATCGCTACGTAAACCGTCTGGATCAAGAAACGTTTGTGTTAATTATTGATCAAGATTTAGAGTTCGTATCCAATTTAAAAGAGTTGCTTGAGAAGCTTGGGGCTCAAGTAATTATTTCATTGAATGGAAAGCGTGGCATTGAACAATTTTACTCTATGAGGCCTAGTATTGTAATCATAGATGCAAAGTTGCCTGACATGACAGGCTTTGAAGTATTGGATCAAATTGCAGAACCTGCAAGGCAAAAAAACACGACATTAGCCATATCGAGTGAAGAAGTAACGAAAGAAATTCTGATTGAAACGTATCGCAGAGGTGCTATGGATTTGATATCTAAACCTTTTGATATGGATATCTTTTTCCCTTATTTGTTCAATCGACAATTGCGTCAGCATGCGGTTAGTAGCAGTATGATTACCGATAGCTTGACAGGTGTTGGTAATCGACGCTACTTCGACGAGACTATCAATACGTTGGCTAAAAAAGCCGATCAATCTGAAGCGGCTTTCTCGCTGGTCATAATAGACTTGGATCACTTTAAGCAAGTAAATGATCTGTATGGGCATCCAGCGGGTGATGAAGTTCTACGGATGTTTGGCAAAATCATCAAAGAGGAAAAACGCGAGGGCGATTATGTATGCCGCTATGGCGGGGAAGAGTTCGCTTTATTATTTTGTAATAGTAAAGCAGAGGATACTGTGCACGCTGTTGAGCGGATTCGAGCCAAATTCAATAACACTATATTCACATCCGGTGATGAGACATTCCACGTAACTTTTTCAGCGGGCAGTGCGACGTATGAGGGAAATACTGCAAACATGATATCCGCTGCAGATCAAGCTCTTTATGAGGCGAAGCGTTCAGGGAGAAACCAAACGGTGATTTACGACCAGAGAAAACGGGTAGTAAAACGGAAATTGATCGTCATTATCGTTGATGATGATTCATTCATCAGGCAAATCCTTCAGCAAACCTTGCTGGAGTTAAAATCTCCGGATATCGATATTACCGTTAAGACATATGCTGATGGCCCTTCGTTTCTGGAGGATGACTGGTACAGCCCGGATGCATATTTCATCGTGTTACTGGATGGTGTCATGCCAAAAATGGACGGTCTAGAAGTGTTGAGCCGATTAAAGAGTGACCATTCCAAAACAAATGTCACGGTTTCTATGATGACAGCTAGAAAAAGTGCAAATGATATTAAAGCAGCGCTTTGGCTCGGAGCGGATGATTATATTATTAAACCATTTCAACCGTCGGAAGTGCTCGGAAGAATTGACAAATTAGCGAATCGTTTATTTGATAAAAGAGAATAGAAGAAGGTGCCCATTTTGACACATGTAGGAAAAAAAGTGTTAGTTGTAGACGATGAAGAGATATTACGTATGTTGCTAACGGACACTTTGGAATTTGAAGGATTTCAAGTAGAAGAAGCAGAAGACGGGCTAGAAGCTTTGGGGAAAATTCAAAGCACTCTATATGACGCCATTCTCTTGGATTATATGATGCCACGTATGACAGGTTTAGAATTATTAGAGCGTCTACAATCGCTAGAACTGACAACGCCTATTATAATGCTCACTGCAAAGGCGCAGCAAGCTGATCAGGACGTTGCTTTAGCAAAAGGGGCTTCTTACTTCGTACCCAAACCCTTTAGCCCAAATGAACTGGCTGATTTAATCAAATCATTATTTTAATTCCACTCCATCCATACAAAATAGAAGAACGTCTTCTCCGTAAAGGAAAAGACGTTTTTTTAGTCGTTCTCTGGGTACAAAATTAGACCATCAGATCGCTCCATAGTCTCCATGATAATGGAGGATAAATCGCTGAGAGGATAAGGCTTCGTCAAGTATTTACCGACGTGGAACTTTTCCATCAGCACAGACTCTTTTTCTAATGAAGAAGATATCACAATTGGGATGGATTTGGTTGTAGTGTGTTCTTTCATTTGGCTAATTAAATCCCAACCACTTTCACCTTCTTCTAATTTTAAATCGACGACGACTGCGGCTGGTTGCATGATTTCTATACATATAAATGCCTTGCTAATTTTGGAATGGTGAATGACTGAGAATCCATTGCTTGCTAGTTCTTCTCCCAATAACAATGAAATATTTACATCGTCTTCTACAATGACAACTAAAGGTTTGTCATAGTCAATTTTCTCTTTAGGTAACTGCTGTTTCAAGGGAAGGGAAAAGAAAATGGTTGTCCCTATATTTTCTTCAGAATGTACCCAAATCTGTCCATTATGATCTTGTATAATCTCCCTGCAAATAGATAGACCGAGACCTGTACCGCCAATTTTTCTGCTGTAACTATTATCAAATCTGTAAAATTTTTCAAAAAGATGTTCAATAGTATCTGATGGAATGCCAATGCCTTCATCCGCTATAGAAACGATAACGGCATCCTGTTGATTTAGCAGAGAAATATCCACATTTCCGCCGTCAGGTGAAAATTTAATGGCATTGCCAATTAAATTCATGAATACTTGTAGAATACGATCATAGTCCCCTCTGACCATTGATGAATAGGTGAGATCCTGCATCTTAATCGTATGGTGAGGTGATTGGATCTGTAAATAATCTACGGCCTTTTCAGCTACTTTGCCGATGGATAAGTCCTCCATCGTATAGGATTGTCGCCCTGATTCCATTCGCTGTAAATCTAAGAAGTCATTGATGAGCGCCGTTAATCGGTTTGCTTCGCTATGAATAGTTTCAAGATACCGTTTTTTGCGTTGTTCATCCATATCTTTATTGAGTAAAAGCTCAGAGAATCCAAGGATACTAGATAAAGGTGTTCGTAATTCATGACTAACAGTCGATACCAATTCTGTTTTCATTTTATTGACTTCATGTTCGTGTGTTATATCACGGTGCACGAAGATCGTACCAACTTTTTCATCTTGAATAACAATCGGGACACTGTAAACATTCATTACTCGAGCCCCTTGTGAGGGCAATGAAAGTATATATTCGTTAGTAACGAATTCCGTGGATGTAGACCTAATTGCATTATCAAGAAATGCTTTATATTGAACAGGGTTGTCAATTTGACTGAGGAAATACTCTGTCCATTCTTCTCGTGGCCAAGCTTTATGTTCTGTTTCTGGTTCCATCCCAAGTAAATTAAATAGGGCTGTATTGTACTTATCATTCTCACTTGTATTTGAAACAAAACGAATGCCCTCGTTAATGTTATCCAATATACTCTGATTCAACTGACGTTCATGACTAATGAGTTCATATTGCTCAATACGATCCACCGCGATCGCAATACGTTTAATCAAACCGTATAAATCTTCTTGGTCGTCTTCTGTAAACGGCTTACCAATACGTGAGAGGACGGATACAACGCTTAACTCGTTCACGACATTATAGATACCTGTAACAAAATCATAGACGTATGTAATATTGTCTGCTATCCCTTTTTCATAATCCGCTTCCCTTTTAATAATGAAATAGGGCTCTGTTTTAAGTCGGATTTTTATATACTCTAAACGTTCTTGTTTAATTTCACTGAAAAACTCTTCTGAAATCCCCTTTAACGTATGAATGTCGCTTTTAGGAAGCCAAAGAAAACTTAAGTCGGATTGATAGATGTGATTTAAATAGTGAGATGTTTGGTCACATACTTCTTGCTTATCTAACGAAAATGATAAGATATGACTCAAACCATTGTATCGTTCCAAACGGACACGGGAAAATCGAGCTTCTGATAAAGCGAATTCCATCTTAGTTTGGCGATTGAATAATTCATCTTGCTGTGTAATCAATTCTTCATTTTGTGAAAGAAGCTCCTGCTCATTCATTTGAATGCGTCCCATCATTTTATGAATGGATTGTGAGAGTGCGCCAATCTCATTCTCTGTCTGAATGGGTTGGAATAGGACAGTGCCTTCAGTTTCATACTGATCTGCTGCGCGCGTGATATCTTCTATCGGCTTAACCACTCGGTTGATAACGCTCCAAAACATAAAGATTGGAATAAGCAAGAAGATAAAGCCGAATACTGTGATGATCAAAAAGAATGTTTTGGTTTGTTGCATGGTATTACTATATGCATTTTCCAGCTTATCCTTAGAAGAATCTTCATATTCATTAGCATAGGTAATGAAACTATTAACGGCTAAGTTCGCACCATTCTTTGCTAGGGTTTGTAAGCCAGCATAATCGTCCTTCTTTACAAATTGAATAGCATTTGGAAGGGTAACATTTTCATATTCGATTAAGAAATTATCGATTTCGTCAATGATTCGCTGTTCTTCCGCTGTTAATTGAAGGGACTTAAATTCACGGGAGTGAGAATGGATGTCCTCAATTGCTTGATAAGCAAAATTTAGTTCCTCTTCTATTTGAAATGCATAGTAACCACGAATGCGAAAGAATAGCTCTTGAATTGAATCGGATATATCTTCAATTAATATTGACTTTTCTATTGAGGCTTGCTGTTTATCTTCTAGTTGATCCCAAGAGCTACTAGCATAGAAATACATGCTACCCATCCCGATAATCGCAACAACTATTGAGGCGATGAATACTTTTATGTATTGTTGACGAATCCCTTTTTTATGCGCCATCCGATTGCCCCTTCCCACTTCCTTATATACTCCTATTCTATCATCTGCCTCAGTTATTTACAGAAAGAATTTTCAGTTAAAAAGTAATCTTTTGGATACGTGGTGGTAGAATTGCCTGCGTGGAACTACTAGTCAAAATACGTTGTGTTTCAAATAAAGATGGAGACAAATTGGCAGAAAGAAGAGGACAGACCTATAATTTGATAGGTTTGTCCTCTGGCAAGTAATGTAGATGTTTACTCGAAAATATATTTTAATGCTAGAACTGCTTGATCTACTGATTCCACCGTGACATGTGCTTTACGGGATAGTTCTTTTAATGGATGGTGATGGTTTTCCTGACGGATCAGAATGAGTGGCTTCCCAAAAGCGACTGCTGCGCTGGCATCCATTGCAGTATTCCATTGTTTGTACTGTTCACCAAATAACGCAATGACGACATCTGATTTTTTCATTAAAATTTCCGTTCGTAAGTTGTTGAGGCTTGAAGCCGCGGCATCTTTAAAGATTTTATCCGGCTGTTGTCCTAGAATCTCTTCTCCGATGTTATCCGAGCGGTCATGGTCTTCCATAGGTCCGACAAAGTCTACAGGTAATTGTAGATCTTTTGCTTGTTGTTTGATTTCATCTCGCCAAGATGTATGAATTTCTCCAGCTAGGTATACTGTTAATCGCATGAATACACCTCCTAGTTTGATAGTCTTTATTGTACCATGTATCAAGTCTTCCTTCATCAGATGTACGTAAGCAGAAAGAGATCGTGAATATGGTACACTAAATAAAAAAGAGGAGAGATTAGTATATGAATGGACAGAATCGATCAGATGTAAAACCAGGTTTACGAGTAGCCGTTATTTTAAAGAAAGATCAACGAAGCGGTGTGAAAACAGAAGGTGTTGTTAAAGATTTATTGACCAATTCCAGTTTTCATCCACACGGTATTAAAGTACGACTTGAAGATGGACAGGTTGGACGCGTGGCAGAAATATTAGGATAATAAAAAAGGGGAGGGGTTCCCTCTCCTTTTTTGTGGATTTAATTACTCCCCGTCGCGATACGTAACAGCTGTACCGGTTGCGATACACATCATCATGCCTTCACGTACCATTTCGAAATCTAAGTCTATACCAATGACAGCGTTCGCTCCCATAGCACTCGCTTTCTGAGACATTTCATCCATTGCTGTTTGACGTGCTTCCGTTAGTTTGCTTTCATAGGCAGCACTGCGTCCACCTACAATATCGGTGACAGATGCAAAAATATCCCTGACGATATTTGCCCCCATAATGGTTTCCCCTGACACAATCCCGTGATACGTTTCAATCGTCCGGCCTTGCAACATATTAGTTGTCGTGTGCAACATTCAATCTCCCCCTTTTTTTATATACGTTACAATAGAAAGAATGGTTTCAATATATGCATGAACTATGCAAAGTACGTTACGTTAAGTTGCTGTGTCAAATGGTGTGATTTCCCGGGGAATACTGTCTAAAGATATAGTTCTATTCTACGAATCGCCAAAAAAATGTTCAAAGTGTACTATCCATAAGGTAGTATAGGTATATTGATAGTAAGAAAGGAGAGGATTATATGACGGAGCAAATGTACCAACTCGTTTCTATTGTTATCTATATGATAGCTATGTTGCTAATCGGTTGGTATGCATTCAAACGCACATCGAATCTAACGGACTATATGTTAGGTGGACGGTCGCTCGGACCAGCAGTCACCGCATTAAGTGCGGGAGCTTCTGATATGTCGGGTTGGCTATTGATGGGATTGCCGGGTGCTATTTATCTAAGTGGACTGGGCGAAGCCTGGATTGCAATTGGTTTGACAGTGGGTGCCTATTTAAACTGGTTATATGTCGCACCACGTTTACGTGCATATACGCAAGTCTCAAATAACTCCATCACGATCCCAAGTTTCTTGGATAACAGATTAAAAGATACATCTCGTTTCTTGAGAGTGGCTTCAGGCATTATTATTTTAGTGTTCTTCACATTCTATGTATCTTCAGGCATGGTAGCCGGAGGGAAGTTCTTCCAAAGTTCATTTGGGCTTGAGTATCATACGGGTCTGATTATTGTATCGGTGGTAGTTCTGGCTTATACATTGTTCGGTGGATTCTTGGCAGTTAGTTATACGGATTTCGTACAAGGCTTGATTATGTTTTTGGCACTGATTTTAGTTCCAGCGTTCGGAATTTTTATTACAGGTGGTTTCTCTGAAACGGTAGCGAGTATACGTGAAGTGGATCCCGCTCTGCTTAGCCTTGTGTCAGGTGTCAGTGTTGTCACAATAATCTCCTCGCTTGCATGGGGTCTGGGTTATTTTGGACAGCCGCATATCATCGTCCGTTTTATGGCGATCAAGTCAGTGAAAGAGACGAAAAGTGCAAGAAGGATTGGTATTGGTTGGATGATGCTAAGTTTGTTTGGTGCAATTGCTACTGCATTAATTGGTATCGCGTATTTTCAACAAAATAGCGCAGACTTGGCGGATCCAGAAACGGTCTTTATCGTCCTCGGACAAATTATTTTTCATCCGGTGATTGCAGGCATCATGTTAGCGGCGGTATTGGCGGCTATTATGAGTACGATATCTTCACAATTGATCGTGACATCGTCTGCTTTAATTGAAGACTTGTATAAAGCGGTTTTCAAAACAAATGCTACAGATAGTCACTATGTATTTTTAGGGCGTTTAGCTGTTCTGGTCGTGACAATTATCGCAATGGTACTCGCTTGGCCGAATAAGGAATCTGTATTGAAATTGGTTTCATTCGCTTGGGCAGGTTTCGGCGGGGCATTTGGTCCTATTATTCTCTTGTCATTATACTGGAGAAAGCTAACAGCTAAAGGGGCATTATTCGGTATGGTTATTGGTGCTGTAACGGTAGGTGTTTGGGGAAGTATCGATTTCTTGCATGACACATTGTATGAAATTGTTCCTGGATTTGTGCTTTGCCTTATTGTTGCGGTATTGGTCAGCAAGGCAACGTATAAACACGACCCTGTTATTGAAAAAGAATACGAAGACACATTGGAATTACTTGAAAATGAGATGTGAAAAGGAGCTATCCATTGCGTAATATGCAGTGGATAGCTCTCTTTTTTCTGTCTATATCATTTATAACGCGTCCGTCACTTCGTCGCCATCGGGCAGATACTCGTCTAATCCAATTTTCTTCAAGCCATTTTTAATCTTCGTCGTATAGCCGAGTTTTTCATTTGATAGGAAAGTGGCCTTAGAAATAATAAGTTGCTTCAGTGTAGGCAAGTAAATTGGATCGATTTGTTGCCAAAGTTGATAGGAGTCAATCAAGTCTTCCAGCGTTAAATGTTTATAATCATCACCCTCAAAATTGAATTCCGGAGAAATCTTGTACCAAATATCTCCGTTGTCGCGAATCCATTGATCTTTTTGATAGACAATGGCTCGCTGGACATTGCGGGCGGTATGAAGATATCGCCAATCTCCGAACTCCTGGTAAGACATAAGTAAAATATTCATACCACCAAGTGCATGATTCATGGATGTATGGGTAGTGACTTTCTGTTTAATTGGAAAGTAATCTGCAATGTAATAGGCATCACTAGCCACTCGAATAATATTGCCTTTTCGTTGCTGAGAAACGAGAAGGTCAGCGTAATCGCGCAGTGGTTCATTTGCAGAAGGAATTCCAAACTCATCGCCGCTATTATAATAGAATAAAGCAATTTGTTCATTAAAACGCGTATCAATAAATGGAGCGTGAATATCGTATAAGTTTTTAAGATACGTACTGGTTACTTCTGTTTCCCAGTAGTCTTTGTTTTCTTTAAAGTTTCTCAAGTTGACGAAGGCATTATAGACTAGATTCTTAAAGTAACGCCCTTTATTTTCGTGATAAAGCGTCAATGCACGATCTTCTTTTAGCATCAATAAATTACGACCGTAGTTTTGACCTGAAACGGGCATCGGTTCCGTTGAGTCAGCCAGTTTATTATAGGAGCCTTCAGCTGTGTACCATTTATTGCGCTTCTTGTGATTCTGACTTGTTTCTCTCATCCATTTGAATAGGTCATCTTTTGAATTAAACAACTGCTCATCGGAATCTATATACCAGTGATCCACTATTTCGCCCGCGTTAGCTTGTAGTGTATAGGATGATAAAAGCGTTTTACCGGCTAACGCATAGGAGAAATTCTCTCGCTCTCCAAGAAGTTCACGCGAAACACTTTCTTCATCATTATCATAGCGAAGTGCCAATTGTTTGGATTGGTAGGCCTGTCCAATCAACCGTTCCTCTACAGTGCCGTCCGTCTTGATAAAGCGCAGCAAGCCTGTTGGATAAGTTGTCATATCCGCATCCGTCAGATCTAGATTTTCACGCATGAGTGGATAACGATCATAGCGGAAAAGATCAAACCGTTCGATATCTTGTTCCTTTTGAAGTACTTCCACCGTTATAGATTTGTCAGTTGGATTCGTTAGTTCCGAGAATACAAATACGTCTTTGTTAGGCAATTCACGAACTGTCAATTTGATTTCAGCGCCTTCTTTTCCGACAGCATATGTATACGCACTATCGCGTGAAAACCCATAATTAGTTTGTGTAAAGTCTTTGTATTCAAATGTTTCCTCAGAGCGCAAATAAAGAGGGTGAGTATTGAACGGTACACTTCCTAAATAGGTCTCGGGGACGCTTTTTCTATAGTGACCGGACTCTTCTGGTGTGGAAAGTGTAAACCGCTTAGGTTGTTTAATACGATTAGTTTCCACTAGTATCCGATGCAATGCTTTTGAAAAGTAAGCTCTCGATACAATCGAGTCACCGTATTGAAGAAACTCCTCCACTTGAGGAAACGTATAAATGGGAATGTTTTGTAAGGTAGCCCGATCCGAACTAGAGGGCCAGCTGGAGGCTACTATTTTACTAAAGTCCTTTTCCATATCAAAAGCCGTCATGAATGAATTCCAGAGTTCCGTCTTCGTCAATGGTTCATCAAAGCCGAAAAAACCTCGTCTGCTTGGTTGAATCCAGCCGTTTTCAACGGCAGTCAAAGCAAACCGTCCTTTATCCGATCCCCAGGCAATATCTGAAAAACCATAGGATTTATCGATAAATTTTGATCCGAAGATTTTAGAAAAAGAAACAGCGGCCTGCCCCTTTGTCAGTGGTGTTTCAGGATGAAACTGCATATCAAAATTGCCTGTAATGATTTTCATGTCATCCAGCTGCATGATTTCATTTTTCGCCCAGTGATGATCCGGAACATCTATATATTTTACATCTGTCGTTTGTGCGCTGACAGACTGTATGGAACAAACGAAAAGTAGTGCTAGTAAAAGTGTTGCGGTATTCCATTTTCTCACCTTCATGACCTCCAACTAAATGTTGCTTCAATACTCTAGTATACCCCAAAATAATTCATAACAACAACGGAGGAAGCAAATGGAGACATATGATACAATCGGAATAGATTGACAGTTATGAAATTGATAAAAGTGGAGGTTTCTATATGAATAAAGAAGAGTTTTTGGAACGTTATGCAATTGATCGAAAGGGTACAAACTCGCTGAAGTGGGACAAGCTTGAGGAACGTTTTGGAGATGCAGATTTACTTGCGGCTTGGGTAGCGGATATGGAGTTTAAGGCTCCAGAGCAAGTGATAGAAGCGTTGAAAGAAAAAGTGGACTTTGGGGTGTTCGGCTATACATATGCACCTGAATCGTATTTTGAAGCGTTTATTAAGTGGGAGCGTGAGCATCATGGATATGAAGTGAAAGAGGAATGGATGCGTTTTTCAACGGGCGTCGTAACCGCGTTATACTGGTTTGTTAATGCCTTTACGAAACCTACAGAAGCCGTGATTATCCTGTCTCCGGTCTATTATCCTTTCGCCAACGCAGTGAAAGATACTGGCCGCACACTGATTAGCAGTGAGCTCATTAATACAGCCGGTATTTACACGATTGATTTTGAAGACTTTGAGAAGCAAATAGTGGAGAATGACGTAAAATTATTCATTCATTGTACACCGCATAATCCCGTTGGTCGTGTGTGGACGGCAGAGGAAGCGGAGAAGCTTTTGTCGATCTGTGAAAAGCATGACGTATTAGTAGTGTCGGATGAGATCCATCATGATATGACGTTTGGTAATCACACACATATCCCCTCTGCAATCGTTGCTGAAGGGAAGTACGCTGAGCGTGTCATTACCGTTACATCGGCTTCCAAAACATTCAACTTAGCGGGCTTGTTGACATCACAGATTATTATTGAAAATAAAGCGTTGCTAAAGCAGTTCGATACGTTTGTGAAATCTGTTAGTCAAACAGAAGTAAATATGCTAGGTATGACGGCTGCAGAGGCGGCTTATAATCATGGTTCAGACTGGCTTGAAGGATTACGAGAAGTCGTTAAATCAAATGAACGTTATGCGGTCGAACAGTTCGCAAAGCATGCGCCCAAGTTAATCGTTACACCGTTGGAAGGGACGTATTTATTGTGGATCGACTTGCGTGCACATATCCAACCAGACGGTGTAAAAGAATTTGTGCAAGATACATGTAAACTGGCAATCGACTACGGAGAGTGGTTTGGGAAAAACTCAAAAGGCTTCATTCGTTTAAATCTTGGCACGAAACCGCACTATATTAAGCAAGCGGTGGATAGCATTATTGAGTATTTACCGCAATCTTAAGATAGATAAAAAGATCGCCACATTGTCGTAATAGGACATTGCGGCGATCTTTTTCGTTATGATAGGGTCTGATTGTCATGTGCCGGTAGAAAACTTAGCAAATGCTTCAGTTCATTTTCCAAGAAAGGCTTAGCCTGCAACATATTCCTGAAGGCCGCGTAACGATCAATTTGCCCTGGAGTTGGCTTTTTATCATTTCGGTAGGCACGTATCAAGATGTTCTTCGGTGTATGCTCCATATCGATGAACTCCACAAGTTGGGATTCATAGCCAACTAATGTAAGCAATTCCGCACGGATAGAATCGGTTGCGAGTGCAGCAAAACGTTCTTTCACTAATCCATGTTGTAACATGATATCAAGTGCTGGGGCTTGAATTTGTGAAAACAGCTCATGCTGACAACAAGGAACAGATAGGATGACTGAAGCTCCCCAGCTGACTGCTTTAGCCAATGCCATATCCGTTGCCACGTCACATGCGTGAAGCGTGACGACCATATCGACTGCAGTATCCCCATCATATTCATTAATATCGCCTACTAGAAACTCTAGCTGATCGTATTGCAAATCACGTGCAATTTCCTGGCATTCTTCAATGACTTCCTTTTTTAGATCCAATCCCGTTACTCGAATATCGAGACCTTTTTCGATCCGCAAGTAATGATACAATGCGAACGTCAAATAAGATTTACCTGATCCGAAATCCAAAATACGGATCGGACGGTCTTTCGGCAAGTGAGAAAGCGTGTCATCAATCAGTTCAACAAAGCGATTAATCTGACGAAACTTATCATGTTTTTGATTTTTAACTTTACCTTCCGGTGTTTGAACGCCTAGACGAATGAGAAATGGGTAGGGGGTACCTTCATGTAAAGCGTAATTCTTCGTCCGATTATGCGCATAGTCGACTGTCTTTTCCGTATCGAGAAAAATTCGTTTGATCGACACTTTCATCTTCTTGGATAGTTGAATCTGCATCGTTTCATCTGATAAATCAACATGGAATTGCTTAAAGTTTTCCAAAGCGTCATACAATGGTTGCGCCACGTCTTCAAGTGCTACATTAACATGCTTGAGAATACGTTCATGCTGATATTCAAATTGAATATAAAATTGGCCTTTTAATTCAAGCGGCTTTAATTTAATTCGTTTTACATCATTGGATTTCATTCGTGGCCCGCTAATAGTAGCCCGGATGAATGTTCCATCTGTCATGCGTCGCTGGAGTAGTTCCAGCACGTCATCTACTGACATCGTTTGACACTCCTGTCTTTCTTCAGTTCAATAGGAATCCTTGTTTTTGTAAGAAAGCCTCGAGATCCGTTCTTCTTGGTGTCTCAAGGAAATCTGCCATTTCTTTCGTCCACATCGCATCACGCTGATTGGTATCACGGCTCGCATAGTATTCTTTCATTATTTCGTCATATGCTGGCAATAGATCCTTATACTGATCTTCGTTATACGTGTTTTCATGCAAGACGGCTTCTACAGGTAAACGCGGTTTGACCTCATTGGATTCATTTGGAATGCCGATGGACAATCCAAATAGAGGCACAACGCCTTTTGGCAATTCCAGTACTTCTGAAATTTCTTCCATTGCATTTCGTACACCACCGATATAGCAAATGCCGTAGCCTTTTGATTCGGCAGCAATAACGACATTTTGAGAGAATAAACCAACGTCGATTGCACCAACTAGCACATTCTCCGCTACTGTATAGTCAATTTCTTGACCATGTAAACGAGCGGCGTGAGATAATCGGTTATAGTCCATACAAAATACTAATACTGCGCCAGCTGTGTAGAATTGACGGCGATTCTTGGATAGTTCGGCCAACTGCCCACGTTTTTCCGTGTCCGTTACATACATTACGGTACATGCTTGCACAAAGTGAGAACTGGCTGCGTGTTGACCCGCTTTAATTAGTTCAATCACTGTCTCTCTTGAAATCGGTTCATCTTTATAACGTCGAACCGATGAGTGAGATTTTAATAAATCGATTACCATACAATCCCTCCGCATTCGTATTCATCAGGACATTTATCTTCCTGAAACTCTTCTTTTATCCTACACTATTCTGACCTTTCGGGAAACACTGAAGCTTATTTTGACTGTAGTTGATCTCATACTAAGAGAGGTAGAGAACTCGATTGATAGGACAGGTTTGATAGAATAGAAGAACATCATTTATTTGGGAGGGGTTGCTTACTATGAAACTCGACCACCTTGTTTATTTCGCGTAGGATAATCCACACAGCATGAAAGCTTTGGAACAGCGAATGCGTTATTGTATGCTGACAATGTACATATCGAATGACGAACCGTAGAAGACGAAGACAAAGCAAGAATAGCGGCACCGGATCAGCCGCTTACCGCACAATACTTTCATGATCAGCAAACTGGAGACGGTTGGCAGCGATACATTTCACAACGAACGATTAGTAAACAGAACGCCGGGTACACTATATATAAAGATGTCAGGGGGAGTGCTAGCATGGATGTGTTAATTGAAAAGGCCATAATAGTTGGCGTGCACGAACAGAAGGATTTGCACTTTGAATATGCGATGGAAGAATTAAAGAATTTGGCGGAAGCAATCGATGTGGAAGTCCTAGGTGAAGTGACACAGAATTTGGAAAGGAAAAATCCATCTACATATATTGGAAGAGGCAAGATTGATGAAATCCGTAGTGTATATGAGGATTCTGAAGCAAATTTACTAATTTTCAATGATGAATTATCACCTTCCCAATTGCGAAATCTGGAGAGAGATCTAGAATGTAAAATCATTGACCGTACTATGCTTATATTGGATATTTTTGCGAGACGGGCACGCAATCGCGAGGCGCAGATGCAAGTTGAATTGGCGCAACTGCAATATACATTGCCGAGACTTGTTGGACTTCGGGCTTCACTCAGTAGACAAGGTGGCGGAACAGGAGGCGGCTTACAAAATAAAGGAGCCGGTGAAACGAAGCTTGAGCTTGACCGACGGAAAATCGAAGATCAGATTGCGAAACTTCGCCGAGAACTCGAGCATGTGAGTGATCAACGTGAAACACAGCGAAAACAGCGTGTCAGAAGCGGCATACCTGTTGTGTCGATTGTGGGTTATACGAACGCTGGGAAATCCACGTTGATGAACCGATTGTTGCAATATACAGATGTAGATGAATCCAAAGAAGTCAGTGAAAAAGATATGCTGTTCGCAACGCTTGAAACTGCTGTAAGAAAAATCAAACTGCAAGATAAAAAAGAATTTATTTTAACGGATACCGTAGGGTTCGTTTCCAAACTCCCTCACCATCTTGTCCAAGCATTCCGTTCGACACTAGAAGAAGCCAAGAATGCGGACTTACTGCTGCATGTTGTGGATGTTTCCGACGAAGAACATGGTCATATGATGGATGTTACCAACGAAACATTAGGAGATATTGGTGTAAAAAGTATCCCTACCATCAATATATATAATAAATCGGACTTGACCGAAATCTCCTATCCGCGTGTAAAGGATCAGAGTATTTGGATGTCAGTTGCCGAAAATAAAGGTATTCCTGAATTGTTAACTTTGATCCAACAAAACTTATTTCGACAATATGTCACGTGTAAATTGATGATTCCATACGATCGTGGAGAAATCGTTGCCCATCTCAATGAAAATGCTTCGATTAAAGATACGGCATACGAAGAAGAAGGAACAGTGATGACTGTGGAAATGCCCGAAAGTGAATGTGAACGTCTTCAAGAATTTATTTTGAAGTGACCGTAAAAAAAGGCTGCATGCGCAATGCATACAGCCAAATCCTTTTATCTTTATAAGAAGAGAAAGGGGGTGGGATGCTTCTAGTTTGCCCGAATTACAAAAATCTAAACATCTTGAATAGAAATAATAAAATAGACTTACTATATCCTTCTTTTTTCACAGTACTTTATTTTTCATGCTTACTATACAAAGGTGGATCTGAAGGTTTTTTCTTGATTAATCATAAACCTTCGCAAGGAAAATATAAGGAGTGATGGACTGTATGAAAAAATGGACAAGAATTTGTGCAGCAGGAATCCTAGCATTTGTATTAAGTGCCTGCGGTCAAACTGCTGTACCTAAAGAAAATCCTATTACAGGGGAAAAAGAAGAAGTAGTCGTAAAGAGCGAACTGACAGCCGGTGAAGTAATGAAAAAAGCGAATGCAGCAGCAGAAACACAACAAAGTATGCATTCTGATATGGAAATCTTGCAAACGTTAGAAATGGGGGATGAGAAGCAAGAAATTACTTCAACGATTGATATGGATATGATTCTTGAACCACTCGCTATGCGTCAAACGATGAATATGCAAGTTGGCGGTGAAGAAATGGCAATAGAACAATATATGACAGAAGAAGGCTTCTTCATGAAAGATCCACAATCAGGCAGATGGGTTAAACTGCCGAATGACATGTATAAAGAAGTCACCGGTCAAATGGCTGGAGTGACCGAATCACCAGTGGACTTTTCTATGTATAAAGAATATGCAAAGGATTTTATATTTGAAGAAACCCATGATGAATACGTTCTGACATTGGAAGGATCCGGTGAAAAGTTCAGTGAACTAATGAAAGAAATGCTGGGGAAGAATATGCCGCTAGGAACAGATGAAGCGATGCCGGTAGAGGCGGATATGAAAGTGGAAAAGATCAATCTACAATTCAGCATTGATAAAAAGACCTTCTTCACAAAAGACTTTGACATGGATATGATCATGACTATGGACGAGCAAGGTCAAAAAATCAAAGTCACACAGAATGTTACAGGGACGATGACAAAGATTAATGAGGTCGATGAAATCAAAATACCGAAAGAAATAATAGATAATGCTCAAAAAATGGATTCAAGAACAAATCAGCAGTAAAGGATACACCGTTTTCCGTGTCATATGGGAAACGGTATTTTTATATGATTTTATATAGACACATAACAGTTTTACATCTCGTACTATCAACTTACCGACAATTATTGATAACGATTTTCATTTAGATATTGACATCATATGTTAAACGCGGTAAAGTTGTTCTTGAGCGAATGATAATCATTTTCATTTAAGTGAGAAATGCTCAAATATTCGATATCGGAGTTCTTCATGAAGAAACGTTACTTAATTACAGCAGTTATACTTTTATCATTTCTCTCGCTGTTTGTCGGTGCAAGCCGAATCACACCAGCGGACCTATTGGACTGGCGCTCAGAAGCAACGGAAATATTGTTGATTAGTCGAGTTCCTCGATTGGTTGCGATAGTACTTGCAGGCGCAGGGATGAGTATTGCAGGTTTGATTATGCAACAACTGAGCCGAAATAAATTTGTATCTCCAACCACAGCGGGAACGTTGGATGCAACTAAACTGGGAATCTTAGTGTCTATGTTGATATTTACCAATGCAACGCTATTAGAGAAAATGGCGGTATCGTTCACATTCGCCTTACTAGGCACTTTCTTGTTTATGCAAATTCTTGACCGTATTAAATTTAAAGATGCGATCTTCATTCCGCTCGTTGGATTGATGTTCGGGAATATCCTATCTTCCATCTCCACATTTTTTGCATTTAAAGCAAACGTGATCCAGAATATGTCTGCTTGGCTTCAAGGAGATTTTTCCATGATCATGAAAGGTCGTTATGAGCTTTTGTATATTAGTATACCTGTGTTGATCATTACATATTTATATGCGAATCGATTTACAGTGGCAGGTATGGGAGAGGACTTTTCCAAAAACTTAGGACTCGCTTATAAGAGTATCGTCAATATCGGATTGATCCTAGTCGCATTAATTACGACAACCGTTGTATTGACAGTGGGACTAATTCCATTCCTAGGATTAATCATTCCGAACATTGTCTCGATCTTTAAAGGAGACCATCTACAAAAGACGTTGCCGCATACTGCATTGCTAGGTGCAATCTTCCTTCTTATCTGTGACATTCTAGGCAGGGTTATTATCTTCCCTTATGAAATCTCGATCAGTTTAATGGTCGGTGTCATTGGAAGCGCAATCTTCCTGTTCTTGTTGTTTAGGGGGAAAGCCTATGCGTAATTCAACGAAGCTATTAATTTTATTAGCATTTTCATTAGTATTTTGTGGCTTGTATCTATTTCAAGACTTGAACGGCAGCTATGACTATGCACTTCCTAGAAGAGCGGTCAAAGTGGTGGCGATGATTTTAACAGGTGTGGCAGTAGCATATTCCACAGTTATTTTCCAGACGATCACGCATAACCGCATTTTAACACCAAGTATCATGGGTTTGGATTCACTCTATATCCTGCTACAAACCGTTCTGATTTTCTTTTTCGGATCGACTTCATTTGTACTGATCAACCAGCAGTTTAACTTCATGCTGTCTGTAGGTGCAATGATAGTGTTCGCCTTGCTGCTCTATCACTTCTTATTCGGTAGAGGGAACCGGCCAATTTATTTCTTATTGCTCGTCGGGATCATCGTCGGTACATTCTTCGGAAGTATTTCGACATTCCTGCAAGTGATGATTGATCCGAATGAATTCTTGCGTGTGCAAGATAAGATGTTTGCGAGTTTCAACAATATCAACGGAGATCTCGTTTGGTGGGCATTAGCAATATTAGTTATTACACTTATTATCGGTTGGCGCTATATCAATGAACTCGATGTACTATCATTGGGACGGGATACAGCAATCAATCTAGGTGTGCCCTATCAGTCGATCGTCAAGATCATGTTGATTTTATCATCAGTACTGATTGCGGTGTCCACTGCACTTGTAGGTCCGATTACATTCTTCGGATTGATCGTAGCTAATTTGTCTTACCAATTCTTCAACACGTTCAAGCATTCGGTGTTAATTGCCGGTGCTGCGTTGATGAGTGTCATTGCATTAGTTGGCGGTCAATGGATCGTTGAACGTCTATTTTCTTTCTCGACCACACTCAGTGTGATCATTAACTTTGTCGGTGGCATGTACTTTATCTACTTATTATTAAAGGAGAGTCGATCTTCATGATTCAAGTTCGTGAGTTAACGAAGTTTTATGGAAAAAAAGCAGTCGTCGAAAAGGTCAGTGTAAATATTCATCGTGGAAAAATCACGTCATTCATTGGACCAAACGGGGCTGGTAAATCTACTCTTCTATCGATGGTAAGTCGATTAATGGATGCTGACACGGGCGAAGTATTGCTCGATAAAGGTAAAGTGAAAGATATGAAATCTAACGACTTTGCTAAGCGCGTCGCGATTTTAAAGCAATCCAACTTTATGAATGTCAAACTTACCATCCGCGAACTTGTTTCGTTCGGTCGTTTCCCGCACTGTAAGGGCCGTCTTCAGGAAGAAGATGAGCGGATGGTGGATCAGGCATTGGAATATATGGGTCTGACAAACATGCAAGAAGCATATTTGGATGAATTATCCGGCGGTCAGCGTCAACGAGCTTTCATCGCCATGACGATTGCACAAGACACCGATTATATTTTACTCGATGAACCACTGAATAACTTGGATATGAAACACTCTGTGCAAATCATGAAAATCTTGCGTCAGCTCGTTGATGAACTTGGCAAAACTGTGATCATCGTCTTACATGACATCAACTTTGCCTCTGTCTACTCAGACCGCATCGTGGCGTTGAAGAACGGAAAAGTCGTCAGAGACGGTGTAACGAATGATATTATCACCTCTGAATCATTACGAGAAATTTACGATATGGAAATTCCGATACAACAAATGAAAGATTGCCGTATTTGTGTATACTTTAACTCTTAAAATCCATTATAAAAAGTGAGGAATTATACTAAAATGAAAAAACTTACCCTTTCTCTATTTGCATTAATCCTAATGCTTGCACTTGCCGCTTGTGGTGGTGCGAAAGACGAAGAAAAACCTGCAAACAATGCAACACCTGAAGATAAGCCAGCTGAAGAAAGCACAGAAATAACAGTTACACATGAACTTGGTGAAACAACACTTGAAAAAAATCCCGAAAAGGTAGTAGTTTTTGACTTTGGAACATTAGATACATTGGATGAATTAGGAATTGAAGTAGCAGGTCTTCCACAAACAAACGTACCTGGTTACTTATCCAAGTATGAAGATAAAAAGTATGAAAATCTTGGTAGTTTGAAAGAGCCTGACTTTGAAGCAATCAATGAAATGAAGCCTGATGTAATTCTTATCTCTGCTCGTCAAGCAGACTTGTATGACCAGTTGTCTGAAATCGCACCGACTATCTACTTGGGCGTTGATACATCTAACTATATGGAATCTTTCAAAGAGAACATGGATAAAATTGCTACAATCTTCGATAAAGAAGATGAAATGAATACTGAATTAGCAGATGTAGATGCAAGCATCGAAGAAATCAAAACTAAAACTGAAGAAATCGACAGCAAAGCATTGATTGTCTTGGCAACTGAAGGAAAAGTAAGTGCATACGGTCCTAGCTCACGTTTCGGACTAGTTCACGACGTATTCGGTTTTGAACCGGCTGATGAAAAAATTGAAGTTTCTACACATGGACAAAATATTACATTTGAATACATTTTAGAAACAAACCCAGATATTCTCTTCATAATCGACCGTGACGCAGCAATCGGTAATGGCGCAACAGCGAAAGATTCTGTTGAAAACGATCTTGTGAAGAAAACAAACGCATTCAAAAACGATAAAATGGTTTATTTGAACGGTGAATACTGGTACCTATCTGGTGGCGGACTTCAATCGATCAAAGAAATGATCAAAGAAGTAGAAGCTGGACTATAAGAATGAATGAAATCCCGGGAGACTCTGTCTTCTGGGATTTTTGTATTTACCTGGTTATTCTTTAGCTTTAATTTATGGATTGCGCTCAATACACTTTGAGGAGCGCTCTATGTATTACCTCACCCGCTCAATCGGTCGATCTGTTCGCTCAATCCACGTCCGCTAGCGCTCTATGTGGTAGTTGTCGCGCTCTATCACATTTGCTATCCGCTCAAAGCCGTCCCGCTCAATAACTATACACAGCAAACAATATCCAAAAACCACCACTAAACAAAACTAGTCAAATTCCATTAAAAAGTGCTATAATGACACCTGTAAAGACATATAAAGATTGCACAATAGAAAGGTAGAAGCCCAGTGAAAAAGAAAGAAATCTCACGAAATAAATTGCTAGGAATCGCAGGTACTGGCTGGATGTTCGATGCGATGGATGTTGGAATTCTGTCATTCGTCATTGCTGCACTGGCTGTTGATTGGAATCTGACTTCGGCGGAGATGGGCTGGATTGGTAGCATTAACTCCATCGGTATGGCGATAGGTGCATTCGGATTCGGTTTATTGGCAGACCGAATTGGACGTAAGCAAGTATTTATGCTGACATTGGTTTTATTTTCAGTTGCGAGCGGCTTATCCGCTTTGACGACGACGTTATGGGCGTTTTTAGCCTTACGCTTCTTAGTAGGAGCAGGGCTGGGTGGGGAGTTGCCTGTTGCCTCTACATTGGTTTCGGAAAGTGTATCCGCAAAAGAGCGGGGACGTGTAGTGGTGTTACTTGAAAGCTTCTGGGCGGCGGGCTGGCTCTTAGCGGCTTTAATAGCGTATTTCATTATCCCGGAATTCGGTTGGAGAGTAGCACTGATCATCACAGCGCTACCGGCATTTTATGCGATTTACTTACGACGTAATTTACCTGACTCTAAGAAGTTTGTAGAGCAAGAAAAAATATCACAAACGACAGGACAGAAACTAAAGCAATTACTGGCGCCGGCATTTAGAAAACGGACGCTTATGCTGTGGATCGTATGGTTTGCGGTGGTCTTCTCGTATTACGGCATGTTCCTTTGGCTACCAAGCGTCATGGTGATCAAAGGCTTCAGTTTAATCAAAAGCTTTGGCTATGTATTATTGATGACCATAGCACAGTTACCAGGTTATTTCAGTGCCGCTTGGCTAATTGAACGCATGGGACGAAAATTCGTCCTTGCTACCTATTTATTCGGAACGGCACTCAGTGCTCTAGCTTTCGGTAATGCGGAGACATTGACTACATTGATGGTCGCTGGTGCATTTTTATCCTTCTTTAACTTGGGTGCTTGGGGAGCGCTCTATGCGTATTCGCCGGAACAATATCCTACCGCTATTCGAGCGACAGGCTCTGGAGTTGCCGCTGCAGTTGGGCGTGTGGGAGGTATTTTTGGACCGCTTCTCGTTGGTTCACTGTTAACAGCTGGATACGGTTTCGGAGTCATTTTTGGTATTTTCTGTGCAGCCATCATGGTAGGTGTACTAGCCGTCATTTTCCTTGGAACAGAAACAAAACAAACAGAGTTAACATAGTATAAAACAAGTCGTTTCCATTTTATATAAATGGGAGCGACTTTTTTGATGGTTAACATTTTTTATTCGGTAGCAAAACCTTTATAATTACAGAAAGGAGTGAATACAATGTTTCGTGTACCAGATGAAATTGCGCGTATAGCTTTAGAACGTAGCGAAGGATTTCCAGTAGAAGGCTTTGTCCACGGAGAAGGGCCGCAATCACCAACACTTTTGCTGATTGGTGAAGCACCGGGGGAACATGAAGCGATACATGGTGTTCCGTTCATCGGTCGCGCAGGTGATGAATTAATGAAATCTCTTGCATCGATCGGCCTTACACGTGAAGATGTCTATATGACAAGTTCGTTCCGCAGTAGACCGTACAAATGGGGAACGAGGAAAGAACGGGATGGTAGTTTGACGGAACGAAAGTATAATCGTCCACCCACACAAAAAGAGCAATTGGCTCATGCACAGGTCCTCGATTTTGAAGTAGCCAACCTTCAACCGAAGCTTATCGTAACACTCGGCAATATTGGTCTGCAGCGCATGCTAGGTAAACATGCGAAGGTCACGGCTCTTCATGGACAAGTCCTAACGCAACCTGTGCAATATCTAGCGAAATTGGAAGATAAACAATATAGTCTAACAGATGAATCGTACACTATCATACCGACATTCCATCCAGCATCCGTGTTTTATCGCCCGTCCCATAGACCTGATCTAGAAGCCGATTGGCAGCGGATTGGTGAATATCTCCAAGGGGAATTGCGGTATCCGTTTGAATAAGGTAGAAATGAGGAAGCAGTATGAATGCTCAAGTAAAACCTAAAGGATCCGTTAAAAACTTTATAAATTTAGTCAAAACATTGCGTTGGCCGGTAGCCGTAACCATCATTGCCCTGGTGCTATCTTTTGTTGAAACGGTTGCCGGTCTTGCTGTACCATTAATCACTAAAGATTTGGTGGACTCATTCACAAGTGAACTATTGAACTGGAAGACGGGCATATTCCTGCTCGTTTTATTTGTGGTACAAGCAATTGCCGGTGGCTTTTCCTATTATATGCTTGCATTTATTGGTGAGACGGTAGTTGCGGACTTGCGCAATCAGTTATGGCAAAAAGTATTGCGTTTACCTGTGCCATATTTTGATCGGAATGAAACTGGAGAAACGATGAGTCGTGTTACGCAAGATACGACCGTATTAAAGTCACTTGTCTCAGAGCATCTAGTATCGTTCATCTCAGGGCTGATTTCGATTATTGGTGCAGTTATTATTTTATTGGTCCTCGATTGGAAAATGACGATCATTATGTTGATTAGTGTGCCGGTTAGTATGGCGATCTTGTATCCGCTTGGTCGCTTAATGCACAAAGTAGCAAAAGCCACACAGGCTGAAATGGCAAAGTTTTCGGGACATCTTGGCCGTGTGCTTGGCGATATCCGGTTAGTGAAAGCATACCGCGCAGAACCTACTGAAGGAGAGAAAGGTAAAGTTGCCATTCAATCTCTATTTCGATATGGGTTGAAAGAAGCAAAAATTCAAGCTGTTATTTCACCTATCATGATGTTGACAATGATGGGTATCTTAGTAGTGATTCTTGGGTATGGAGGAGCGCAAGTGGCAAGGGGAGTGTTATCAGCAGGAACATTGGTGGCAATTATTTTCTTGCTATTTCAGATCATTGTACCGGTCGCGCAAATGGCCCGATTTTTCACTTCGTTCCAAAAGGCAGTAGGGGCAACAGAAAGAATTCAAGAAATTCTACAAATGGATTCTGAACCTACTGGCGGTCAACTTTCATCGAAAATGGAAGGTGCCATCGCATTTTCAAATGTTCATTTTTCATATGAAGAGGGAAGAGATGTAGTGAACGGAATTTCATTCACTGCAGAGCGAGGAACTGTAACGGCATTCGTCGGACCAAGCGGCGGAGGAAAGACGACAATCTTTTCGTTGGTGGAGAGATTTTATCAACCAACTTCGGGAGAAATACGTTTTGGAGGAGATTCGATCCAAAAAATCCCGTTATCTGATTGGCGCCAACGTATAGGCTACGTTTCACAGGAAAGCCCATTATTAAGCGGAACGATTTTAGATAACATTGCGTACGGTCTAAAAGTGAGACCGCCTCTTGAACAAGTCATTGAAGCTGCAAGAGCTGCCAATGCGTATAAATTCATAAAAGATATGCCGGATCAATTCGATACCATGGTTGGGGAGCGCGGCATGAAGTTGTCCGGTGGTCAGCGCCAACGTATTGCCATCGCACGTGCTTTATTGCATGACCCGGAGATTCAATTACTGGATGAAGCTACGTCGAATTTGGATAGCGGTTCGGAAACGCATGTACAAGAAGCATTGCGCCGTTTGATGCTAGGCAGAACAACGCTAATTATTGCACATCGATTGGCAACCGTATTGCACGCGGATCAATTACTGTTCTTAGAAAATGGTCAGATCACTGGTAGAGGAAATCACACGGAATTATTGAAAACACATGATCTCTATCGTGAATTCGCAGAGGGACAGGGATTGGCATGAAAACTGAAGGGAGAAGGTAGTATGTATGAACCACTTAGTTCATCTTTCTATAATGTACCTGTACTAGAGCTTGCCCGTAATTTAGTCGGTCAATATATTGTCCATGAGCAACCCGAAGGACTATCAGTAGTTAGAATTGTGGAAACTGAAGCGTATCACGGGGCTGAAGATCGCGCAGCACATAGTTATGGTAATCGTAGAACGAAGCGAACAGAAATCATGTTTGGTAAGCCAGGATCTGTCTATACATATCAAATGCATACCCACACATTAATGAATGTCGTTTGTGCAAAAGAGGGCACACCGCATGCTGTGTTATTGCGGGCGGGTGAACCAATAGAAGGAATAAGTCATATGCAACAACGCCGTGGCATACACATTAAAAAAGAAACCGATCTTACAAACGGGCCTGGAAAGCTTTCTAAGGCTCTCGGGGTGACGATGTCATATTATGGTCATCATTGGACACAGAAGCCTCTCTACATAGCTGAAGGCTTTCCTCAGGCTGAAATAGAAGCGGGTCCACGGGTAGGGATTGGCAACACGGGCGAAGCTGTGCATTATCCTTGGCGTTTCTATGAAAAAGACAACCCGTTCGTCTCAAAATATAGAAAATAAATTAATGAATGTCTCGCATGTACTTGGTTATAGAGAAGAATAGGGGAAATTATGAAGAAGATACTGAAAATGGGTAGTGCGTTTATTGGAATTATCGTAGGGGCAGGATTTGCATCCGGTAATGAAATCATGACGTATTTTACGAGTTTCGGCTACTTAGGTATGATTAGTGCTGTAATTTGTACGGCGCTCTTCGCTTACTTAGGCATGACATTAACGCGTCTTGGAAGTCGATTGCGAACAACTTCACATAAAGACGTGATTTACAAAATCAGTGGACGCTTTTTAGGCATAATAGTGGATGGTGTTATCATCTTTACACTATTTGGTGTAGGTGTAGTTATGCTAGCGGGTGCGGGTGCCAACTTACATCAGCAATTTGGCTTGCCGACATTTGTAGGTAGTTTACTGATGATTGTGTTAGTGTTCTTGACGATATTATTAAACGTAGATAAAGTGGTTGCTGTAATCGGCAGTGTGACACCATTTTTAATTATGACAGTAGTTGTCGTCTCTGTTTACAGTATTGTCACGATGGATACAACTTTCGCAGTTCTTGATCCTGTTGCAAAAGCAGTGCCAACAACATTGCCTAATTGGTTCATATCAGCAATTAATTATGTGTCATTTAATATTGCGGTAGGTGCTTCGATGACTATTGTCATGGGAGGGGCGGAAAAAGATGAAAAGATTGCGGCGCAAGGTGGATTCGTAGGTGGTCTTGGATTAGGTATTTTAATTCTGTTAAGTCATTTGGCGCTTTTTTCGCAAGTGGAGAATGTGGCGGGAACAGATCTACCGATGCTTGCTATTATCAATAATATTTCCCCAATCTTTGCAATCTTCATGGCGGTTATTTTATACGGTATGATCTTCAATACAGCAGTCAGTATGTTCTATGCGTTTGGTGCACGATTCATCCAAAGTGGTACGATGAAGTTTAAGTTATTCGTAGCATTTTCATTAGTAATTGGCTATGCATTAAGCTTTCTAGGATTCACAAATTTGGTTAATACACTGTATCCGGTTGTCGGCTATTTAGGTTTGTTTTTAGTTGTGGCACTCCTTAGGGCTTCGATCCGTATGCCGAATAAAATATAAATATACCCCCGCGGGAAAATTTGCGGGGGTTGTTTGTGCTTAAACAGATTGTAATTGAAGGGCTACAGCTGGTCCGAAGAACTCGAAGTGAATTTTCTCTTCCGGAATACCCATGGCATGAAGCTGTTGAAGAACGAACTCCATGAAGCCAGTTGGTCCACATACATAGACATCACTGCCTGCAATCACGTTTTCTTCTAAGAACTTACGTGTGAACATGCCGTCTCCCTCTTCTGAATAAAGCGCTTTGTACGTAGAGTTTGGCAGTTTGGCATTTAATTGCTCTAGTTTATTCGCAAATGCTTGTTGGCTACGTGTACGTGCAGAGTGCAAGAATGCCACTTCACGTTCAGGAGACAAATCTGCGATAGTTGAATACATAGCTTTCATTGGTGTAATACCAACTCCACCGCTGATTAATGTGACAGGTGCTGTGCCAGTAGGATCTAGATAGAAGTCGCCTGCTGGTGCGCTCACTTCGACGATGTCGCCTACACTTGCATGTTCATGCAAGTAGCATGATACTACACCCTTTGGTGATAATGTATCTTCACGTTTAACCGAGATACGGAAAGTCTCGTCGTTTGATTTTTGAGACAAGCTGTACTGACGATTCACAATATTTTTCGCGCCTGGGATTTCCATGCGGATCGTAATGTATTGTCCTGGTAAGTAGTATGGCAATTTTTTACCGTCAACAGGTTTTAAGTAAAATGAAGTAATGACATCACTTTCTTCTACTTTGTCGACAATTTCGAAGTCTTTAAATAAGTGCCATCCACCATCAGCTTTTTTTGTATTCTCATACATATCTTTTTCTACACCGATGAAAGCGCCAGCGATTACGCCATAAGCGGCTTCCCATGCATCTATAATTTCAGGCGTTGCTGCATCGCCAAGTACTTCTTTGATTGCTTTTAACAAATACTCTCCGACAATTGGATAATGTTCTGGCAAGATTCCAAGAGATACGTGCTTGTGCGCGATTTGAACAACCACCGGTAGAATCGCTTCTAGGTTATCAATATGTTGCGCTGCCGCGTATACTGTGTTTGCAAGGGCTGTCTGTTGACGACCTTGAGATTGGTTAGCATGGTTGAATATATCTAGTAATTCGGGATGAGCCACAAACATGTTTTTATAGAAAGCCGTAGTAATAGCTGTTCCGTGTTCCTCTAGTACTGGTACTGTGGATTTGATAACATCGATAGTTTTTTGATCTAACATTGATGATACACAACCTCTCCGTATTTGATATCTCTATAATAAATCATTTAGAATTCAAAAGCTATATATAAAATACATGTTTAAAAATATATTGTGAAAGTTGTCACATTATATTCAATAATTAGTCATGCTATTACGTGTAACGACCAGTGCCAATCCATGATTTTTCAATTGAAAATGCTATAATAATGAAAGAATAGAAAGTGGTGAAATTATGCGTTTAACAATGTATACAGATTATTCGCTGCGTGTTCTGATTTTTTTAGCTTCCAAGCCATCGGATGAACTGTCTACAGTACAAGAAATCTCGGATGCATATCAAATCTCGAAAAATCACCTCACCAAGATAGTCCACGAATTAGGAAAACTGGAACTGATCGAAACCATTCGTGGCCGCGGTGGTGGAATCCGTCTCAGTGTGGATCCAGCTAGCATGAATGTAGGTAAACTAGTCCGGAAAATAGAAGACGATTTCCACTTAGTCGAATGCTTTGACCCCAGTAAGAATATGTGCGTGTTGTCTCAAGCTTGTCAGCTAAAGGGTGTATTATACGAAGCGCTTCAAGCTTACTTCGCCGTGCTAGATCGTTACACGATTGCCGATTTCCTTCATAATAAGGAAGAAATACAATCTTTACTATTTCCCACTAGTCAATCCTGAATAGTGTGTTAGAATATAGGTAGTAAACAGAGTGAATTAGGAGGAATTAAATATGTCAAAAGTGTTAGTCATTGGGCATAAAAACCCAGATACAGATTCTATCGCATCAGCGATTACGTATGCCTATCTTAAACAACAAATCGGAATGGATGCAGAAGCTGTTCGACTAGGGAATATTACGAAAGAAACAGCGTATGCACTTAAAACTTTCGGTTTTGAAGCACCCCGCTTAATTGAAAGAGCCGCACCTGAAACATCTCAAGTCATCTTAGTTGACCATAACGAGAGACAACAAAGTGTGGATGACTTGGATGATGTACAAGTATTGGAAGTAATCGACCACCACCGTATCGCGAACTTCCAGACAAACGATCCATTGTATTATCGTGCAGAGCCAGTAGGCTGTACGGCAACGATCTTGAACAAATTATTCAAAGAGCATGGTGTTGAAATTCCGAAAAACATTGCCGGTTTAATGCTTTCGGCAATCGTATCGGATTCATTATTATTCAAATCGCCAACATTCACAGATCAAGACCAAGTAGCTGCTGAAGAACTAGCTGCAATTGCGGAAGTAGATGCTGCAGCCTACGGTTTGGATATGTTGAAAGCTGGAGCAGACTTAAGCGCTGTACCTGTCAAGGATTTAGCTAGTCTAGATTCGAAAGAATTTATATTCGGCGATGTGAAAATGGAAATTGCACAAGTAAATGCAGTGGACTTGCAAGACATTCTTGGTCGACAAGATGAACTAGAAGCGGAGTTAAATGAAGTGATCGAGCAAAAAGGGCTAGATTTATTCCTGTTTGTTGTGACGGATATCATCAATAGCGATTCCGTAATCATTGCGCTAGGAAACGAAGCCGAACGTGCAGGATCTGCATTCAATGTAGCCTTCAATAATAATTCCGCTTTGTTAAAAGGTATTGTTTCACGTAAGAAGCAAATTGTGCCTGTATTGACTGAAGCACTTTCTTAATCAATAGACTGTCATGGAAATCGGTAACCCGATCTTCTATGACAGTTTTTTTATCCTAAATCTACTGGTTGTGTAGCGGGACCTTCCAACACGGTCCCGTCCGCACGAAAACGAGATCCATGACACGGACAGTCCCACGTTTGATCTCCTTTATTCCAACGGGTACGACAGCCCATATGCGTACAAATTGGGGAGTCGGTCCGGGCGATATGTCCACCAGCAAATTCCTTTACGGTACGTCCGGCCAATAGTAAAGCCCGGCTTGACAAGGAGCCGAAATCTGTTCTACTAGGAGAAAATAATTCGCTTGCGGCATGCGGTCTTCCGATAATCGCATCCGAAATAATTTCTGCGCAGGCTAAGGAATTAGATAGTCCCCATTTTCGATAGCCTGTACTAATGTAGACGTCTGGCGAAGAGTCTGAAATTGCGCCTGCATAAGGCACTAAGTCCGGTGTGGACGGGTCCTGAGCTGACCATTTGTAGACAACTTCAGGATGTCCCAATGTCGTTTTTATATCCTCCGTTAAGCTGTCGTAATGTAGCTGTGTTTCTTTTTCCGAACCAGCAGGATGAGATTGGGCAGCTAGTAACAAGTAAGATTGGTCGTCGATCGTCGCTGTCCGTATCGAACGTTTCGGCTCATCTACCGAGATATATTGATGGTCAAATAAAGTATCTGTTTTTGCCGCGGCGATATAGGAGCGCTCGACATCTAGTTTAAGAATTTGCATGCCTTCTAGTGCTTCAATGGGGTAATGTGAACAGATAACTAGTTGTCGATAATTGACTACCTTAGATGAAGAGAGTTTGACAAAATAACGATCAGTATCCAGGGCAGCAACTTGTGCATGTTCAAATATACGTGCGCCTTCTTTTACAGCGAGCTGTGCTAATCGCTGTCCAAAACGCACTGGATGTATTTGTGCTTCGTCTTCAATCAGTAAAGTATGAGCGGTTTCAAAAGGTAAGTAGGATGCATTCCCCGCAAGTATAAATGGTATCCCAATCGCCTCATATGCTTTTTTCTCCGCAAGTAATCGTTCCGTACCTTCAGTTGTTTGAGAATATAGCGCGGAGTGTGCGGTTTTCAGTTGATCTGCTTCCGCGATGGATCGTGCGAAATTAATGGCTTGTTCATTTGTATTGAAATATTGTTTTGCGCTTTCGACACCAAACTGTTCAATCATATCCGCATAGACTAGATCATGTTGTGCGGTTAATTTACCTGTAGAATTTCCTGTTGCTCCATGCAGTAAACTGTTTTTTTCGAGCAACACGACGTCCTTTCCTTGTTTAGACAAAAAATATGCATTTGCTATGCCGCTCAGACCGCCTCCGATGATTAGCACATCACAAGTTAAATCATCATCTACAGTTGGATAGGTAGACTGCGGATAAGCGGTGGCAAGCCATAAAGATTGATTCATTCCGACACCTCATTCTGTGAATTTATATAATCCAAGCATTAACATTGTTGCCAACTTTACTTGAATCTAAAATAGAGAATAGAAAGGTGGGGCAAAAAAATGTTAATTGAAGTATGGTCGGATTATGTTTGTCCGTTTTGCTATATTGGAAAGAGACGTTTGGAGCATGCGTTGAAACAATTAGGGCTTGAAGAGAAATCGGAAGTTGTATTCAAGGCATTTCAACTGGATCCAAATACGCCAGTAGCTTCAGATCAATCATTAGTAGACGGGTTAGCTAGTAAATTCAAAGTCACCAAACAAGAAGCAGAAAACATGCTGAATAATGTTAAAGAGCAAGCAAAAACCGTTGATCTTCACTATCAAGTGGATCGAATGAAAACGTCGAATACGCTCGATGCACACCGTCTAGCGAAATTCGCAGAGACGCGCAATGTAGAGAAAGGAGTGATAGAGCGTCTCATGCATGCTTACTTTGTGGAAGGGGAACGTATCGATACGGAGGAAGTACTCGTAAGGATTGCAACAGAAGCTGGATTAGATGCAAGGAAAACTAAAGATCTGCTTCATAGTGATGATTTCAAGGATGAAGTAAAAGAAGATATTGAAGAAGCGCGGGAAATTGGTGTCCAAGGTGTGCCATTCTTTGTCATTAATCGAAAATATGCTATAAGTGGAGCGCAGCCTACGGAAGCATTTGTTGATGCGCTTGAGAAGATTGCAGAAGAAGAGAAGGGGACAAAACCTAAGTTGCAAGTAGTTGGCACAGATGATGGCGGGCAGTGTGATGATGGAGCTTGTGATATCTGAAAAAAGTTAAATAGTTAAATTGTTTTTTGGGACTGAAGAAAACTCTGAAAAATTAAGCGGAGTTTTGTCTTCAGTCTTTTTTTGTGGGTTACTAGTCTGTTTGAAGCAGTGTATTAGTTAATTGTAAGTGGATTCGTCCCATCGGAATAGTAATCAACAGTGCTTTCACATTATCTTTCATCTTTGCAAATTGCTACTAACATCTTGATATCAATAATATCTCCAACCATTACACCACCAGCTTCGATTGCACGGTTCCACATTAATCCGAAATCTTTTCGTTTGATTTCACCCTCGACGAGATATGTAGCACCGAATACGGTAACTTCTTGAGGAGTGATGCAAAATATGGCTCTTTTGCTCGTGTTTTTAACAGTCAAGTCACCGGACATTTGATATCTACCTTCTGTATCGTTGTAAATTGTGCGGGAAGAGAATGTCATTTTGGGGAAAGTTTCGGCATCAAAAAAGTCCGCGGAGCATAGATGTAGATCACGGTCTCTATTCTTTGTATCAATTGAAGAAACGAGTACTTGAAAACTAATATTAGTTTTCGTCAAATCCGCTATGTTACCTTGTAATTCTCCTGAAAACTCTTCAAACGTTCCCGTGACAGTTGATACCATCATATGTGGAACGGAAAAGCCGACAGTGGACGCCGTGGGATCTACTTTCCATGTATTCACTTTCACTCCTCCTTATGGATAGTTAGTTAGCTAAACTGTAATTGAAAAAACAAAAAAAGTCAAAATGAAAAACCTTGTCAAAAGGACTGATTGCAAGCATACTAATAGGGGGATAAGATTGTTTCCGTAAAACTGGAGACACGTATACTGAAAGGACTTGATGTAGATGTCAAAACATCGATGGTTTGAAGATCTTCAAAAGAACATACAAAACGGTTGGTTATTACTTGATGAGCCATTAAACAAATATACGAAAACACGTCTGGGTGGTAAAGCGGATGTCTTCGCAGCGCCTGGCACAATAGAAGAAGTGCAAGCGATTGTTAGCTATGCTTATCAGCATAAAATTCCTATTTTGTTGCTCGGGAACGGTTCCAATATGGTCGTTCGTGACGGTGGCGTTCGTGGAATTGTAATGTATATGGCGAACCTAAATCATATCGAGATTGATGGTAATAGAATGATTGCGGAAGCTGGAGCAAATATTATCGATGCGTCTAAGGAAGCAGCGATAGCTTGTTTAACGGGTCTAGAGTTTGCTTGCGGGATACCAGGTTCAATTGGTGGTGCAATGGCAATGAACGCAGGAGCGTACGGTGGAGAAATTAAAGATATTATTCATCAAGCGACTGTAATGGATGACACAGGGAAAATTTTCAAGCTTTCAAAAGAGGAGTTGGAACTAGGATATCGTAAGAGCATCATTACTACAGAAGGCTATTATGTTCTATCCGCAGAATTTTGGCTCACGAAAGGTGAACAGTGTGAAATCGATGCGGCAGTTGCCGACTTAACATTCCAACGTGAGTCAAAACAACCGCTTGAATATCCGTCAGCTGGAAGTGTGTTCAAGCGTCCACCAGGTTACTTTGCTGGGAAGTTGATTCAAGATAGCGGCTTGCAAGGCAAAGGCTTTGGTGGAGCTGAAGTGTCTACTAAACACGCGGGATTCATCGTCAATAAAAGTGATGCCACAGCAGCAGATTACATCCAAACAATTGAGATGGTCAGAGCGGAAGTAAAAAAGAACTTCGGGATTGATCTGGAGATGGAAGTGAAGATTGTAGGGGAAGAACTTTCTGAATAATAGAAGCGACAGGAGCTGTCCGCGATGTCATAACGACCTCTCGGGACAGTTCTTTTCTGATATGAAAAATTGGGAAAATAGCTGGCTAATTGATGAGAGGGAATTGATGTTTCAGATGGGATTTTTCCTAGAGGACTTGTTAGCCGGGAAACGTTCCATCGTACTACCTACTTAACTCGCATTAAATAAATTCTTAGATCTGTGCCTTAAATCCATGCAAAAAAGAGGGGGCCCGTTTCTAGCCACCTCTCGTGATATTAATTTTGTATCTTGCATTGGATCTTGCTTGGGTCGAGTACTTGGTCATCTTCTATCTGCACCTGGCATATCTTACTGTTTTGCATGAACTTAAAAATTCCGTTGTTAAAATCGGTCCCAATCTCCTTAAAGAAGATTCCCTCATACTGCGCATGCTTCGAAAGCGTGAAGTTGATACGAAAGCCGTCGCCATCGGAAATCAAATATGCACGTACGCCTTTTTCAAACGATCCTTCGATCTCACTCTTTATCGCACGATCAACCGACACGACATGGAAATCAACAAATGGAATCTCTCTCAATAAGACGTTCATGAAAGAGCCTTTTGTGATTTCTTCCCAGCGACTTTGCGCGGTCTGTCCGATAATAATTTGTGTAATGCCGTATTGGTGAGCCACTTCTTTGATAACTTTTGCAGCTGGACGCTTCTCATCGTCGCGGATAATGAATGCTTCGACATCCAATTCTTCCGCAAGTTCTTGCCAACGGTCTATATACTCTGATTTCTCTACATCAAAATCATCTAGTGGTGCAGGGTCGACTGTCAGGATATAGAGCGGACAGTCCATGATTGTTGCAATTTTATATCCTCTATTAATGAGACGTTCACCATTTGGACCGTAATACACACAAACGAGAATTCCCTCGTCCATACGGCTTTTCATTTTGCCCATAATGACTCATCACCTCTTCAAATTCAATAAACTAATTATTACTGGTTCACACTTTAGGAGGATGCTTTCCGCTGCAATTCCGCCAGAGAACCTCATCCTATATAGGATTACGAACGTAGCCTTACTGTATACTAACCGCGCTTTTTATGCGGTTTTTACTAAAGTAGTGTATACTTTCGAGTAGGGAATGTACATTTTGCTTAGAGTCCCATTATGCATAACGTACAGTGTTCAGTCAAGAGTCTCTGAGTATTCTATTGACATTAATAATCAATTAATTCTAGGAGGTGTTGGATTGATAACCGTCTTACTGGCAATATTCATTCCATTTATCGCAGCTTGTTTGGTTCCATTTATACATAAATTTTTGACCGGTAGTCGGATTGGTTGGTTTGTCATCACCATTCCAATTTTCTTGTTTGTCTTACTGATTCGTCTTGTTCCTTCGCTTTCTGAAGGAGCTTCCTATTTATACACGTTGCCTTGGATACCTTCTGCAGACGTCTATTTTTCCACACATTTGGATGGACTAAGTATAATTTTTGCTTTATTGATTACAGGAATTGGTAGTCTGGTTGTATTGTATTCCATTTACTATCTTTCAGAACGGGAAGCGATCGGTCGCTTTTATACATATTTACTGTTGTTCATGGGAGCTATGCTAGGCGTCGTGTTATCCGATAATCTAATCGTCCTGTATGTGTTTTGGGAATTGACGAGCATTTCTTCCTTCTTACTCATTGCTTTTTGGTATCACCGAAAGCAGTCAAGATACGGAGCAAAGAAATCGATGCTGATTACCGTCACTGGCGGCATTTTCATGTTAGTCGGATTTTTAATGCTATACACCATTACAGGAACGTTCAATTTACAAGAGTTAATCGCTATGCGAGAAGTGATTGCGGCAGATTCATTGTTTGTACCTGCTATGTTGCTTGTGTTAATTGGCGCATTCACGAAGTCCGCACAGTTCCCTTTCCATATCTGGCTACCTGACGCAATGGAAGCCCCTACGCCTGTTAGTGCCTACCTACACTCCGCTACGATGGTTAAAGCGGGTATTTATTTAGTAGCGAGATTTACCCCGGTCTTCGCAGGTGATACGACGTGGTTTTATGTCGTATCTTGTGTAGGGTTATTGACGATGTTGTGGGGATCTGTCAACGCGGTAAAGCAAACAGATTTGAAAGCCTTGCTCGCGTTCTCAACAGTGAGTCAACTGGGTATGATTATGAGTTTGCTTGGTATCGGCTCATTGGCATTTGCTTCTTCTGAAAGCACGCACATCGCGTTATTCACCGCTGCTACATTCGCTGCATTATTTCATTTGATTAATCATTCCACCTTTAAAGGTTCTTTATTTATGGTCGTCGGAATTTTAGATCACGAGCTAGGTACACGTAATATTCAACGACTTGGTGGCTTGGCAACGATTATGCCCATTACATTTACTATTGCACTGATTGGCAGTTTTTCCATGGCAGGACTACCACCATTTAACGGCTTCTTAAGTAAGGAATTATTTTTTGAAGCGATGCTGTCATTAAAAGAAGCGAATCTATTATCAGTGGATTCATTGGTGTTGTTGTTCCCAATCATTGCATGGATCGGCAGTATATTCACGTTCATTTATTGTATGATCATAGTATTTCAGACGTTTTTCGGCAAAGTACATGCACCGCTTCCTGGACATAGACCTGCTCATGAAGCACCGATTCAGATGTTGATTTCACCTATGGTACTTGGCAGTCTGGTCGTACTTATTTTCATCTTCCCGAATCTGCTCGGTACGTATATTTTAGGACCAGCAATGAATGCGGTATATCCGCAATTTGTGGGGTTGCCTGGTCTAGTTCCAGAAATACGAGTGTGGCATGGCTTTGGGATGCCAATCTTCATGACAATCGGTGTAATTATCGCAGGGATTTTATTGTATGGTTTCTTGCGTTACTGGAAAGGGATTTACAGTTTGGGCTTTTTACAATGGACGCTTGATCGCTCCTATAATGCATTATTACAACGAATTGAACGACTGGCTTCTGTAGTGACGAAAACGTATATGACTGGTTCAGTGCGAGATTACGTTGCGTATATCATGCTGTTTTTCATTACTCTGGTCAGTATAGGTTTGCTTGATTTTCAGCAATTCGTTTTCGACTTTTCGAATGATGCGGAAATTGAGATGAATGAAAGTATCATTATTTTCGTTATGATGTGTTCAAGTGTAGCGATTTTATTTGCTAAATCCAGGATTACTGCCATTGTTCTTAACGGTGTGCTTGGCTATTCTATCGCCATTCTATTTGTTGTATTCCGGGCACCAGATCTGGCGTTGACGCAAATAATTGTCGAGACGGTTACAACCGTACTATTCTTATTGTGCTTCTATTATTTACCGGAATGGAAAAACGAGCATAAGTCGATTTCCATGCGAGTACGTAATGGGTTGATCGCGGTGGCTTCCGGCGTGGCTGTTACTGTTATCGCTTTGCTCGTGCAAGGCCATTCGTTGTATCCGTCTATTTCCGTCTATTATGAAACAGCATCACGGCTTGCAGGTGGTTTAAATGTAGTGAATACGATACTTGGTGACTTCCGTGCATTCGATACGATGCTTGAAGTATTGGTATTATTTATTGCAGGTCTCGGTGTCTTTTCATTAGTCAAGTTGCGTCGCAAGAAGGGAGTGGATCACCCTGAAGAAAAATGATGTGATCTTACAAACGGTGACGAAGATCGTATTCTTCATTATCTTAACGTTTGGCGTGGAGCTTTTTTTATCAGGACATAATAATCCAGGCGGTGGCTTTATTGGCGGACTGGTGCTCTCTTCTGCGTTTGTATTATTGTATTTAGTGTATGACATAGAAACAGTTCACCGAGGAACGCCTTTTGATTTTAAGCGAGTGGCGGCATTTGGTGTGTTTCTTGCGGTAGGTACAGGAATGCTGTCGTTGTTGTTCGGTGAGTCTTTCCTGTCACAAACCACTTGGCTTGTGGACTTACCGGTTTTTGGTGAGACAGAACTTGGAACGATGACAATTTTTGAAGCAGGAGTCGCACTGACTGTCCTCGGTGTTGTCGTGACGATTATTTTGGGAATCAGTGAGGATGTGGAGTAATGGAGACATTAATTACCCTTCTGGTAGGTGTGCTAGTGGCAGTAGGCGTTTATTTACTTTTATCAAAAGAAATGTTGCGAATTATTTTGGGAACAGCAATTCTGTCGCATGCCATTCATTTATTATTATTGACGATGGGCGGTTTAAAAAAGGGCGAGGTCCCTTTGCTAACAGAGACTGCAGCGGAATATACCGATGCATTGCCGCAAGCGTTGATTCTGACAGCGATTGTTATCAGTTTCGCGGTGACAGCATTTTTACTCGTATTATCGTACCGTGTATATCAAGAGTCTGGACTTGGATTGCGAGGGCAAGAAGATGAATAATATATTGGTATTGCCTATGATCTTGCCTGTTTTAGTAGGTGTGATGTTAGTATTCCTACGCCCTTATATTCGTGTTCAACGTATACTTAGTGTGCTGACGACGATAGCTTCTGCTGCTGTGGCAGCCTATTGTCTCCAACATATTCACCTGAACGGCATCATGCGTTTGGATTTTGGAGATTGGTTACCACCACATGGAATTTTGTTTGTGGGCGATTCCTTCGCGATGTTATTAGTATTAGTTGCGTGCGTCGTTTCCAGTATAATTTTGCTGTATGCATTCGCTACGACAGGGATTGAAACAGAAGTGATGTTTTTCTATCCCTTCTTCCTATTTTTAGTGGCAGGAGTCAATGGCTCATTTCTGACTGGCGATTTATTTAATCTATTTGTTTGTTTTGAAGTCATGTTACTAGCTTCCTATGTACTGCTGACTCTTGGAGGACGTAAAACACAGTTAAAAGAAGGTATGACGTATGTATTGATCAATGTGCTGGCTTCTTGGTTCTTCTTGTTGGGTATCGCATATGTATACGGTGTACTAGGCACGTTGAACATGGCACATATTGCTGTACGCGTAGCAGAAACGGGACAAGGACCTCTGTTGACGCTGATCGCGATTATTTTCTTGATCGTCTTTAGCTTAAAAGCGGGCTTGCTACTTTATTTCTGGCTGCCTGGTTCTTATTCCGCACCTCCTATTGCGGTAGCGGCACTGTTTGGCGCATTACTGACGAAGGTCGGTATTTATGCGTTGTACCGCATGTTCACATTAATATTTATACATGATCCAGTTATCTATAAAATCATTGGCGTGCTAGCCGGTGTCACAATGATCGCGGGTTGTCTCGGAGCGATTGCATATTCTGATATACGTCAGATCGTCTCCTATAACGTCATCATTTCCGTTGGTTTTGTGTTGACAGGTCTGGCGGTTGCTACGAATACTGCATTTCAAGGTGCGAGCTATTATTTGATTCATGACATGGTGAGTAAAGCGTTGCTATTTTTATTGGCGGGGACTGTCGTATATTTGACAGGACGTTCGAAGTTCAATGAAATCAGCGGCTTAATTCGAAATTATCCGTTAGTCGGTTGGTTATTTTTCTTAACGATGCTTGCGATTTCTGGAATCCCGCCATTCAGCGGATTTATTGGAAAAGTATACATAGGGTTAGGTGTAATTGAAACGGGCTCTTACGTGTTGCTTGCAGTGTCGTTTTTATCGAGTATCGGAGTATTGTATTCACTTCTTCGTATTTTCCTCAATAGTTTTTGGGGCGAAACCATAATTAGTGAGGATGATCATAAGCCTTTTCAAAAGACGATTGGTTTGCCGCTTGTATTACTTGCAATACTCGTAGTTGGATTAGGTATAGGTGCAGAACTGCTGTCGCCTTATATAGAAGATGCGGCCAATGCCTTAACAAATCCGGAACAGTATATACGTGCTGTGATGGGGGACAATTTAGAGTAGGGAGGGGGAGACGACATGCCGTTACAGCTTCTGCTAAATTTATTCATTGCATTTTTATGGATGACGCTGATGGATGAGGATGAACTGAGATTCACGACATTTTTCATGGGGTTTCTAGTCGGACTTGGCATTATCTTTGTCATGAGTCGGTTTTTCGATACGCATTTCTATTTACGCAGAGTATATGCTGCGTGCAAGCTCTTGTTAATCTTTATAAGTGAACTAACGCAGTCCAGTATAGTAGTCATCTCCCAAATCATGAGACCTACACTACGTATTAAGCCAGGTATTTTTAAATACAAGACGATTTTGACGAGTGATGTGGAAGTGACCATGCTGTCTATGCTTCTCACCTTAACACCAGGCTCGGTCGTGATGGAGGTATCTTCTGAGGGAAATGAGTTATATATTCATGCAATGGACGTGGAAGAGTCGCGGGATGGATTAATTAAGCAACTGAAGAACTTCGAGAAAGCGATTATGGAGGTGACACGATGATAGCAGGTATGCTGACAATATCGGTCATACTATTCGCGCTGACTATTTTGGTGGCAGTCATCCGAATTATCTTAGGTCCTTCCCTACCGGATCGTGTGGTAGCACTCGATGTAATCGGTGTGAATTTAATTGCTACAATTGCCGTCGTGTCGGTGATTTTAAATACAAAAGCATTTTTGGAAGCGATCTTGATCCTTGGAATTCTTTCCTTTATCGGAACGATCGCATTTTCAAAATTTATTGAGAGGGGGAAAATAGTTGAACGGGAGCGAGATCGGTGAATTTATAGGGGCTTTGTTGATTTTGACAGGGGCTGTTGCCAGTATGTTGAGTGTCTTTGGGTTGATCCGCTTACCGGACGTCTATACTCGGTCACACGCGGCAACGAAAAGTTCGACGTTGGCAGTGTTATTGACATTGTCCGGTTCATTCGTTTATTTTCTCTTCTCCGAAAACTTTATTAGCGTACGATTGCTTCTTGGGATCGGCTTTGTATTTTTAACAGCACCGGTAGCGGGGCATGTAATTATCCGTGCTGCTTATCGATCGAAAGTTAAGTTGGCGGATATTTCCACAGAAGATGAATTATATGAAAAAATCCATGGACAAAACACAGGAGATACAAAGCAATAGTTGATTCAAATGAACAGGAGAGTCAATTGATTTTTTACTGTCCTATCTATATAATTACCGTAATCTGTAGTCGACTGAATGGGGTGATAAAGTGTTAAATCAAGATGCTTGTGAAGTAACCGTTGTGCACGAAGATGTAGTTCGTAAAATTCGAAAAGAGCTTCCTGATGTAACGGAGATGGTACAAATCTTTAAAGCACTAGCTGATGAAACACGTTTGCGGATTGCTTATTCACTGACATTGGAATCAGAAATGTGCGTCTGTGATGTAGCGGCAGTGATTCAATCTTCATCCGCTACCGCTTCTCATCATTTACGTTATTTACGGGATCATTCAATGGCTAAATCGGAAAGACGTGGAAAAATGGTATACTACTCTTTGGCAGACGAGCATGTTGCGGACTTAGTGAAAATTGCATACGAACATGCAATTGAAGCCCAGCAAACGATATAATATCATGTGAGCCGCCTGTAGTCATGATGGGGGAATTTTAATGCGCTTACAAGAATGGACGATAGAAGAACAAGATTTACTTATTCAGTTTATGACGACAAACTCATGGCCTTACCATGATAGTAGTCAGCCAGGTCGCGAGTTGCTTGAAAAGTCGATTGAAGAAGGCGGCTATGCATCTGATGACGTAAAGACATTCTGGATTGAGAATAATGAAAACGAAAAAGTGGGAATCGTAAAAGTCTATGACTTACAAGAAGATGTACCATTATTCGACTTGCGGATTGCTGATCATTTTAGAGGTTATGGTTATGGTTCGCGAGCGCTGAAAAAACTTACGCAATACGTGTTCGAATTACCGGAGCATAAGATTCGTATAGAAGGACATACACGCCATGATAATGCGGCTATGCGTAAAGCGTTTGAGCGGGCCGGTTTTGTAAAGGAAGCACATTTGCGCCAAGCATGGTTCCTTCCGAAAGAGAATACGTATTATGATGCGGTAACATATGGAATGACGAGAGAAGATTATGAAGCTGGAACAACAACGCCTGTGCGTTGGGAAGACCGAGAACGTGATGTTAAGAGCATACCCGGTTTTAAAGAACAGCTACAATCTGAACGGCTACATATTCGAGCGCCTGAATTAAACGACGTGATGGATGTTTGGGGTGCGGTATCACATTCAATGCCTACGTTACGTAAGTGGACTGGATGGGCGCAGAAGGATATGACGATTGAAACGACGGAGGAATATGTACGCCATTCAGTTTCTGAATTCATCAGTAGAAAATCTTTGAACTTTCATCTGTTTTTAAAAGAAACGGGTGAATTCATTGGTTGCGCAGGTTTCCATCATATCGATTGGAGCATTCGTAAGTTTGAAGTAGAGTATTGGCTGGATACAAAGTTTGAAGGTGAAGGCTATATGACAGAAGCGATCAAAGAACTTGTGGAGTTTGCATTTACAGATTTATCGGCTGTGCGGATTGAATTGGTTTGTGATGAGAACCATAGTAAAGGTCGTGCAGTAGCAAAACGAACAAATTTTGAACTGGAAGGGATTTTACGCAAAAATGCCCCTTCTGCGAATGGGCAAGGCCTACGCAACACATGTGTGTATGCGATAGTTACCTGATCACAGAAGGAGCACTTTAAGCTAGTTTTCACTATATCGAACGTCTTCCAGTTATTAATTGAATGACAAAGATAATGCCAGCAATTACTAAAAGTGTGTGGATTAAGCCACCGCCAATATTTGCTACTAAACCAATTACCCATAATGCTATTAGAACTACGATAATAAGCCATAATAAACGACCCATGATGAATCAACTCCTTTTCATTGTTATTTGCTATGTAAGTATATTACCCACCCTTTCAAATCTTAAACTTTTAAGATTTGAAAGGGTGGATGTTGAGAGTCAAATGAGGAGGCGATAGTTTGGCTACACCGAGTATGGAAGACTATATAGAACAAATTTATTTACAATTAGAAACAAGAGGTGAAGCGCGTGTGTCCGACGTGGCAGAGGCGCTTTCGGTACTCCCTTCGTCTGTAACCAAAATGGCCCAGCGGCTGGATCGTGAAGGCTATGTACACTATGAGCGCTATCGGGGATTGGCATTGACAGAACGCGGTTTGCGCTTTGGTAAAAAACTTGTGCATCGCCATGAATTACTGGAACAATTCCTGCGTATCATAGGTGTGGAAGAAGAAAATATCTATGGAGACGTAGAAGGGATTGAACATCACTTAAGTTGGAATGCGATGGATCGTATTACTGACCTAGTAGAGACACTTGAGTCTGATCCTGAATTTATAAAAAAATTAAAAAGTAAAGCACTCTAGAGAGGATTGTCCTATATGACATTATTACAGCCAGGTACACTTGCAACGCTCAAAATACTTCGCAAAGAAGGATCACGCTTTGTATTGGACGCTGCCGGAGAAGAAATCTATATGAATGAATCCGAAGCACCCGATGCACAAGAGCATTCGACAATAGAAGTTTTTCTTTATATCAACAGAAGAGGCGAACTAACAGGTACTGCGCAAATTCCGTCCGTTACAGTTCATTCATTCGGATGGGCAAAAGTTATTCGTTTGGACAGAAATGAAGGGGCCTACGTAGATATTGGTGCATCTTTTGAAGTGCTAATCAATCGAGCGGACTTTCCACAAATCAAAGAACTATGGCCACAGCCAGGTGATGAATTATATATGACGCTACGTTCAGATCCAGGCGGCAACTTGTTCGGACGTCTAGTGACTGAAGAAAGAATCCAGGAGCACTATACAATAGCGGAAGCAGATATGTACAATCAGAATGTCAAAGCAAGAGCGTACCGCTTGCTGCCAATCGGTACGTTCCTATTGACAGAAGACATCCAACGTATTTTCGTTCACGAAACAGAGCGTAAAGCTGAGCCGAGGCTAGGTGAAGAAGTAGATGTTCGGATTATTGAAGTCCATGAAGACGGCACAATGAACGGCTCATTATTACCAAGGAAACAAGACCGTTTACAAACAGATGGCGAACAAATTTTAGCGTATTTGCACCAGTCGGGCGGTAAAATGCCATTTACCGATAAATCTACTCCTGAAGAAATAGATGAGATGTTCCAGATGAGTAAGGGTGCCTTCAAACGTGCACTTGGTACGTTGATGAGAGAACGAAGAATTACACAAACAGACGGTTGGACAACACTTATATAATCATAAACGCAACTTTCTTATGAGCCTCAACGTATCTATACATATAGAACAAGGAGGAATGACTGTATGAAAAAAAGATTAGCCTCTCTACTGACTTTCATGATGATGGTCGCAATCATAGCACCGGCTGTGGTATCAGCAGATAAAGTCATCAATGAAAAACTGGGAGTTCCGATTGTAGTATATGGTTCAAATTTATCGGATAGTGAAAAAGCGAGTGTTAAAGAAAGTTTAACAGTCGCTAATGAAGCTGAAGTGGAAGAATTATCAGTGGACGGCAATGATTTAATCAAGTATATTCCTGGCGGTGACCGAAATGCCCGAATGTATTCTTCTGCCAAGATCACTAGACAAGAAGAAGGCGAAGGCCTTGTCATCAATATTGTGACGCCAGACAATATTACGCAAGTAACGACAGACATGTATGCAACGGCTATGACGACAGCAGGTATTGAAGACGCCATAGTAGAAGTCGCGGCTCCCAAAAAGGTAACGGGTCATTCTGCTCTCGTTGGAATCTACAAGGCATATGAAGTGTCAGGAGAGGTTCTTGATACTGAACGTACAGATGTAGCAAATGATGAATTGAGTCTAGCAACGAAGCTTTCAGAAAAAGCAGGCGTTAATCAAGATGAAGTAGCTAAATTGCTAACGGAAATAAAAAAACAGATTTCGGAACAAAAGCCGGCAACGAAGGAAGACGTAGAACAAATTGTCCATGATCAATTGCAGAAATTTAATATAGAGTTGAACGAAGCAGATCGTCAATTGTTAATTGACTTAATGGATCGTATTTCTAAACTTGATATCGACTTCTCGAAGCTTAACGAACAACTCTCTGACATGACATCAAAAATTAAAGATAAATTAGGCAATATCGATCCAAGTTTCTGGGAAAAGGTAAAAGAGTTTTTCAGAAATATGGCGGATTCTCTTAAATCTTTGTTTAGTTAAGTTGTCATTGTGGTACGTTACAGAGTAGACGTATAACTACAAAGGAGGGATATGCATGAGTGAAAATAAAGATATTGAGCAGCGTGAAGGGATTGATTTTGAGCTCGTGAAGTTAGGCGGATCGAAGTACGCGTATCAATATAAAGTAGCGGACGATGTGAAAGCGGAAATCGAGTGGACTGAAGAAAATGGGATTATGACGATGACACATACCTATACAGACAATTCATTACGCGGCCAAGGTGTCGCCAAAAAATTGCTTGACCAAGCAGCCGATAATGCACGTGAAAAAGGATTAAAGATGAAAGCGGTTTGTTCGTATGTCGTGAATGCGTTCGACCGAAGTGATGAATACAACGACGTAAAAGCATAAGTGGTTTTACTGAATGGCTACGCGTTAAAAGTTCCCCATCACTTTATGAAACTTTTCTCATTTTTGTACGTATAGTTAATAGAGAAAAAACTAGCAGAAGAGGATGAAGTGGAATGATTAATCGTACGGCAGAGCGCGTACTCGGTATCATATCGGCTGTTTTATTGACACTGAGCGTTTTAGGTGCTGCGTTAGTAGCGTTCATTTGGAATATGGCAAGCACGGATCCAACATTCATGGATGAATTCCGTAAAGGCATTGTGAGTGAAGGAGTATTAAACACTGAAGAAGTGGATATGTTCATGTCGTTTATGGGCTCTTTTTCTACTATCATATGGGTTTTGGTAGTGGTAGCATTTATAGGTTTAGTATTGAATATTATCGGTCTAGTAAAGGTTTGGAACAATAAGAATCCAAAAACGGCTGGTATATTATTCATTATTGCAGGCCTGTTAGGTGGATTCCTATCCTTGCCATCCATCCTACTCTACATCGCGGCCATTCTTTGTTTCACAAAGAAATCCCCAATGGCTCCAGAACCTTCATCTGATGAATACGTCTCAACACAATCTAACTGGATGAACTAAATACTAACTGACATTAAAAGACCCTTTTCTTTAAGAAAAGGGTCTTAAGTATACGTTCTAGTAGTTACTCTGTAATTAAAGAAAACATGCTAGTTTATTTTAAGTGAAAGACGACCATACTCACTAGAAAGTGTCCGATTGAGTAGTAAACGGTGTCTTTCTAGTAACTCATCTACACTTTGGTCAAGTATGTGCAGGTTGTGTGATGGGCAATGAATAATGAAGAATGTTCACGGAAACACCTTCAAATAATTCAGGGAACGACTCAACAAAATTAAATCCTTGTTTTGCATAAAATTCTTGAAGTGCTATATCATTTTGATCGACATACACATCGACATTTACAGCTTCCTGTAACGTTACAAGTGCTTCTTTTAACAATGCTTCCTCGTATCCGCTATTCCAACACCCAGGAAGCATATGAAGCGCTGTTAATTCACTCTCACCATCTACATCAATCGGCGTATAGCTTAAATATCCGATAGAATTCCCTAGCTCGTCTATTGCGAGCAATACCATGGTCTTTTCCAATTGCTTCTTCAGCATTAAATCAGAATACGTACGCTCAATATATGCTTTGATCACTTCTGTAGGTATATGTTGTTGAAATGTATGTTGCCATGCCGTATGGGCAATCTGTTGAACATCTGGAATGTCTTCTACTGTCATTTTACGAATCATAGTGATCTCACCTCTAGTTCTCTTTCTACATAGTATAACAAATTGGGCTTTGCAAAACTACTATGCGGTGAAAACACTAACGACACCTGAAGTAATTCATAAACTATGATCTATTCGTAAAATAAGAAATGATCTTCAAAAGTCATTTGCATCCTAAGTTTAAAATTACAAAGCAACTAACCAAGCCGTAGACGTTTGAAAGTAAGACTGTGGGGTATATTAAGCAGTAGGTAGAAATTCGCTACAATTACATTACGATGGAGGATGGTAAATATGGCTAAAAAATCAAATGGGTTATTATTCGCAACACTTGCAGCAGGTGCTTACGCTTTCTTTAGTAAAAAGGAAAATCGTGATAAGGCAATGGAAACAGTAGGTGTGTTGAAAGAAAAAGTAGACACATTTGTTAATAACAATAAATTGGTTGACCAAGCGACTGAAAAAGTTGGACATTCAGATCCGACAGATTTGAGAGATAACAACATGGTATCTGAGGGAGCACAGACAAGTGTTCATTACTACAATCAAGAAGTACAAGATCCAGATAAAAATGCCGCAAAAAAAGATGGTCTTTACAAGAAAAACGAAGATACGAATGATAACAAACCGCTATATAACAAAGATGAATCAACTAAGGAAGCGGAAAAAAATAATAAATCCAACTAAACCTCATCATAGTAAAATACTAAAAGCGCCCCTTATAAAGGGGCGCTTTAATACATATATAGCGTTAACTACATAAGGGGTAGATAATTGTGGGGGATAAGGTAAAATAATGTATATATAGTAATAGATCTTGCGTAGTCATATATATAGAATGAGTGGGGTGATACTCATGACGAGCAAGAATATAGAAGCGTCTAATTTGGATTTGATCCGTGTTATTGAGAAAGAGGGAAACACAGAGCAAGCAAAGTTGTTTTTTTATCTAGAAAAAGAATTTCTTACGCAGATCTTCAATCTGGAGAAAGACGGTGCACGTTCTAGTCTTAAGGAAATAAGGGAGATTCTGTATGAATATAAACCTAGACATTCATATGAAATAGTAAAATATTATTTTATTATCCTTTCTTCCATTATCACAAGACGCTTACAAAAAGAATCTATTTTTACTGAAGAAAATGCCTTTATCTTTAATGTGGCTTGTATAGAAATGATCGAAACCAATCTGCATAGAGAAAACTTGGTGGAAATTGGAGACGAATTAGTCGAGTTTTACTGTTACATCTTGAAAGGAAAAATAAAACCTTCGCTGTCGCATGAAACGGTTAATGAAGTCATTCAGTACATAAATGAAAATGTTAAAAATCCATTAATCGTTGATGAAATTGCAAAACATTTCAATGTTAGTACAAGTCACCTCTCTCGCATTTTTCGAGAACATACATCTGTTACATTAGTAGAATATATTACAATCCGTAAAATCGAAGAGATACAGTTTTATTTACGTTTCTCTACTATAAAGATTGCAGAAATTGCAGAGAGATTTCATTTTTGTAATCAAAGTTATTTCACACGTGTCTTTAAGAAGTATACGGGATTAACGCCTAGACGCTTTCGGAAGGAACTAGATAGAAATTACTTTCAATTTACTTTAAAAAAAGGTGATTCACTGTAAATTTACCGCTGTTTGCTGTATACTTTTCTTTAGTTTGAGATAGCGTAGGTGAAATCATTGAAGAAAAGAATAGGACTCGTAAGTTTACTAGCAATTACTGCTGTGTTTTTAAGTGGTTGTTCAGGTGTAGAAAACAAAACAGGTATTTTTTACAGTACATTTGTTAGACCGATGGATTGGTTGCTTCATTATCTAGGGGAAGCGTTCAATGGGAATTATGGCTTTGCGATCGTACTGATTACCGTAGCGATTCGTGTAGTTTTGATGCCGTTGATGTTAAAGAACTATAAATCTCAACAAGAGATGAAGGTAAAGATGGATGGATTAAGACCAGAAATGGAAGATATCCAAAAGCGTATGAAAGCATCTAAGGAAGCTCAGGATAAGGAAGAGCAAATGAAACTTCAACAGGAAATGATGGGATTGTATTCTAAGCATGGTGTCAATCCGTTAAACATGGGTTGTTTACCGCTTGTAATTCAAATGCCAATCATCATGGGCCTATACTTTGCTATACTTTATGCACCACCTGAAGTGAAAAATCATGAATTCTTATGGTTTAAACTAGGTGAACCAGATATTATTATGATGTTAGTAGCCGGAGCTGTATACTTTGTCCAAGCACGCGTGTCATTGTGGACGATGCCTGAACAGCAACAGAAACAAATGAAGTTATTTATTTACATGTCACCTATTATGATTATGTTCATTTCGTATACTGTAATGGCTGCATTACCACTCTATTGGGCAGTCGGAGGATTACTGTTAATTTTCCAAACGTATCTTGGACGTAAATTTTACTTTAAACATGTTGAACCGCCAGTAGCGGAAGAAAAGTAAGGTACTCTGAAAGCTGGTGCATACCGGCTTTTTTTGTTGCCAACAATGGAGAGGAAGAGTTGCATGAAATTGAAATGGATCATGGGCTTGGCAATTACAGCTTCTGCCGCAGCAGCGCTGTACTTTATCATCAAGTTAAATTTAGAATTCGCCATTTTGTTCATGCTAATCATGTTTACCTTCACCAATGCCGCACGAACCATTATGTATAGAAACGAAGGTTTGATGCGTGAAGCGAAATGGATGCTTTGGATGGCACTAGGTTTCGGAGTAGGTTCACTAGGAGCATTAGCGTACATCTTACTGTTTTAAGCAAAGGAAAGGCCGCAAATAAAACAGCGGCCTTTCCTTTTATTCAATTTTACGAGAAATATGATGCCTTGTTCCAAAACTTACCGTCAATGCTCCTACGGAACAAAAAGCCATAACGAGGAATGCAAGGCGGGGTGACTGGTCATACAAGTATCCGGCAGGGAATGTCAAAATCGCGATACTGAGACTCAATGCCACGGCTGCATAGACACCTTGCGCAGGAGCGATGAGACGATGTGGCACGCTCTTTGATAGGTATTGAATGAATGCAAAATGTGCCATGCCGAATGATACCGAGTGAAGAACTTGTGTTGCAATAAATACACTAGTCATAGGGAAGAGAAAAATGGAAATCCAACGAATGGAAGAACCAATTGCGGCTATTAGGAAAATCGTCGACGTCTTAACACCGGTAAGCAAACGATCCGCCTGTGTGAAAAATATGATTTCAAACAGCACTGCGATATTGAGGATCAATCCGATATAAAAACCGTTGATTCCCATGTCATCCAAAAAGATAAACCCATAGTTATAATACGAAGCATGTGAGCCTTGCAGTAAAATCGCAATACATAAGACGATTACAAACGATTTATTGGCGAATAAAGCTCGCAGCTGACCCTTCTGTGCTACGGAATCTCCAACTGGATGGTATTGCAATACGACAGGAACGGATTGAAAGGAAAATATCAAGCCCATACCGAGTCCGATGATCATCATATACAAAATAGCTTGTTCACTCCAGATTGCCGTTACCGTACCGATCAAGAGCAGGGCGACAGTGTAGCCGATTGAACCGAATGAGCGGCTCTTGCCATAATGAATTTGTCCATGTTGCATCAATAAAGATGCACCACTTTCCACGCTCGGAAGGATGATAGGATAAATGGAGCTGAATAAAACCGTCAATCCAAATAGAATCGCAAAAGGACTTTCGGGAATATAAGCAAGCGCGAGAACGAAGGATAAAAAAATAGTCCAACGTATAACACGCAGGAGTGACATATTTCGTGTAGCGTACGGAAATAGGAAGAACGTGGAAAAAGACCTAACGATCATCCCTACACCCATCATGACGCTAGCCTGTGTTACCGAAAGACCTTTTGCTGAAGTCAGCCAACCTGTCCAATAAGGTAAAAAGATCCCCCATGTAAAGAAAAATATAAAAAAGCTCATCGAGAGCCAACGTTGATTATTCACATGCACTACCTCACAATAATGGCTGAATCTTAAGTTACGTAAATACTAGCATAGACAGACGAAAAAGAAAAATGGTGATACACTAGAATACGTAGTTTGAAACAGAGCATAATTTGGATCTAAAATAGACTGGTAGTGTAATAAGCGATTTAGAAAGAAAGCAGGGTATAGCATGAGAAATAAAAATGATGAATATTCCGCCAAGAAGCGTAGGCGGAAAAACAAATGGATAGATGGTGGGATTGTTCTTCTCTTAATTATCCTTTCGGGTAGTGTGTTATGGATAGGAACGAACGGCTGGAGCGTAGAAAATGCGGTTGATCGTATTCAAAATGGATCAAAACCAACTGTCGACTTTCTAGAAATAGAAGGGCCTTCGGATTCAGAGAGTACCGGTCCGACAAAGCGTAGCCAGGAAAATACATCCCCATCAGACATGCCGAGTGAAGCGCCACTTCGGAAGCCAGAAGATCCATTAATCAGAGAAGAAATACAAGAAGAAAATTCTATAGGGCCAGCAGTGCCACAAAAACCAATAAAACCTTCCAATCCCACTGGTTATATAAAAGGGCAGAAGTTACCTAAAGAACCGAAGCTCATTAAAGGTGTATTACTTGTCAATAAACAATATCCTTTACCGAAAGACTATGCCCCTGGAGAAAGCGCAGAAGCGAGAGAAGCATTCAATGAGTTAGCAGCAGAAGCCGTTATATCGGGCATTAATCTGCAGGCGTTCAGTACGTATCGTTCGTATGAATATCAATCCACCTTATACAACCGTTATGTGGATAGAGATGGGCGAGAGGCGGCCGATCGTTATAGTGCACGCCCTGGATATTCTGAGCATCAGACAGGGCTTGCATTTGATATAGGTGAAGTCAATCATGAAAAACATTGGGCGTCGAATTCGTTCGGTGATACGGAAGCGGCTAAGTGGCTTGCTGCCAATGCCCATCGATTCGGATTTATCCTTCGCTATCCCAAAGGGAAAGAAGAAATGACTGGTTACATGCATGAATCTTGGCACTATCGGTATATCGGAAAAGATACAGCTGAACAACTATTTAAACGTGGCATTACTCTAGAAGAATATTTGGGTGTACGGTAAAAACAGCCGATAGAAGATCAGGATCTTCTGTCGGCTGTTTGGTTTATAAGATGGGGGAAAGTAAGCGAGAGATGGATTCCTTCACTTTAATCAATCGTTCACGCTCCAAATAAGCATCTAATGTCAGCTCGGTTGAATTTTGAATATCTTCTTCAAAAATCTCTGCCAACTCATGTGATTTTTCTCGATCATAAATGAAAGCATTCACTTCGAAATTCAAGCGGAAACTACGGACGTCTATATTTGCAGTTCCTACTGACGAAACTTTATCATCCACTACGATTTGCTTAGCATGGATGAAACCATTTTCATAAATATATATTCTCGCTCCAGCTTTTAATAAAATACCAACATTCGAATAGGTCGCCCAGTAAACAAACATATGATCCGGCTTATTAGGAATCATAATTCGCACGTCTACACCCGATAGACACGCGATCCGGAGTGCATCAAGCATACTCGTATCAGGAATAAAATAAGGCGTCTGAATATAGATGTAGTCTTGTGCCAAAAATATCATTTTCAAATAGCCATCTTTAATATCTTCCCACTCCGAATCAGGTCCGCTAGACACAATCTGCAAGCCGACATCCCCTTTGCGAGGAATCGCTGGGAAAAATCGCTCATTGTATTGAATATTTGTTTTAGGAGAAGCTTGATTCCAATCGAGTATAAAGCGCGTTTGTAATGGATGAACTGCACTTCCCTCTATTCGAAGATGGGTATCGCGCCAGTAACCGAATTTCTTGCTGAGGCCCAAATATTCATCCCCAACGTTAAATCCACCGATGTAACCAATTCGTCCATCGACAATTACAATCTTCCGATGATTCCGGTAATTTAAACGTGGATTGATCAATGGTAGCAAGGCGGGGAAGAACGCTGCCACTTCACCTCCGCTATCGATCAATTCATGAAAATTTTTCACATGCAAACCACGTGAACCAATATCGTCAAACAGCATTCGGACTTTTACACCCGATTTCGCTTTACTGATTAGAATCTTTTCGATCTGCTTACCTATGCCATCCAGTCGGAAAATATAATACTGAATATGGATATGATCACGAGCATTTTCTAAGTCTTCCAGTAATGCATCGAATTTATCACGACCATCCGTATATACCTTCACATCATTATCTTGTGTTAATACGGAATGATTATTACGTAAATGTAAGTAAATCATATCGTCATATTCTTCCGTATCAGTCTTTAGAAACTCAAACGTCTCATTTTCAATAGCCTCGAGTTGATAATTAATCAGCTTTTCAATACCAATCTTACTCCTGCCTTCCCAGCGGAATAAGTGCTTTTCACGCAATTGGCGGCCGAGTAATAAATAGATAATGAAACCTAAAATCGGAACAAAGAACAGCACGAGGAGCCATGCCCAAGTACTTGTAGGATCCCGACGCTCTAAAAATATCAACGCAATGGCGAGAAATATATTAATAATCAACGTGCTTGTGATAATCAAACTAATAACTTGCGTCATATGCTTCCTCCCATAGGGTATATACTATTCCTTTAGTATAACGGAGTTGCGAATAAATAACCTATTTATAGTGTAATATGAAGCTTCTTAGGCTTCATATTAAACAATTGGGTCTGTTGTGTTTCGCAAAGAGCGTGTAGATTTCCGGAAAATAAATACGAGTCCTATGGATAGTAGAGCTATGATGGCGGAAACAAAGTACATATTTCCTGCCTGCATGGTGAATACCCACGTAAATAACAACGGTCCAATAATACGTCCCATATTATCCATCGAGTATGAGAGACCTGCCGCAGTACCATACATACCACCTGATTCTTTCGTTGTAAGAGATACGAGTACTGTCCGAACTAGTGCATTACCGGCGGTGAATACGCTCATCGCAAAACCTGCCCAAAGCAAGCTTGTGGAAAATGGAATGAGTATAAGTCCAATTGCCGTAACGACTTGCGCAACGATAATCCACGAAGTTTCCGTTCCGTTTTTGACACGTCGTACCACGCCGCCTTGAATGGCTGCATCTACTAAGCCACTAGCCATAAATAAATACCCAAGTTGCAATGGCGTGATTTGAATCTTATCTATTTGAAAGAGTTGGAATGTTGCTTCCACACCAGCAAGTAAAAAAGTAATAATGAATGAAGTGATAAATAGATAACGAATACGATACGTCCATAGAGTAGAGGCACCTTTGGGAATAATTGTCCGTTTATTTCCTTCACTATGACGTTTTGGCTCTTTCAAAACAATCATAGCGTACACTGCTAATAATAACGTTAAAGCACCAGAAGCGATGAATGGTAATTGCAAATGAACGTCACCAAGAATACCACCAATTGCTGGGCCGAAAATAAAGCCAAGACCAATTGACATACCGAGCAAACCCATATATTTATTATGATTCTCCTCAGTCGTGATATCAGCGACAAAACCCGTTACGGCCGTATACAGCGCACCTGAGAAAATACCCCCAACTACACGTGAAACATAGAGCAATACAATATGGTGCATGAATGCTGCGAATAAAAAGAAACTGACGCTAAAGCCAAGTAACCCAATCATAATCAGTTTCTTTCTACCAGTGCGGTCAGACAGCGCACCCCATAACGGTGCAGTGAAAAATGAAGACAAGGCATAAATTGTCAGCAAGCCACCGACATGCACTTTCGAAAAGCCTTCAGCGAGTATAACCTCGGGTAGAATAGGGATAATGATGCCGAAGCCAAGATAAACGAAGAACTGGACGGACATTAATAATAAGATCGTTTTCTTCATGTGTAACCTGCTTTCTGAATGAATAGTTTCTTTCTTATCGTACGATGAATAGGAGGATCATTCAAGTAGAAGTGAGGGGATAGAAGCTCCAGTTGGCGGTCGCTTTCCTATGTGCTCGCGGTGAGCCAACCAGGTCGCGAGCTCCCTATTGGTTGGCTCACCGCGGGCCCATAAGACACGCTTCCCCTTCGAAACACAAATCCCCAACCCAACAACCTTACCAGCCTATCTGTTTAGCTTATTTAATCCTTCACTTCAGAAAAGAAAAAGACTGCCCTTGGAAGTCATTTACGATTCCTCGGGCAGCCTTATATTTTTCTTAATGCAACTTCACACGCTGCAATCGTAACGCGTTCAATACAACTGACACTGAACTAAATGCCATTGCAGCACCTGCTAACCAAGGTGCTAACAAACCGGCCGCTGCAATTGGAATACCGATCGAGTTATACGCCAACGCCCAGAACAAGTTCTGCTTAATATTTCTGACCGTCAACTCACTCATATTCAGCGTATCCACTACACGCAACAAATCACCATGCATAAGTGTGACGTCAGCAGCTTCCATCGCGACCGCTGTTCCGGTACCCATTGCCATACCAATATCGGCTACCGCAAGAGCGGGTGCGTCGTTTATGCCGTCACCGACCATAGCTACGCGCTTTCCTTCAGCTTGTAAGGTGCGGATGACCTCTGCCTTACGGTCCGGCAATACGCCTGCAATGACATGGTCAATGCCTGCGGTGTTTGCAATCGCTTTAGCTGTCATATGTTGATCACCAGTCAACATGATGACATCGAGATTCATCGCACGAAGCTCAGCGATTGCTTGCTTCGATGTATCTTTAATGGTATCTGCGACGGCAATAATTGCTTCATGTATACCGTCTACCGCCATGAACATGACGGTCTTGCCGTCGCCTTCCATTTGTTCTACGGAAGCAATTGTAGAATCAAATTCCACGTCATGAAGAGAAAGTAGGTTTCTCGTTCCTAGTAAAATGTTTTGCCTGTCAATTATTGTTTGAATTCCGTAACCGGGAATTGCTTCAAATGACTCAACGGTAGGTAACGAAGAAAGATGCTGCAGCCCATGTGACGTAATGGCTTTTGCCACTGGATGCTCGGAGTCACTCTCAGCCGCGGCAGCAAGTGACAGTAATGACATACGCTGTTTTTCATTGCGAACGTGGAAATCTGTTAGTTCTGGAAGACCTTTTGTAATGGTTCCTGTTTTATCAAAAACTATCGTATCGATCGACCGAGTTTGTTCCATTGCGACGGCAGTTTTAAACAACACGCCTTCTTCGGCCGCCCGTCCTGAACCTGCCATGATGGAAGTAGGGGTGGCGAGACCAAGCGCGCATGGACAGGCAATGACTAAAACAGCAATCATACTTGTTAAGGAAGCTTCGAAATCACCAGGTGCAACTATGAAATACCATATGAGGAACGTGATGGCCGCAATCCCTACAACGATAGGTACAAACACGCTAGAGATCTTGTCAGCTAGTCTCTGGATTGGTGCTTTTGAACCTTGTGCTTCCTCTACTACGCGAATAATAGTGGAAATCATCGTGTCTTTACCGACATTCGATGCTTTTATCCGTAATGAACCATTGGCGTTCACGGTAGCAGCAAACACTTCATCGCCTTGTTGTTTATCGACAGGTAAACTTTCGCCCGTTAGCATCGATTCATCCACTGCGGAGGCTCCAGATACTACCAGTCCGTCAACGGGAATAGAAGCTCCCGGTCGAATGACGAGAATATCTCCGTGGGTTACTTCATGAATGGATATTTCCACAGCTTCTCCGTTGCTCTCCAGAATAGCCACTTGCGGTTGCAACTTCATAAGGTTTTTGATTGCATCGGAAGACCGGCCTTTTGCGCGTGCCTCGAATAATTTACCTAATAAAATCAATGTAATCAAAACTGCACTTGTTTCGAAATATAAGCCATGATCTAGTGCGTAACCAGTTAACGTAAGGTAGACCGAATAGAAGTACGCAGCAGATGTACCAAGAACAACCAATACGTCCATATTGGCGCTACCGTTACGTAGTGCTGCATACGCACCTTTATAAAATGTGGCCCCAATCCAAAACTGAACAGGCGTTGCTAGTATCCATTGGAAATAGGGATTCATAAAAATTTCGGGCACATACATCCAAGAAGTAAAGGAAAAATGTGCAAACATGGTCCACAAAAGTGGTAATGATAGAATAGATGAAAAAATTAGCTTGCGCATCTTTTCATCAATGTCTTTCTGTCGATAATCTGTTTCACTATCCGATTCTTCTATTCGGGGTGATGCTTCATAACCCACTTTTTTGATCTTCTGCAAAATATCTGCTAATTCTAAAGCGGCTGGATCATAGCTTATATGAGCGGTTTCAAGTGCCAAGTTGACGGTGGCGGATTGAATGCCTGGCATTCGTGACAATACTTTTTCAATTCGCGCGGAACAAGCGGCGCACGTCATACCGCGAATATTAAGATTCACTTCTTCTATCAGTACGTCATAACCTAGTTTTCGAATTCGCTCTTCCACTTCAGATAATCCTAGTTGGTTGGAATCAAATGTTACTACTGCTTTTTCCGTAGCGAAATTGACAGTAGCTGCCGATACGCCTTCCATTTGTTGCAATCCTTTTTCAATGCGGTTAGCACAAGCGACACACGTCATCCCTGTAATAGCAATTTCTTTTTTTTGCTCATTCATGATGCTGGTCACCTTTCTTGTTACGCTTAGACATCATATCCTTGATCTTCAATGGCTTCTGTCATTTTTTTAATGGTTACAACAGATTCGTCAAACTGCACGGCTACACTATTCGCTTTCAAATCAACCAAAGCACGTTCTACTCCTGGTAATTCCGTTAATGCACTTTCTACTGCTTGTACACAGTGATTGCATGTCATACCTTTGACATTCAAAGTAGTTGTAGTCATCTCTAATTCCTCCTATTTTCTAATTAATTTAGCTATAGTCTTAGCCAGTTCGTCTAAGACTTCTTCATCGCCTTCAGCTAATCGATTTTTGACACAGCCTTTTAAGTGTCCGTCCAACAAAACATTTGCCACACTGTTTAAAGCAGATTGTGTAGCAGATAGTTGAGTAATAATATCATCACAATACACATCGCGCTCTATCATACCCTTAATGCCTCGTATCTGACCTTCAATACGGTTTAGACGATGACTCAAGTTCGTCTTAATTTCTTCCGGATGATGACTTTTGCGACAAGAAGTTTCTACTGTATCCAGAGAAGGATCTTCAGGTAGTAACGCCACTCGATATCCACCACCTTTCGTGTATATTCAGTTTAATATACGTGTAGGGGGTATGTCAAAATATCCACTTTTACGTATTAGGGTTTAAAACTTGCAAAAAAGGTGAAAATGTAACAAAAAAGAAAGATTTAAAAGGTGGTTAGCGTGGTATAATAAGGACCATAATACATTTTAAAAATATAGAACTTCACGAGCAATCAAACGTCTATATAACTGACTAGGAAGGTTGAGGTGGAAGAAGTGGCTAAAGAAATGGATTTCAAGAAAATTATTTCCAACTTGGCGAAGCTTGGTGTTTCCGCAAAACTCACAAAATCCAGAAGTGATATGTTGCAAGCATTGACGCCTGCCGTACAAGCACCACCCGTTCAAGCTAATTAAATAAAAGACCATACGAAAAGCTCACCCCCGATTAAATTCAGGAGTGAGCTTTTCGCGTTAGTTTATGTTTTAAATTTTCTTCACAAACTCCGACTTTAATTGCATGGCGCCAAATCCATCGATCTTACAATCAATATTATGGTCACCGTCGACTAAGCGAATACTTTTCACTTTCGTCCCCATTTTTAATGGATTGGAACTTCCTTTTACTTTTAAATCTTTAATGACCGTTACAGAATCTCCATCTTGTAACACGTTGCCATTTGCGTCCTTGATCTCTGGCATACCTGTTTCATCGTGTTCTTCCGTCGATCCAGGCATCCATTCGTAGGCGCATTCTGGACAAATAAGAAGGTTTCCATCTTCATATACGTATTCAGATTGGCACTTCGGACAATTTGGTAAAGTTGACATAAAAAAACCTCCCTTTCCTATACATTCTACACAATTTGTGGTTGCTCGGAAAGGGAGTCAGATTCGTTTGATGTTAGTCATTGTCATCCGCGTCGAATAAATACGTTCGCTGATGGAACTTCATACTGAAGATCAAGCCGATTGCTAACATATTACTGAACAAGGAACTTCCTCCATAACTGATAAATGGAAGAGGGATACCTGTAATAGGTAACAGCTGTATATTCATACCGATGTTTTCAAATACGTGGAAAGCAATCATCGCAATGACACCCGTACAAACATACACACTGAACGGATCGTGCAAAGAAAGAGCAACTTTCGTTAAATGGTAAATTAAAATGAAATACAGTGTGATAACTAAACAAGCACCGATAAAACCGTATTCTTCTCCTATTACACTGAAGATAAAGTCCGTGTGGTTCTCGGGGATGTATACAACGCGCTCCAGAAAGCCTTTACCCGTCAGTTGTCCTGAGCCTATTGCGGTCATTGCCGTAATCAAGTTATACCCTTCATCTGTTGGATAAGAGTAGGGGTCGAGCCACGAATAGACACGTTTGAACTGATAAGGTGAAAACCCGAATTTATCGAGCAAATCTTGTGCGAATAGTGACATCCACAGTAACCCGCCTGCGGCTGCGGCTCCTAAGGTAAAGATAGGTACGAGTAATTTCCATGAGATACCGGACACGATGACGATAGCAGCGGTAATCGAAATGAAGACGAGTGAAGTTCCAAGGTCGGGCTGCTTCATGATAAGAAACAACGGAACGACAAGCATTAGCGCAATTTTACCGAGCAACTGTAGATCTGTCGTATACGTTCTGTTAAACGAGCGTTCGTTATGTGTGCTGACCAACTTGGCAAGTCCGATAATAAAGAATGTCTTAATGAACTCGGCAGGCTGGATTGTCCCAATGACGGGTAAATGCAACCAACGTTTTGCGCTATAGCGCATTTCTGCAATTTGCCCTGGACCGCCGGGTGCCAACATGAGAAAAATCAACAAGAAAATACCAAAGCCATAGAAATACCAAGCGAACTTTTTATATTGATCGGGTTCAAAATACATGACCATTGCTACGATGAAAGAACCGAGTATATACCATCTCACTTGTTTTAAAACGAAATTCTGTGTATATTGCTCGGAGGTTTGAGCGGATCCAATGACGAAAAAACTGACAATCGCGAAAAGTAAAATGATAAAGGCAAGTGTCCAGTCGAATCGTTCACCTAGCCTGTTTGATTGTTTCAATTATGAAATCACCTTTTCTTAAGCTAGTATTCTCTTATTATAATTACCTATTATATCGCAAAACTTTTTAAGAAGTACACCCATTAATAGACGAGTTGTGAAATGATTGGTTTCTACGAAAAGGAAAAGAAGTGGAGAACGTTGGTTTTTCATTCATGAATTGGCACTGTTCATGGTAAACTGTATGAATGAAAACTACGGAATGTGAGGAGATTACATGAAAAGACGGTTAGGTTTAGTATATGGCGGGAAATCCGCGGAGCATGAAGTGTCGCTTTCTACAGCGCGCGCAGTAACAGAGGCGGTTGATTTAAGTAAATATGAAGTATTACCAATCTATATTACGATGCAAGGTGAATGGCTGAAAGGGGAGCCATTGACTGGACCGGTCACGGAGATTGAGGCATTACGTCTGAAAAGTGAACAACCACAGCCCGATCATATTGAAAGTTTTTTGCAAGGAGATATGCCTGATGTTGTTTTGCCGCTTCTTCACGGAACGAACGGAGAAGACGGAACAGTACAAGGACTATTTGAAGTCTTAAATATTCCATACGCAGGGAACGGAGTGCTCGCTTCTTCAGCAGGTATGGATAAAGTCGTCATGAAACAATTATTCGCACAAGCAGGGTTAGCACAAGTTGCATATGTCCACTTCATTCGCAGTACGTGGAAAGAACACGCTGAGCAATTATTAGATCAAGCGGAACACGAACTTACTTATCCAATGTTCGTCAAACCGGCCAACCTTGGATCAAGTGTAGGTATCAGTAAAGCAGATGATCGCGAATCGCTCAAAAAAGCGATTGAGTTGGCATTGAAATTTGACCGCAAAATTATTGTAGAGCAAGGAATTGTGGCACGTGAAATTGAAATGGCGGTTTTGGGTAACGACCATCCTGAAGTATCGGTAGCAGGAGAAATCCGTCCAGTTGCTGACTTTTACGACTATGAAGCGAAATATAAAGACCAAAGCACGGAGTTATCTATTCCAGCAGAAATGCCCAATGCAGTTGCAGAGCATATGAAAGATATGGCAATCCGTGCATTTAAAGTTCTCGACTGTTCAGGACTCGTACGTGCAGACTTTTTCGTCACGACAGACAACGAAGTATTGATCAATGAAGTAAATACATTACCTGGCTTCACACCGACAAGTATGTTCCCATTACTGTGGCAAAAGTCTGGATTGACTTATCCAGAATTAATTGATCAGCTAATTGAACTGGCAGTAGAACGTCATACAGAAAAACAACAACTACAATATACAATGGACTGAGTGGAGGAAGAAACGTGAAACGAAATCTATCAACGATCCAGCAATGGCTTCAGGCAGAAGGACAGCATATCGCAGAGCAACAAGTGACAGGTGTCTGCATCGATTCACGGAATGTGAAAGCGGGGGACTTGTTCATCCCTTTTAGAGGTGAACAAGTAAATGGTCATCAATACGTCAAAGGGGCAATTGAGCAAGGTGCAATCGCGTCACTTTGGCTAAAAGATGAACCTAATCCACCGACAGGTCTACCTCTTCTATTCGTCGAGGATTCAGAGCTCGCATTACAGCAAATGGCCCGTAGCTACCGAAGTGAATTAAGGTGTACTGTCATCGGAGTCACAGGGTCGAATGGTAAAACGTCGACTAAGGATTTGGTTGCAGGGGTATTGTCACCTTATCGCAAGGTCAAGAAAACGGAAGGTAACTTCAATAATGAGCTTGGCTTGCCATTGACGTTATTATCTGTTGAAGATGACACAGAAGTCGCTATTCTTGAAATGGGGATGAGCGGCTTTGGAGAAATTTCATTTCTATCAACGCTTGCTCAACCACAGTTTACAGTCATAACCAATATTGGTGAGGCACATATGCAAGACCTAGGTTCACGCGAAGGGATTGCAAAGGCAAAATTTGAAATCATCGACGGTCTGGTGAGTGGCGGTATGTTGCTTTACGATGGTGATGAACCGTTATTAAAAGAATTAGTACATCAACAGTCAAGTTTGCGAAGTGTGTCATTCGGTTATGAACAGGCTGATTTGACTGCGCAACAAATTATATCTACCGATAAAGGTAGTGCATTCACTGTAACCGGTAAGCTTGAAGGGCAGTTTACCATTCCTGTTTACGGTTCTCATCAAGTGAAGAATGCACTGGCCGCGATTATAATTGCAAACGAGTTAGGTCTAACAGAAAAACAAATTGAAGAGTCATTGAGTGAAACAACATTAACGGATATGCGCATGCAACCTATAGCGGGGAAAAACGGTTCATTACTCATTAATGATGCATACAATGCTGCGCCCACTTCCATGCGTGCGGCGTTCCGTTTTATTGATGAAACGTCAGTCAAACAAAACAAGTGGCTTGTCCTTGGGGATATGCTAGAGCTTGGTACTGACGAACAGCGCTACCACGAAGAGCTCGCGGAGGAATTGATTACTATGAACGTAAGTGGGATTGCGCTATTTGGACCCCGTATGAAGTGGTTGTCAAACCAGTTGAAGGATTACCCTGGAGAAGTTATGTGGACAGCGAATGACACGGTATTGCTTGCGGATGCATTGCGCCCAAAACTAACAGATCAGACAGTGGTGTTGTTTAAAGGGTCTAGAGGAATGAAACTAGAACGGATCATAGAGATACTCGCAGAGGAAAAGTTGTGACAACAGGTGTTCTCATCATTCACGGATTCACGGGCGGTCCTTTTGAAATCGCACCGTTCAAAAGATTTCTAGAGAATCATACCAATTGGAAAATAGTCGTGCCTGTTTTACCGGGGCATGAAATGGATCTAGGCGTACAGAAAGGCTCCGCCAAGTCATGGATGATGGTGGCGGAATTAGCATTACGAAAACTACAGAAAGAAGTGGATGACGTCATAGTCGTCGGCTTCTCTATGGGGGGCTTGATCGCTATGTATTTGGCACTACGCTACCCAATAAAAAAGCTTATTTTACTAAGTGCTGCGGCGAAGTATATTAGTCCGCGTATTTTATTAGATGATGCCAGAATCATGATGAGGTCGTTTAGACGTAAGAACTATCCTACAGACTCGTTTTATCATCTGTATAACTATAAGCTGACAAATACACCTGTTCGTGTAGCAATAGAGTTTTTACGCGTCCTTCGCTTAGTGCGGCGGTATTATCATCAAGTCAAAACACCTGTTTTCATCGTGCAAGGAGAGCAAGATGGAATCGTTCCCGCATTTACAGCAGAGTTACTATACGAGCAACTCGGATCAAAAGAAAAACACTTGATTTATTCAAAAAATGGCAAACACCATATTTGTTATAGCGAAGATCGCCATGTGTGGTTCCCGAAAGTACTGAAGTTCATGGACGAAGACTGATTAATGGAACTTAAGCGGATTCGTTGCAGTCTTGTGTAAGCCATGGTAGAATGATGAAAGGAATTGGATACATTTACACGGCACTCTTCCGTTATATTATACGGAGAGTACTTTTTTTTGAATAAAACGGTGATTAGTAGGCAGACTAGCAATGATTTGCTGTTTTCACCGCTCGGCAAGGACCGAGCTTTCCTTGTATGTCACGGGTTTTACATTGTGCTGTATAAAAATCTGGACGCAATTACGATAAGTGTAATTGATATGACCCCTCTCAACCACAAGAATCCTTCTAGAAGATTCTTTTAACAAACCAGAGATGGATATATCGGAAACGCTCCCAACTTTCAAAGTACATGGCTCGAATTTGCCGCGCTTTCATTTGCAGATGTAACCAATTGTCAAATGGAGAAATAAAGGAGAATGAATATTTTGACTAAGTTTTCAGAATTAAATATTAGTGAAACAACACAAAACGCTTTGCTACGCATGGGGTTTGAAGAGGCAACGCCAATCCAAGAAGGTACAATCACTTTTGGTATGGAAGGCCGCGACGTAATCGGGCAAGCGCAAACAGGTACTGGTAAAACAGCAGCATTTGGTATTCCGATCATTGAAAAGTTGGATCCGAAGAGTACTGCGGTTCAAGCGCTGGTCATCGCACCAACTCGTGAATTGGCAATCCAAGTATCAGAAGAAATTTATAAAGTCGGCTACGGTAGCCGTGCGAAGGTTCTTTCTGTTTATGGCGGACAAGAAATCGGACGTCAAATTCGTGCACTTCGTAATAATCCAAACATCGTAGTCGGTACACCAGGACGTATTTTGGATCATATCAATCGTAAAACATTGAAGCTTGATCACGTTCAAACACTTGTTTTGGACGAAGCAGATGAAATGTTGAACATGGGATTCATCGAAGATATCAATACAATTCTTGCAAGCGTACCGGCCGAGCGTCAGACGTTGCTATTCTCAGCGACTATGCCTGCTCCAATCCGTAAAATTGCAGAAACTTTCATGAAAAACCCAGAAATGGTGAAAATCAAATCAAAAGAAATGACTGTTGAGAACATTGAGCAGTTCTTCGTAAAGTCTCATGAACGTGAGAAATTTGATGTGTTATCAAGATTGTTGAACGTTCAACAGCCTGAATTGGCTATCGTATTCGGACGTACAAAACGCCGGGTAGACGAGTTGGCTCATGCGCTAAGTATCCGCGGCTATATTGCTGAAGGAATTCATGGTGACTTGACACAAGCAAAGCGTATGTCAGTTTTGCGTCAGTTCAAAGACAATAAAATCGATGTACTTGTAGCGACAGATGTAGCTGCACGTGGATTGGATATCTCAGGCGTAACACACGTTTACAACTTTGACATTCCACAAGATCCAGAGAGCTATGTTCACCGTATCGGTCGTACAGGCCGTGCTGGTAAAAACGGAGTGGCTGTTACATTCGTAACACCACGTGAAATGGGTTACCTTCGTATCGTTGAGGAGACTACTAAGAAGCGTATGACTCCATTACGCCCACCGACTTCTGACGAGGCATTGCTTGAACAGAAGAAAAATGCAGTGGATTCCTTGGTGGAAGTAATTGAACAGAACAATTCAGAGGATTATGCTGGATTAGCAGCACAATTGCTTGAGAAACATGATGCGAAAGAAGTTGTGGCGGCAGCACTTAAGTCATTGACTAAGAGTGTTGATGAGACTCCTGTAACTATTTCAGAAGAGCGCCCACTACCTTCACGCAGACCATCTTCATCACGTTCTGGTGGCGGCTATAAAGGCGGCAATCGTAGCGGTGGCGGACGTTCTCAAGGAGGACGCGGCAGAAGTTCATCAGCTGGCGGATCAACTAGACGTAGTAGCGGACCTCGCGATGGCGCTAGAAGAGATGGCGGATCAAGACGCAGCAGTAGCACTCGTTCAGAACGCTAAGAATAATAAGTATAAAATCCGGGCCTGCATTATAGCAGTCCGGATTTTTTTGTCGTGAATATGATATGATCGATGAGAGTGAAACGTTTTTACAATTGTTACGTATATATCAGTAGAAATTCGAAAAGGGGTGGTCTTGTGAGACGACAACCTTCAAATCAACTATCCAAAAAAGGATTAACAGTTTGGAGACTATATGGAACGATTCAAAGTGTGATCATACTAGCAATCGCAGTTGGATTAGGTTTTTTATCATACCTTTTTGATTGGTCAAATTGGATTATGTTCGCCGTGGCAGTGGTTGTATTAGTAAATGCGTATTTATCAATTTATTTATTCCCGAAAATTCGTTGGCAACGTTGGCGCTATGAAGTGCGTGAAGCGGAAATTGAGCTTCAACATGGATTATTCATCGTCAATCGCACGCTCATTCCGATGGTGCGCGTTCAGCACGTGGATACAGCGGAAGGACCCATTTTACGTAAGTATGGTCTGGCCTCCATCACGATCTCTACTGCAGCGACTAATCATTCCATTCCTGCGCTTGTGACGGAAGAAGCAGATGAACTACGCAACCGTATTTCCACGTTTGCAAGGGTGGCGAAAGATGATGTCTGAACCACGTTATAAACTTCATTGGATATCAGCTGTTGTCGAGACGGCGAAAGCATTAAAAGAGTTGATTGGTCCGTTCGTCATCTTGGTTTTCGTGAATGGTTTCAAAGGAGAAAGTACAGCGCCATGGTATATCCAGTATTGGTCGTTGATTTTATTTGGCGTGCTTCTGGTATTTACATTAGTTTCGGGTATTGTGAAATGGCGCCGTTTTGATTACTGGTTTGAAGATCAGGAGTTGCGCATCGTATCGGGTTTGTTTGTACGGAAAAAACGTTACATTCCATTCGAACGTATTCAAAGTTTAGATTACACAGAAGGTATTTTTCATCGGCCATTTCAGTTGGTTAAGGTCAAAATTGAAACAGCAGGTTCTTCATCCGGTAAAGATGCAGAAGCTGAATTAACTGCAATCACGAAGGATGCGGCGCAACAAATTGAAAAAGAAATTAAGCAGTCGAAAAAAATGAAAGTTCTAGGTCCGGAACCGGCATTATTTGATCAAATAGAGTGGCAGTTGATACGAGAGCCGGAAGAAGTGCAGATAGTGCAGCAACCAGCACCAGTAATTTTCTCTATGACGACCAGTGACTTGCTTATGCTTGCGACAACTTCCGGTGGGATTGGAGTTATTTTATCCGGTGCGATCGTATTCCTATCGCAAATTGAGGAACTCATTCCGTATGACTGGTTGTTTGGAGAACTGAAATCTTTCATCCGCATCGGTATTTTCGTCGTTGCGATTTTAGTAGTACTTGGCTTCCTGATCGTTTGGTTGTTATCTGTCGCAATGACATTCCTTGCAAATTATGATTTCAAAGTCATACGTGAGAAAGATAATTTAGTCATCACGCGCGGGTTGCTCGAGAAGAAGCGAGTTACTGTGCCATTAAAACGTGTACAAAATATCACCATCACCGAAAATCCTATCCGTCAGCTATTCGGCTATGGCGCGGTCATCATCAATAGTGCGGGAGGAGTGGGAGAAGGTTCACGAATCAAACTTTTCCCGTTGGCAAAACGAAATAGCATGATTGAACCATTGCAGGAGCTATTTCCAAATATGGATTTCAGTGAACCGACAAAGAAAATTGGCGGAAGAGGAAAACGTTTCTATTATCGTTTTAAGTTACTTGTCACACTACTACCGATAGCGATTGTCTCGTACAACTTTTTCCCATATGGATTGCTTATGTTGCTACTGTTACCATTAGTAGGGTTGCACGGTATATGGCAATACAAAACAGCGGCCTATACCATCTTGACGAAACAATTGACGATGCGTTTTCGCACAATCAGCCGACAGACGGTGTTTACAGAGAAGAACAGGATTCAGTCAATGGAGTTAGATCAGAATTATTTCCATCGGAGAAAAAAGGTCGCGACCCTTATGGTAAACGTCAAATCTGGCATGACACTTGATGCCCCAGCCATTCGCCACATGCCGCAGGAGGATGCAGAAAAGTTCTTGTCTTGGTATGAGTTCCATCCAGAAAGCACAGAATCGCAAATAGAGCCAGACAACTAAACTTGTCTGGTTTTTGGTTCTCAATGAAAGTAGAAAGGCTGACAGGGGGTAGTGGAAATCCCCTCGTACTCACTAATTCACTCTCTACTTCATCGCAATTCAAAAAGTCAGACAAGGATACACCCTGTCTGACTTTGCATTACACTACTTTTTTCGCCAACTGACAATGTTCTTCGGATTGAAGTAGCTCAGCCCAATCAGGAAGCCTGTGAGCAGGCCTGCAATGTGGGCTGTCACGTTGATATTCGTTCCAACAAACGTCATCACAACACTAATGACGATAATCGGTAAAATAACTTGTCTCAACTGTGGAAACGCATGCTTCGTGTAATAGACAAGCGCACCAAACGCGCCGAACACGCCGAAGATCGCACCGCTTGCACCGACGTGCGTATAGGCAGCGGGTTGCACGAAGTATGTTGCGATATCACCGAATAAGCCCGCTAACATATATACTGTAATAAACCGTGCTTTCCCTGCGATTTTCTCAAGTTCCGGTCCGAAAACGAATAGCGAGAACATGTTAAATAGTAAATGCATGAAACCGCCATGCAAAAACATAGGGGTTATTAAGCGCCAATACTCTCCGTTCGCAATGAGCAAGTTGTCTCCCAAGCCGAATAAAAAGAGCTGATCGCCAATGCCGGGAATTAATGTATAGATAAATATCCCGATATTTAAGGCGAGCAAAAATGTCACGACAGGATAGGCGCGAACATATTGTGAAAAGTTTTCCGTTCTTATAAACATGGTTTCACCTCAATCTTCTGTACTGATTATACATATTATTTAACTTGAAGGGAAAGGAGTTGTTCATTTTGATTCAAGGAATTGGATTAGACATCGTGGAATTAGATCGGATAGCTCGCTTGGATGGCCGTGGTGCAAAATTCAGAGAGCGTATATTGTCTAAAAGAGAACTGCAGGTATATGAAACGTTGAGTGGTCACCGTAAAAATGAATACTTGGCGGGGCGGTTCGCGGCTAAAGAGGCATTCTCAAAAGCGCGTGGGACTGGAATCGGAACAGATTGCAGTTTTCTGGACATTGAAGTCATTTCAGAAGCAAGTGGCCGACCAGTATTGTACTTTCATAGTCAACTGGTTCAAGGGTTCATTAGCATTACGCATACCCAAAGTGTAGCGGCTGCACAAGTGGTCCTAATGGAATCGTGAAGGCGTCTAAATAGAATTTAAAACAAGCTCGCATAATCGATTCATCCCTCTCATAAGATAAGCTACCCGAATTGATTGGAGAAAGGATGAAAAGAATGCGGAAAAAAATTATCTTGTTAACAGTCGTCGCCGTTATGTTAGTACTAGGAGGATGTGGTAAACCTTCTAAAGAAGATGTTATGAAGAAACTTAGCAATAAGTGGAACGAAACAAAGGGGTATGAGTTAAATGCTTCAATGGAAATCAAAACAGGTTCAGAGCCTCGGATGTACAATGTGGAAGTATGGCATACTAAGCCAGAGTTTTACAAAGTGAATGTGACACAATCGGGGAATGAAGAGTCGCAAATGATCGTTCGTAATGAAGAAGGCGTGTTCGTTATTACGCCGTCACTCGGTAAAACATATAAATTCCAAAGTGACTGGCCGGCTCAAAACAGTCAAGGGTATCTGATCGGAACGCTTGCTGAAGATATTAAGGCGGACAAAGCAGCAGTCATGGAAGAAAAGGAAAAAGAGTATATCTTTGAAACAGCGACACGCAATAATCATAAGTCACTTTTACCAACTCAGAAAATTCATATCGATAAAAAGACTTTATTACCAAGCAAGGTGACGATTCATGATGAAGCGGGTGAAGAAAAGATTTCCATTAAGTTCGATAAAATTGCCTTAGGTGTAGAGCATAAAGTTGCAGAGTATAAGGTAGAAATGGATAAACCGAAGGCAGACGGTGATCAAGCCGATTCTGACGGAGAAGCAAAAGAAAGCGATGGGGAAGATCAGGCTAAGGTAGATCAACAAACTTACTATCCGGTTGCTAATTTACAAGGTACGACACTGTCGGAGGAGAAGAGCGTGGAAATTGAGAACGGTCAGCGTGTTATCATGACGTTCAGTGGAGATAAAGAATATGTTGTAATTCAGGAACCAGCTGAAAAGCCTTTGAATCAAATGCCTGTATCCATCGAGGGTGATCCAGTTGATCTAGGTTTCGCAGTAGCGGCATTGACGGATAAATCCATTCACTGGGAAGCGAATGGCATGGCGTTCTTTGTTGCATCCGACATGTTAAGTAAAGAAGAATTAATCACTGTAGCAAATGCGATGACAGCGACAGAATCCAAATAACAATGCCTAAATCAATTGACTAGACTATGCCTTAGGATAGATAATTATTTCATGCGACAGTCTATCCTGTAAAGAGGTGGAAGGAAATGTTTAACGAAACACAATATCGCCCAACACGAGCGGTTATTAATACAGCAGCTATTGAGCAAAATGCACAACACCTTATTTCTTATTTACCTAAAGAAACCAAGTTGATCGCGGTCGTCAAATCGGATGGATACGGTCATGGAGTAGCGCAGGCTGCTTCCGCTGCATTGCAAGCGGGAGCAGACATGTTTGCCGTTGCCACCCCTGATGAAGCGATGACGCTCAGGAAAACACAACCGACCACCGATATTCTTGTGCTGGGATTTTCACCGGTATCATTTGCGGCTGTAGCGGCAAAACATCGCATTATTTTGACGGTCACAAGTGAAAATTGGGTAAAACAAGTACGTGCACAACAGCCATTTGATAATAAATGTAGGATTCATGTAAAAATCGACAGTGGAATGGGTAGAATTGGAGTGCGGACTGAAGAGGAGCTAACGCGATTGGTGAAGTCTATTCAACAGTCCGATTTATCTATTGATGGTGTATTCACGCATTTTGCATGTGCAGATGAAGAAAATCGGGAACCAACACAGCGACAGTTTGAACGATTCATGCGCTTAGTGAGTTGTTTGCCTGAAAAACCGCGTCTCATTCATGCGTCAAATAGCGCGGGGATTTTGTTGTTTCCTGAATACGCACTTGACGCTGTCCGTTTTGGCATAAGCTTGTACGGTATTCCGCCGTCTCATAATGTCGCTAAGCAGTTGCCGTTTAAGCTGGAACGAGCGTTGACGATTGAAACCGAATTAACTTACGTGAAACAGATGGCGGCTGGCGAGGAGATTAGCTATGGTGGTACGTATAAAGCAGCTGAAGGTGAATGGATCGGTACATTACCAGTGGGCTATGCGGATGGGCTGAGGCGTTCGCTAAGAGGTCAGGAAGTACTGATCGATGGCAAGAGGGTACCAATTGTTGGCACCATTTGTATGGACCAATGCATGATCCGATTACCACGTGAATATCCCGAAGGTGAAAAGGTAATATTGATCGGCAAACAGGGAAACGAAGAAATAATGATAGAAGAATGGTCTAAACGCCTAAATACGATACCCTATGAAGTGGCTGTAACAATTTCTACACGAATACCTAGAGTCTATACGTAAAAAACGTCGAAACTATCTGGCGAAATATATGACGCGACGGCCCTTCAATTCGACATACTACTGACGAAACTAGTATTTCTTGTCAAAACACTTCAAACCTTGTCTTTTCATATTCCAATATAAATGGTAAGATAGAAATGATATAGAAATAGAGGGATGGGTTTGTCGGAGGTGCTCGATTTGCGTACGGATAAAAACGATAAAAGAATACTTAGTATAGCCTCAACCAGATTGCAACAGCAAAATGAAGACGCGATCTTTCAATGGGAGCAAGTGCAAGAAGATTTCGTTTATACGACAGATGTGAAACATATCAAACATGGTGAAGCTTCCTTATTACGTGAAGCCATGATTAGAGGTTATGTGGAAATGTCGCAAATCAACCTCAACATAGCGGCAGAATGTTTATATGCGGAATTTGAAGCTCAGCATACCGTAGAACGTTGCGTCAGCGGAGGATGAAAAGTTGGCAATTAAACGCGGAGACGTCTTTTTTGCAGATTTGTCACCTGTAGTCGGTTCTGAACAGGGTGGGACCAGACCGGTACTAATCATCCAAAATGATATCGGTAACCGATTCAGTCCTACAGTGATTGTGGCAGCCATTACTGCACAAATACAAAAAGCAAAATTGCCGACACATGTCGAAATTACAGCGGCACGGCATGGATTCGAGCGGGATTCAGTCATCCTGCTCGAGCAAGTCCGCACAATCGACAAGTCAAGGCTTACAGACAAAATAACACACTTAGACGATGCGTTAATGAAGCAAGTCGACGAAGCTTTACAAGTAAGCTTCGGACTTATTAAATTTTAGCATACATATACTACTAACTTTTATTGCAGATGGCGCCAGTAACTAATGGCCCCTGAAAACACTATAGCCAACCGGTTATAGTGTTTTTTTATAGTAATTTCGAAAAAAGATGGTTAAAAACATGTAGTTTGCAGTGGAATTCGATACAATAGAGATAATTGAAGATGTAGGGAGGAACAAATAACGATGAACGAAGTCATGAAAAAAGGTATAGCCGAGAATATTGATGTAATCACTACGCGCTGGGTAGAAGAAATGAAAGAGAATGCTGATGAGCGTTTTCTGGATTTAATGCCAGTAGCTGTAGTAGCTACAACTAGTAGAGAATTTGCAGAATTGATGACATCAAATCTTTCGTACCGCGAAACAGTGGACAAGGCACGATTGGATGAATTCACGGAGAAAGTCATTCATTTTGGATGGTCAATTAAGTTTATCAATCGGGCAATTGATACGTTTTCTACCGTCGTATATAATCTATTCTTTGAGAAGGGGATCTTACAAGACTCCAACTTGCGCGAAGGGATTACTATCTTCTCAAACTGGATCAGTCCGCTAAGGGAGAGCATCATTGAAGAATATGCTACGAAGTGGGAACGTACGGACAGCTTGCAGAAGATTGCATTGCAAGAACTATCGGCTTCTTTGATTCCGGTATTCGACAAGATATCTGTCATGCCGTTAGTCGGTACAATTGATACAGAGCGTGCGAAATTGATTATGGAAAATCTATTGGAAGGGGTTGTCAAGCAACGCGCTGAAGTCGTGTTACTTGATATTACAGGTGTTCCGGTAGTAGATACGATGGTTGCGCACCATATCATCCAAGCGGCAGACGCGGTTCGTCTAGTTGGTGCGAAATGTATGCTAGTTGGAATTCGTCCAGAAATCGCGCAGACTATTGTGACTCTAGGTATTAATCTTACAGACTTCTCAACGACAAGCACGTTACGCAGAGGGATGCAGAAGGCGCTTGAAATGACAGGACGGACAATTGTGGAGGAGGAAAAGTAGTATGAAGATGCGAATCCCAATTCTAAAGCTAAAAGACACGTTGATTGTATCTATTCAAGTAGAACTTGATGATCAGACCGCTTTACAATTCCAGGAAGATTTATTGAATCAATTGCATAAAACGTCTGCACGAGGCGTTGTAATTGATTTGACACCCATTGACTTTATTGATTCATTCATTGCAAAAGTGCTAGGTGATGTTATTCATATGACAAGTCTGATGGGTGCGAAAGTAGTTATCACAGGTATTCAACCATCTGTAGCCATCACGTTAATTGAATTAGGTATCCGTTTAGAGAACGTGACAACTGCATTAGATCTAGAGAATGGGCTAGAGAAATTGACTAGAGAATTGGAGGCCTGACCATGGAACACAGGTCTTCTATAGAGATCAAGACGGAGTGGGATATTGTTGCCGCTAGACAATTGGGTCGTAATGAGGCGAAAAGTACGGGCTTTGGGACAGTCGACCAAGCGAGAATAACGACTGCCATAAGTGAATTAGCAAGGAATATATATCTTTACGCAGGAAAAGGTCGAATTGAAATTGCGCCTATCACAGTAGGCAACCGGGTTGGTTTACTTATTACTGCTTCCGATGAAGGACCAGGAATTCCCGATTTGCAAAAAGTTATGACAGATGGCTATACAACTTCCGGAGGATTGGGTGCAGGAATGCCAGGAGTTAAACGATTGATGGATGATTTTCGTATAGAAACAGAAGTGGGCGTAGGTACCACTATTACAGCGACGAAATGGTTGCACTAGGAGTTGAAGGGTATTGCCACAAGAGGCGGGTAAGCAGTATAAGCAAATGCTGGAGAATTATCTGCACTCCAAAGGAGAAGAAGATCTCTATTTGGGACAGCAATTCAGCCGCAGCTTCATAGAAAAAAGTATTGCGCCGGAAGACGTCATAAGTATTCATAAAAATTCTATTGAAGAATTAATTAAAGATTTGCCGGCCGATGTCAGCGTGTCATTCGATTTTTTAATTGAAATGATGATTCATTATGGACTGGCGCTTAAAGAGCATCAGAGCTTGATCCGCAAACAAGAAGCCATTCAAACAGAGATGGATATTGCTGTTAGAGTACAAAACACTTTGTTGCAAACGACAACTCCTGTGTTGGAGGGTCTCGATATAGGTTGGATTTCCAGACCATCGAAGCAAATGAATGGAGATTATGTGTATTTTCTAAAGGAAACAGAACAAGAAGTTTGCTTGGCTGTAGCAGACATAATCGGAAAAGGCATGTCAGCAGCTATGCATATGTCTATGGTGAAGTTTGGTATGGATAGTCTGCGATATGAGAAAAGAAATCCTTTTGAAGTATTGAGCTTTATTAATAAAATGGTGGAACAAAGCATTGCTGATTCTATGTTTATTTCCATGTTTTATGGAAAATACGATACCAAAAATTCGGTATTTCGCTATTCTTCGGCTGGACATGAGCCGGCTCTATTTTATCGTGCGGCGGAAGATTCGTACAGTTTGCTTGAAAGTAAAGGTCTGTTACTCGGTGTTCAAGAAGAAGCGGTATATGAAGAACGAACAGTGCGTCTTGAAGATAATGATTTCATTGCAATTATGACGGATGGTGTAACGGAAACCAGAACTGATATAGGTTTCATTGAAATGGATATTATAGAAAACTTATTGCGGGAAGTACGTTTGGAAAGTGCACAAGCGATGGTTGACTATTTATTTAACGAGCTTTCTAAAATGCAGGATTATGAATTGCATGATGACTTTACGCTCGTAGTTTTGAAAAAAACGAAATAAAGGTTTAAGAAATTAAAGAATGGGTATAAAACAATGAGTGTGAAGTGGGTATGATTAAGTTGTACCTTCATAGAAAATAGAGAAATGATCGGGGTGTCGAAATGAATTTACAAGTTGAGCAAGTTGATAAAGATCTCGTACATAACTTTAAAGTTATCGGAGAGATCGATATATATACAGCGCCAAAGTTGAAAGAGCATTTGGCAACATTGGAGTTAGTAGAAGGAATTGAAGTGGAATTAGACCTATCCGAAGTGAATTATATGGACAGTACAGGCTTAGGCATATTTGTCGGATTCTATAAAGAAGTAAAAGCGTATAATGGAAAATTAGTGATTAAAGGACTAAACCAACGCCTTTACCGTTTGTTTGAAATCACGGGCCTCAATGAGATTATGGAGATAGAACAATCTAAAGGTGGCGAAGACAATGCAAGCGTTTGATTACATTGAAATAAAAGTTCCGGCAAAAGCCCAGTACGTAGGTGTAGCCCGTTTAGCTATATCAGGTCTTGCGAGTCGCATAGGGTTTACATATGATGAAATTGAAGACTTGAAGATCGCTGCAAGTGAAGCGGTGACGAATGCTGTGCAACACGCATACAATGGTGAAAAAACGGGTGAAGTAATCCTAGGGTGTGCCCTGTATAAAGATCGCCTAGAAATTGTTGTGACAGATCATGGTCAAAGCTTTGATTTTGAAGAAACAAAGAAAAAAGTTGGTCCTTATCAAGACTGGAATGAAGAATCGCCACTTAGAGAAGGTGGATTGGGACTGTACTTAATGGAAACTTTAATGGATGAAGTCAAAGTTGACCATGGGGAGGGTGTCATTGTTTTCATGACCAAATATTTGGGCAGAGAGCGGGGAGAGGACCATGTCAAATCAACAGTCTTCTCGTGACAATGAGACAAAAGAGCAAGTCATTAAATGGATACATGAATACCAGGAGAATAATGACGACTATGCGCAGACGCAACTAGTCCTACATTATGAGCGACTGGTACACTCAATCGCGCGCAAATACTCGCGTGGACAATCGCATCATGAAGACATTGTCCAGGCGGGAATGCTAGGACTATTAGGCGCAATACGAAGATATGATCCCGAACAAGGACGGAATTTCGAGGCGTTTGCTGTACCGACAATTATCGGGGAAATCAAACGTTTCCTTCGTGATAAAACATGGGCTGTTCATGTGCCGCGAAGAATCAAGGAGTTAGGGCCGAAAATCAAAGCGGCGGTTGAAACGTTAACGACTGAATTTCAGCGATCGCCAATGGTCTATGAAATAGCGGAATACCTAGGTACTGATGAGGAATTAGTGCTTGAGGCGATGGAGATGGGCAGAAGCTATCAAGCGCTATCAATTGACCATACATTAGACGCAGATTCAGAAGGTGGAACCATTACACTGCTTGATATTATTGGTGAGACGGATGACGGTTTTGAAAAAACAGATCAGCGTATGCTAGTCTTGAATGCACTGAACGTTTTAACTGAGCGTGAACGTCAGATTATCCAGTATACATATATCGATCAGATGAGTCAGAAAGAAGCCGGAGAATTACTTGATATTTCTCAAATGCATGTTTCGAGACTGCAACGGAAAGCAATTAAGAAGTTGCAAGAAGTAATCCTAACGAGTGGTGGTGCAAATTAGTGGAAACTTTTGAGAATGACTATGTAGAGGCATATATATTCCAACAGTCCAAAAAAGGTAATAAAGATTCTGGGGATGCATACTACATTCATTCAGAAGAAGATTATTTCATCTGTGCTATTGCAGACGGCTTAGGCAGTGGAACAGAAGCGAAAGAATCTGCTGAAATAATTCCACAAGTCTTAAAGTTGTATCACCATGAATCACCTGACGATTTGTTACTGCGTTGCAATAAACAGATGTTACATAAACGTGGCGCGGCAGTAGGGATTGTAAAAGTGTATTTTGAACAACAAACTTTGGAATATAGTTGTGTCGGTAACATTCGAATCTATATCCTACAATCAAATGGTCAGATGATTTATCCTTTGCCAGTAATGGGTTATCTATCCGGACAACCACAATCGCCCCGTACGCAAAGGTATCCTTATAACAAGAACGACCGGTTCTTCCTCCATTCTGATGGCGTAAACTTGCGAAGTCCTAAAAAGTACTTGCAAGAAAACACCACTTCTTATCAATTATATAAAAAGGTTGAACGTACAATTGAAGATAATGATGATGCGACATTCATCGCAGCAAGCCTGCTTCATTAAGTTGAAGCGGCTTTTTTGTGTTTGAAAATAAAATAGTTGCAGAAGGAAACTGCGTTAGAAACATGCTATTATATGGAAAGAAGAGAGGGTGGTTGAATTGTCAAAAGATCTTATGGAAGCAACAGCAAGCCGCGCAGGAATCAGTAAAAGCCAAACGGCAAGTGTCATCGCTCTGTTGGAAGAAGGCAACACTGTACCTTTTATTGCGCGTTATCGAAAAGAAGCAACAGGTTCACTTGATGAAGTGCAGATCAAGGAAATTGAAGACGCCTATCATTATATCAAGTCGCTTGAACAGCGAAAAGAAGAAGTTCTGCGTTTAATCGATGAACAAGGGAAGTTGGATGATACGTTAAAGGTAGATATTGAGCGTGCAACGGTATTGCAACGAATCGAAGACTTGTACCGCCCTTATAAACAAAAACGACGTACGAAAGCGATGATTGCGATTGAAAACGGCTTGGAACCTCTTGCTGACCAATTAATACAGCAGTCATCTGTGAATATTGAGACTACAGCACAAGCCTATATCAATCTTGAAAAAGAAATTCTTACAATAGAAGATGCGTTAGAAGGCGCTAAGTTCATCATTGCCGAAAGAGTATCGGAAGACGCGACAATGCGTGAAAAGATTCGTAAAATCACATGGGCATCTGGGAAACTGACTGCTACCCTGAAAAAGGATGCGGAAGATGAGCGGAAAATTTTTGAAAACTACTATGAATATGAAGAACCACTCAGTAAAATCGTGCCTCACCGCGTTTTAGCTATCAATCGAGGAGAAAAAGAGAATGTGCTACGTGTGGGGGTTGGATTCCCGGCTGATCGCATCATTGGGGATCTCGAGCGTACGTATCTAAAGCGACACCCTTCTTCATCTGCGGTATATATAAGAGAAGCGTTAGAGGATTCTTTCAAACGATTAATTGCCCCTTCAATAGAGAGAGAAGTACGAACGACGTTAACTGAAAAAGCAGAAACGCAGGCAATTCACGTGTTTTCGGAAAATCTTCGGAGCCTTCTATTACAGCCGCCGTTAAAAGGTAGAACGGTACTAGGCGTAGATCCGGCGTTCAGAACAGGATGTAAACTTGCGGTAGTAGACGACACGGGAAAGCTTCAGGATATCTCTGTCATATATCCTCACCCACCGAAGCCGCAGAAAGAAGCGTCAAAAAAAGTAATACTCGATTTATTGAAGAAATATCCGATATCTATTATTGCGATTGGTAACGGAACTGCATCACGCGAGACAGAAAAGTTCATCGCCGATCTAATTAAAGAAGTGGATGAGCCGGTTTCTTACGTAATTGTCAATGAAGCAGGAGCGAGTGTATATTCAGCATCTGCAAAAGCACGGGAAGAGTTCCCGGACCTGCAGGTAGAGCAAAGAAGTGCGGTATCCATTGCGCGAAGACTGCAAGATCCTTTGTCTGAACTTGTGAAAATTGATCCGGAATCTATTGGTGTGGGGCAATACCAGCATGACGTAGCAAAAAAGAATTTGACAGAATCACTTTCATTTGTCGTGGAAACAGCGGTGAACCGAGTAGGGGTGAATGTCAATACTGCTTCATCTTCGCTATTACAGTACGTTTCAGGTCTGTCAAAAGCTGTGGCGGAGAACATTGTCAAAGCTAGGGAAGATGCAGGTAAGTTCACAAAGCGTACAGAATTGAAAAAAGTACCGAGGCTCGGTGCGAAAACGTATGAACAGGCCATTGGCTTCTTACGCATACCGGAATCAAAAGAGCGCTTTGACTCGACAGGAATTCATCCAGAGAGTTATAAAGTAGCAGAAGCAGTATTGAAAAAGTTGCAACTCGACAAATCCCAGCTTGGTACAGAAGAAGCGACGACCGCTCTTGAACACGTGGATATCCCGACACTTGCTGCGCAGTTAGACGTGGGAGAGATCACATTGCAAGATATCATCCAAACATTACAGCGGCCAAATCGTGACCCGCGTGACGATTATCCGCAACCTTTATTGAAAGCGGATGTACTCGATATTAAAGATGTACATGAAGGAATGGAAATGCAGGGAACAGTGCGCAACGTAGTGGATTTCGGTGCATTTATAGACATAGGTGTTTCGGAAGATGGATTAGTTCACATATCCAAAATGAAAAATGGCTATGTCAAGCATCCTTTAGATGTAGTGGCATCTGGTGATATTGTTACAGTATGGATTGATTCTGTTGATCGTCAGAAAGGGCGTATTGCATTATCCATGCTTCCCCTTAAGAAATAAAGGAGAGAATCAGCATGTCAGAAGAATATTTACAGCAGCTGGTTGAGCAGATTTCATTGGAAATTTTCCATAAGCCGTTTGTCCATCAAGCGATTTTTAATAGTAGACTGCGGACGACGGGTGGTCGCTACAAGTTAAGTAATCATTATATAGAGATTAATCCGTTAGTGATTAAGCTTCATGATGAAGAAGAATTAATCGGGATCATTAAACATGAACTTTGCCATTATCACCTTCATATAGAAGGAAAGGGATATAAACACGGAGATTCGGATTTTAAAAAGCTGCTAAAAGAGACGAATTCACCCCGTCATTGCAAGCCACTTACGGAACGCCGAACGAAAAGTACAATAATCCATTTATATCGTTGTACAGCTTGCGGATTGGATTATCCTAGACGCAGAAGAATGAATTGTGCGAAGTATCGCTGTGGAAAATGTGCAGGGGAGATTTCAAAAGTGAAGTGAAGACATAAAAGGCATTCAATCTTAGCGATTGGATGCCTTTTATATAATGGGACAAACAGAAGTGAAAGAAGACTTTGTGGCTTGATATTTTTTAATTGAAAAGGTTGTCATATCAACGATTCAAAGCGCATTGAAAAGTTATTTAAAAAAGATTGCTTAAAAAGGTTGACGAACGGTAAGACCCTGTCTATAATAGTAAAAGTCGACTAAGACAAGCGCAACAAACGGTTTGCTTGCTGAAGCGTCAATATAACTTAGGCCCCTTGGTCAAGCGGTTAAGACACCGCCCTTTCACGGCGGTATCACGGGTTCGAATCCCGTAGGGGTCACTTTTAATAAAACAAACAAATCCCTGAAGATTTGATAGTAGGTTATCATTGATGGGGTATAGCCAAGCGGTAAGGCAACGGACTTTGACTCCGTCACTCGTTGGTTCGAATCCAGCTACCCCAGCCATTTTTACTGCGTATTACACGCGTTAAAGAGATCAAAGGTATTTGGAATGATTTGTTCCTTTCATTTTAATATGAGCCGTTAGCTCAGTCGGTAGAGCATCTGACTTTTAATCAGAGGGTCACAGGTTCGAATCCTGTACGGCTCACCATTCAATTTAAAAAGTTTAAAAAGTTTTTAAGAAAGCTCTTGACTTATTAAACTGAAGGTGTATACTAGTAATTGTCGCTAAAACAAAGCGGTAGTGGCGGAACGGCAGACGCGCTAGGTTGAGGGCCTAGTGGGGGTTAACCCCGTGGAGGTTCAAATCCTCTTTACCGCACCAAACATTCTCACCATTACAATTCAATTACAAATTATATGCGGGTATAGTTTAGTGGTAAAACCTCAGCCTTCCAAGCTGATGATGGGAGTTCGATTCTCCCTACCCGCTCCAATTAGGGGCCTATAGCTCAGCTGGTTAGAGCGCACGCCTGATAAGCGTGAGGTCGGTGGTTCGAGTCCACTTAGGCCCACCATTCCGCAGTAGCTCAGTGGTAGAGCAATCGGCTGTTAACCGATCGGTCGTAAGTTCGAGTCTTACCTGCGGAGCCATTTTTATGGGGAAGTACTCAAGTGGCTCAAGAGGCGCCCCTGCTAAGGGTGTAGATCGCGAAAGCGGTGCGAGGGTTCGAATCCCTCCTTCTCCGCCATAATTTTGGCCCCTTGGTCAAGCGGTTAAGACACCGCCCTTTCACGGCGGTATCACGGGTTCGAATCCCGTAGGGGTCATACATAAAAAAGGTATTGCACAATTGTGCAATACCTTTTTTCTATTTTCCAACATAAGTTATATAGAAGGCCGCTGAGAGTAATATAGGGGGCAATAGTGTAGAGTTGTGCCGTCAATCTATGCGATGCTATTTATCTCCAACTGACAATCGATACTATCTAAATTCTAGTGAACTTATGGAACGAAAGCGCGTGCAAAATGAGTAAGCCCTACAAGAAGCGCTTGTAGGACTTACTCATTTTTGAATTACTTATCTTTCTGCGAATCAATGTAGCTATCACGTTCATGATAAGGAATGTCACCTAAAGGTGATTCGATACCTTCTTCATCCAACTCCTCTTCATACTCTATTACTTCTTCATTTCGTACAAAGCCAGCAGGTTCACCTGTAATATCGGACACGGCAAACTCTTCATATGCTTCTACGCTGTCTTCATTTTCTTCATCGTACAGATCTCCGTAGTCACGATTTTTATTACCTGAGAAGTCTGAAGGTGTTTCAGATGTTCCGGATTGCGCAATTTCTTGAAAGCTATCTTCGTAATCAATTGCGTCTCCATCTCTTCGTGCCGCAAATGAATTAGGATCTGCCATGATTAATAGATCTTCCTCAACCGGACGATCGGTCGGAACATCTTTTCTCGCGTCATCAATACATACAGTAGTGTAAGGGATTGCTTCTAGGCGCTCCAATTGTATTTCCTTGCCACAGACCTCACAAATGCCATACGTGCCCTCCTTGATAGCTTGTAGCGCGTTCTGAACTTTCTCTAGTTCGCCTTCTGCGTGTGTGTGGAGTGCCATGTCCTTTTCGCGCTCATATAATTCCGTTCCCATGTCAGCGGGGTGATTATCGTACATGGATAATTCGCCTACATCTTCTTGTGCATTTTTTACAATTTCCGTCTCGTTTTCGGTTTCAGTCAAACGTTCTTCCATAGCTCGTAATTCTTTTTCCAGTTGTTGAATTTGTTTAGTTGTTAACAATATAGTCACGACCCTTTCTATGTGGCTTTCCGAGTTGAACAATGAAGTCTGAGAAAGCTGTCTTATTTCAGTCTTTCCCTTTTTACAAGCTGAAGTAAACCTTTACAACAAAAAACGTCCACCTTTTTTAAGTGTGGACGTTGTGGATACAGTTTATTCAGATGAAGTGAGCGATGAGAATGCCGATACCGAGAAGTAGGCCGAACAGCGTATTGGTAACGCCTGTATCCTTCATAGCTGGCATGACTTGAATGGGTTGTTCACACTTGCGAAAGGTTTTCGTAGCATGTAATGGTTTGGGAATACTTAGTAGGACGAGTAAGGCCCATGCAGACACATGGCCTGTCACGACGAGTGCAATAATCCAACCATATGACACGATGAAAAACATTGCCAATACCGTTATAGCATTATTTCGGCCTATAAGAATCGCCATGGTTTTTCTACCGCCCTTAGTATCCTGTACAATATCCCGAATGTTATTGGCTAACATAATGGCACCGACTAAAAGCATGCTTGGTACAGATAGCAATATTGCATTGCCAGTGACAGTCCCAGTTTGAATATAGAATGCAATCAAAATTAATAACAAGCCCATAATGAAACCAGAAACGAGCTCGCCGAATGGAGTATACGCAATAGGGTAAGGTCCGCCTGTATACAAATAGCCAATCAGCATGGCAACGGAACCCACGGCAGCTAGCCACCAGGAAGTTTCCATGCAAATGTAAATACCAAGAACAACCGATAAGCCATACAAAATGAGTGCTAAATTTAACACGATTTTAGGTTTTACGCCGTTCCGGACGATCGTCCCGCCAATACCGATCGAGTGTTCATCGTCGAGTCCTCTTTTAAAATCATAGTATTCATTGAACATATTGGTAGCCATCTGTAAAAACAAACTGGCTACAAGCATTGCTAAAAATAGTGGGAAATGAAGTGGACCGTATTGCAGCGCAATCATGGTCCCTAAAAAAACAGGTGCAAAAGCAGCAGTCAACGTGTGAGGGCGCGTCAGTTGCCACCAAACTCGCCAGCCAGTATCGGTTTCTATTGTGTGTTGCACGGGTAATCTCTCCTTATGTATGTAATCATCATCTGATAGTATACAACAAAAACAAGCAGTTAGGTAAGAAGTGACGACTACAAAAGATAATTGTCGAATGCTCTTCTATATGGCGACAGCGAGACATTATATATTAAGTAAAGCGTCCAATGTGCTAGAATAGAGGTACTTATCGTTCAGTGAAATGATATCTGAGCGTAAATTGTCGAAAAACATATTGCATGATGAGAAGGAGAGAGTGGGATGATTCGGAAATTGACCGATCGAGAGAAGACGGTTCCGGCAACAGGCGCTGAATCTCGTTTTTTTACGGAAACATTAGAAGTAGAAACGCTAAGTCCGCTTGCTTTTTTTGAAGCAGGCCTATCACATTATGGTGAGCATCGTTTCTTCTGGCAAAATGCAGACAAGACAGTAAAACTTGTCGGTTTGGGTCAGGCTACAGTTCTAACAGCGGAGAAGGATCGTTTTCAGTCGATATCTTCACAATGGGCAACATTATGTGAAGGTTTGATCAAGGAAGAAAAAGATGTTGATCCGGTGTTGTTTGGAGGGTTTTCTTTTGATCCCCACACACGACAGGATGACGAGTGGAGCGCTTTTCCAGCCGCTTATTTTACTGTGCCTTTATTCCAACTGAAAATTGAAAAAGGTAAAACGTATGTATCGATTAATTATATTACGGATGAACCGCAAACAGCAGCAGACTTTGAAGCATTGCGTCAAGAACGTGATCGCTTGATCCATATTGCACAGGTTGACGAATTCACGTTCCAAGGTCATCCGAGCGTGATCAAACAGACAGAATTGGCTACGGACCGCTATATGGATGCTGTTGAGCACGTGACATCGCATATTAAAGCGCAAGAGGCAGAGAAAGTAGTCATTGCACGTAAAATTAAATTAACGTTCGAAGAAGAATTCCAAAAGGCTGCTGCGCTGCATACGATTTCGAATGAACAGTCTGCTAGTTATCACTTTGGACTTCAAATTGGGAATGAAATGTTCTTCGGTGCAACGCCAGAGAGATTGGTTGAAATTTATAAGGGACATGTGTACTCGGCATGTGTAGCAGGTTCTATTGAGCGTGGAAAAACGTCTCAAGAGGATCAGCGACTTGGTGAAGTGCTATTACGTGATAAGAAGAATCGTGAAGAGCATCAGTACGTAGTCGATATGATTACACAAGTCTTTTCGGAATTTTGCACATCATTGCAAGTAAACAAAACACCAAAGCTTTTGAAAGTGCGAGATATTCAGCATTTATTCACACCGGTTGAAGGAGTACTTGCGGAGGACATGGATATTTTCCATCTAGTAGAAGCGCTTCATCCAACACCCGCTTTAGGTGGAGTTCCACGTCAGAAAGCGCTCGAAATCATTCGTGAAGAAGAGCAAATGGACCGTGGTTACTATGCAGGCCCGATTGGCTGGGTGGATTCTGCGGGTAATGGAGAGTTTGCGGTGGCGATCCGTTCTGGACTGTTAACTGGCAATGATGCATATTTGTATGCTGGCGGGGGGATTGTAGCTGATTCTACGGCAACGGAAGAATACGCGGAAACATGGGTTAAATTCCGTCCCGTACTACGCGCGCTCGGAGGCCGCTTACATGAATGATCACGAAATAGGATTAACGAGTTATGTGCTCCGCTTAACGGATGCTCTTATACGCCAAGGCGCGAAAAAGGCAGTAATTAGTCCAGGCTCCAGATCGACACCACTTGCGTATGCGCTAACGAACTCTGAGGATATGCAGACCTATGTGCATACCGATGAGCGTTCTGCAGCTTTTTATGCGCTTGGATTAGTGAAGGCGACTGGGCAACCGGTTGTTTTACTATGTACATCAGGAACAGCCGCATCGAACTATCATCCTGCAGTTACAGAAGCTTTTTATGCAAGATTGCCGTTGATCGTCATCACAGCGGACCGTCCGCATGAATTACGTGAAGTCGGCGCTCCACAGGCGATTGATCAAATTCGCATGTTTGGGGAGCACGTCAAAGATAGCGTCGATTTCCCTGTACCAGAAAATCGAGAAGACATTTTACGATACATGGAACAACGTGCTGTTAGACTTCTTTCTGTAGCGAAAACTGCACCACAAGGACCAGTGCACTTAAATGTCCCGTTTCGGGAGCCATTACTGATTGATTTACAAGCAACTGCGCAAGTCAGTCGATTCCAGCAACAGTTGGTAGGGGAATTGACTGTAACGGATGAAATGAAAACTGTACTCGAAACGGCCATTACGCAATCGAAAAAAGGCATACTCGTTATCGGAGAGCAAACGACTACTCTAGATAAAGAACGTTTCTGGCAGTTTGCTAAAGCACTTCAGTGGCCCGTACTTTGCGATCCACTGTCTAATCTGCGCTCACAAGTGCCTGCAGATTGTGACGATCTTTGTATTGATCAGTATGATGCCTTGCTGAAAAGTGAAGTGTTTACCGACAAGGTGCGACCTGATTGCGTCATACGCTTCGGTCCGCAACCCATCTCTAAACCATTACTGTTATTTTTGAAGAAGACGTGTCCAGAAACTTTTATTGTGATCGATGATTCACCGAATTATCGTGATCCGATTGGTCTAACTACGCATCATTTGCAAGTAAGTGCAGAGAGCATTTGGCAGCAAGTACATATACGAAACGAGCGAACAGAGTATATGGAACAGTGGTCTGAAGCCAATCGAATTTCCTCAGATGTACTGAATGAAGATCAACATTTTAAGCAAGATGAAGGTCATTTCGTTCGTCAATTCATCGCCAATTTACCAGATGGCTCAGATGTAGTCTGCAGTAGCAGTATGCCGATTCGTGACTTGGATACTCATTTCCAAAAGACGAAACGCGATATTTCATTGTTTTGCAATAGAGGGACGAATGGGATCGACGGCGTAGTCTCGACTGCCCTTGGTATTCAGGAAGGTCGTCAACGAAAGACGTACTTATTGATTGGGGATTTAGCGTTTTTGCATGATATCAACGGATTGATAATTTCCCGTTTACAGCAAACCGATTTGACAATTGTACTAATTAATAACAATGGTGGCGGGATATTTTCCTATTTACCGCAAGCGTCTATTGAACACCATTATGAGCAATTATTCGGGACCCCAACAAATTTAACGTTCCATCACATAGCGGCGATGTATGAAGCGCAATATGATGCGGTAGACACGATACAAGCATTTGAACAAGCAATGCAAACAGATAAAATGACTAATCTCCGAATTATTGAAGTGACAACAGTACGTGAAGACAATGTGGAAGCTCACCGCTCTGTGTGGCGGGAAATCGCGAAGAGGGTGGAACGCATTGACGACTGAACTATTGACAATTAGAGGTATAGATACGCATGTTGCACGCTACGGTAATAAACAGTTGCCGACAATCGTCATGTTGCATGGTTTCACAGGCTCGACAGCCACTTGGCAGCAAACCATTGAAGTACTTGCGGTGGATTATCATATCGTGGCAGTCGATTTAATCGGTCATGGCAAAACAGAAGCGCCTGAAACGAGTACTCGCTACAAGATGGAAGAGCAGGTAAAAGATTTATATGAAATCTTGCAGAAGCTTGAAATTAAGCAGCCCATCTTGCTTGGGTATTCGATGGGTGGGCGTGTTGCGCTAGGCTATACTGCAACGTATCCAGAAAAAGTAACGGGTCTTATACTTGAAAGCAGTTCGCCAGGTCTATGTACAACTGAACAACAAATCGCACGACGTACAGCTGATTCCAAGCTTGCGGATAGGATAGAACAACGAGGAATGATAGAATTCGTCGACTTCTGGCAAGAGATTCCGTTGTTTCACTCGCAAAAAAAACTGTCTGAATCACAACAACAAGCAGTGCGCAGTGAACGCCTCGATCAACGGCCAACCGGTCTAGCAAACAGTTTACGGGGGATTGGAACGGGCAGTCAGCCATCATACTGGCAGACGCTTGAGCAACTTTCATTACCTGTATTATTGATTACCGGTAGTGAAGACGAGAAATTCGAAACGATAGCGCAGGAAATGTTGAAAAGGCTGCCAAATGCCCGGCATGAAACGATAAAAGATGCAGGGCATGCAATTCACGTGGAAAAACCACAAGAATTTGCTACAATGATAAAGAGCTTTCTGAAAACAGTGTAAAACTCGAGGAGGAATTTATTATGACCCGTCAATGGGAAACGCTTCGTACATATGATGATATCAAGTACGAAATGTACAATGGTATCGCAAAAATCACGATCAATCGTCCGGAAGTGCGCAATGCATTCCGTCCGAAAACAGTAATGGAACTGATCGATGCATTTTCACGTGCAAGAGATGATCAACGAATTGGAGTGATCGTGTTAACTGGTGAAGGAGAGAAAGCTTTCTGTTCAGGAGGCGATCAATCGGTTCGTGGTCACGGTGGATATGTTGGAGACGACGAAATTCCACGCTTGAACGTTTTAGATCTTCAACGCTTAATTCGCGTTATTCCAAAGCCAGTTGTCGCAATGGTGGCGGGATACGCAATCGGTGGCGGTCACGTGTTACATGTAGTATGTGACTTGACGATTGCTGCAGACAATGCACGTTTCGGACAAACAGGACCTACTGTCGGCTCGTTCGACGCGGGATACGGTTCAGGATATCTTGCACGCATTGTTGGCCACAAAAAAGCACGTGAAATCTGGTACCTATGCCGTCAATATGACGCGCAAGAAGCACTCGATATGGGCTTAGTCAACACAGTGGTTCCTTATGAACAGCTAGAAGACGAAACAGTACAATGGTGTGAAGAAATGCTAGGCAAGAGTCCAACTGCACTTCGCTTCTTGAAAGCGGCAATGAATGCAGATACAGACGGCTTGGCTGGACTTCAGCAATTAGCTGGAGACGCTACATTGCTTTATTACACAACGGATGAAGCGAAAGAAGGACGCGATGCGTTTAAAGAAAAGCGTAAACCAGACTTCGATCAATTCCCACGTTTCCCTTAAATAAATGAAAGCTGCCTATATTGGGCAGCTTTTTCATTATGTTAATTTTAATTGGAGGAGATAGCTATGATGATCCCAAATTGGCTTGCGCAACGGGCCAAATTGACACCTGGAGCGTCCGCTTTAGTTACCGAACAAGGACACTGGTCTTATCAGGAACTATATGAGCAATCCCTTGAAATCGCACAACAACTTCATCATCTCGGTGTTCAGTCAGAGAGTAGGGTGGCGCTGCTAAGCCGCTCCAATGAACAAACGGTACTCTTCATCCATGCATGCTGGTTATTAAGTGTGCAAGTAGTCTGTCTGAACAATCGGCTGACAGAACAAGAATTACACTGGCAAATACGCGATTCCGAAGCAAAACTTGTACTTGTTGATGATCACATACAGATCCATCCGAATGTAGATGATATCGAGAGCTTATCTTATTCAGCAGTTCGAAAGTCTGAACGAAAAGAGTTCGTCATGTTAGAACAGTGGACTGAAGATCAGACGCTATCGATTATGTATACTTCAGGCACTACGGGTGTACCTAAAGGAGTTCGACAGACAGCGGGCAATCATACGTCGAGCGCACTTGCTTCTGCGCTAAATCTTGGGTTGTCCGATAACGATTCCTGGCTGTGCATGATGCCTTTATTCCACATCAGTGGACTTTCGATTGTCATTCGCGCAGTTATCTACGGAATGGAAATGCGTTTGTACGAAAAATTTGATGCAAAAGAAGCTGCTGCACACATTGTTGCGGGAAATGTAACAGCCATTTCGGTCGTTGCCTTGACGTTGGATCAAATTGTCCGTGTGATGGAAGCGGATCATAACAAAGCGCATCCTCAATTTCGTACTATGCTCGTTGGTGGCGGACCGGTGCCACTGGATTATTTGGAGCGCGCGACTGCATGTGGACTACCGATACTTCAGACATATGGTATGACTGAAACCTGTTCGCAAACGACGACACTTGGAAAAGCAGATGCAACGCGAAAGGTAGGTTCAGCGGGTAAACCGTTATTTTTTAATCAAGTTGCAATTAAAGATACCGTTCAACCAGGTGAAGTAGGAGAAGTGCTCATAAAAGGCCCTCACGTGACGCCGGGTTACATCGGAAGTCAAAGTACACGCAGTGCGCTGACCGAAGACGGTTGGCTTGCTACAGGGGATGCTGGCTATCTTGATGAGGAAGGCTATTTATTCATTGTGGATCGGCGTGCTGATTTAATTATTTCAGGTGGGGAGAATGTGTACCCTGCTGAAATTGAAAATGTGTTGCTAGCACATCCTGCTATAAGAGAAGCTGGCGTATGTGGTAAAGAAGATCCGCAGTGGGGGCAAGTACCCGTCGCATTTCTCGTTGGCTCAGCTGACACGGAAGAACTAGTAGAATTCTGTTCCCAGCGTCTAGCGCGTTATAAATTACCGAAAGAATTTCGCTTTGTGGAGCGACTGCCGCGTAATGCATCGAATAAACTAATGCGGTTCGAATTGAAAAAATGGTTATAAAAAAACAGTGGAGTATGCATCCACTGTTAGTCACCTAATGCTTTTTTTAGTACGTTCAGATTCTGTTCCATGAGAGTAAAGTACGTTTCTTCCTTCTGAATATCTTCTTCAGTAAGGACACTCAAATTATGCAGAGTAAGAGCTTCGGCATTCAGTTCTTTTTTGATGACTTCAGCTAATTTCGAGCTGACGTTTTGTTCAAATAAAATATACTGGATGTCTTGTTCTTTTGCATCTTTTACAAGTGAAGCTAGTTCTTTTTGTGAAGGTTCATTCTGAGAATCAAGACCAGATACAGCAAGTTGCTGTAACCCATAAGCTTCTGCTAAGTAGCCAAATGCTGCATGAGATACGAAGAAAGTTTTGTTTGGCGCTGCATCTGCCATTGTTTTAAATTCGCGATCCAATTCTTCTAGTTCATCATATAAAACATCAAAATTCTTCTTGAATGATTCTGCATGTTCAGGCAATTCATCAGATAACTCTTGCGTAATTTTTTCCGCGAGCTTCGTGCTGAGATAAGGAGATATCCAAACGTGTGGATCCACCGTGTCTTCATGTCCGTGCTCATCATGCGCATCTTCTCCGTGTTCATGGGAATGTCCCTCTTCCAACTCCTCGAAATCAATATAGTCAGCGATTGGAACAAATCGTACCTTTTCATTCTGCAATGTTTTCTCTGTTTTTTGCACAAAACCCTCAAGTCCAAGCCCAACATAGAAGAATAAATCCCCTTTTGCTAAGTTCATCATATCTTTCTGCGTAGGTTCAAACACGTGCTCATCTGTTCCAGGCGGATAGATGGATCTCACGTCAACATACTCTCCACCAATCCGCTCAGTGAAGTATTGTAATGGGTAAACAGTAGTGTAAACGAGTAATTGTTCGGATGACGTATCATCCGGTTCAGTAGTTGTACTATTGTTACAACCACTTAATACTAGCAGCAAAGCGGCTGCCAGCAGTAGTATACGATTTTTCATTCAAAAAGCCTCCGTGACGTAATCGGAATGATTACTATTTAGATTGTTTTCTCATCATACAAGATATGATGTATGTTTGCAACCTAGTACGGATTATTTAGTATCTGATTTTTTTGGAGGAACCGGATCAAATCCGCCTTTATGAAATGGATGACATTTTAAAATCCGCATTACCGCAAGCCAACTACCTTTTAGCGCACCGTGTGTCTCAATTGCTTCCACCCCGTAATGGGAACAAGTGGGATGAAATCGGCAAGAGGGCGGTGATAGGGGGGAAATAAACTTCTGATAGAACCGGATTATTTGTATACATGCTTTCTTCAGTATCTCCATCACCTTCTGACGTAATAAGGTTTAGTTTACCTATATTTGTGGTAAATGAAAAGAGAGAAGCATAAAACGATTAGGAGAGTGTTTTTTATGTCTAAGGAATTAATTCAAGAACTAAACAAACAAGTATCTACGTGGTCGGTGTTGTATGCGAAACTTCATAACTACCACTGGTATGTAAAAGGAAATCAATTCTTCACATTACACGCCAAATTTGAGGAATTATATAATGAAGCAACAGTGCATATGGACGAAATTGCGGAACGCGTACTGACTTTGGGCGGTGAACCAACTGCAACATTATCACAGCATTTATCTGAATCTGTGATCGACGAAGCAAAAGGCACAGAAAAAGCGAATGATATGGTGCAAACGTTAGTAGATGATTTTGACAAAGTAATGAAATCATTGAAAAAGGGTATGGAACTTGCATCAAAAGATTCAGATGATATGACAGAGGATATGTTAAATGCGGTTTATCAGAGCGTGGAGAAGCATCAGTGGATGTTAAACGCATTTCTCGGTGAAACAAACGAATAAAACCTTCAATCATCAAAATAGTAGCCGATAGTAGGAAGTGTATACCAGGAAGGAGTTGAACGATATGGATATCCATTCAATTATGTCCAGCCAGTTGAGAAGCTTGCAATCAACCGTTCAAATGAGCGTCATGAACAAGGCTCTTTCAATGGAGACTTCTGCTATGAATGATATGCTGAACGGCCTTGAAAACCAATCTGTAGCGTATCCAACAAAGGGCGTTTCAATTGATATTAAGGCTTGAATGAAGAGCACACATCTTGAATAAGTAGAGATGTGTGTTTTTTTATGGAAGTAGGCAGAAATACTGTAAAATATACTAAAATATAGTAGGGGGTATATTGAAGATGGCTCAAGGACAGTATTTGCGTAATTTAATTATCGAAACACCTTCTAAACCTGGGAATCTTGGCAAGGTAACTATGGCAATCGGTCAACTAAATGGAGATATTGGTGACATCCAGACGATTAAAGTAGGAACGCTTTCTACGATTAGAGAAATCGCGTTGCAATGTAATGATCAAGCGCATTTGGCTGAAATAGTGGTGGCGATTGAAAACTTGAAACAAGGTATTAAAGTTCAAGCGATTACAGATGATGTATTGCAAATGCATGAAGGCGGAAAAATTCATATGAAAGCCACTCATGAAATCCGTTCTCTGGCAGATTTACGGAGAGTGTATACACCAGGTGTGGCAAGTGTTTGCAAAACGATCCAAGAAGATCCGGAACAGGCAAATTATTTCACAGGTATTTCAAATACAGTGGCAATCGTGACAGATGGTACGGCTATTTTAGGGCTTGGAGATATTGGTCCTGTAGCGGGTATGCCGGTTATGGAAGGAAAAGCTGTTTTGTTTGATCAATTCGTCGGTATTAGTGGGATCCCTATTTTACTTGATACGAGCAATCCGGATGAAGTCGTAGAAACGATCAAACATATCCATCAAGGGTTTGGTGCGATTTTACTGGAAGATATCGGTTCCCCGCATTGCTTTGAAATCGAAGAGCGTTTGAAAAAAGAATTGCCGATTCCTGTTATGCATGATGATCAGCATGGTACAGCGGTCGTAGCATTGGCAGCAGCGCTCACAGCATGCAAGCATGTTGAAGTGGATCTGGCTAATGCTTCAGTCGGACAAATTGGTTTAGGCGCAGCCGGCTTAGCAATCAGTCGTATGTTTATGGCATATGGTGTAGCGGAAATGAAAGGAACAGATCCTAATCCCCATGCGAAAGAGATGTTAGCGAAGCACGGTGGGACTGTAGTTGAAACAATGGAAGAAATCATGGAGACATGCGATGTAGTCATTGCGACAACTGGTGTTGCTAATCTCATCAAGCCAGAAATGATTCGTAAAGGTCAAATCATTTTGGCTTTATCTAACCCCAACGCAGAAATCACTCCGGAAATCGCTTTGGAAGCAGGCGCAGCCTATGCGGCGGATGGTCGTCTAGTCAATAACGTCCTAGGCTTTCCGGGCATCTTTCGTGGTGCATTAAATGCAAATGCGAAAGCCATTACGTATCCCATGCTGATCGCTGCAGCTTTGGCCATTGTCGATAGCACTAAGCGTGACGATTTAGTCCCGCATCCATTAGATCCAAACGTACACATTAACGTAGCGTTGGCAGTTGAAAAAGTAGTGTATGAAGAACAAGATCAAGGAATTTAATTTTAAGGAGGCTGGGACACAACCTCAAAAGGTATGAAGAAGAAGACACTTTCATACCTTTTTTAATTCACTAAAACGTATTTATAAAGTTTAATTCGTTAGTAATCAAGAGTGTACCGAAGCGGAAAAAGGCCGACTCCTGCGGGATTCAGCGCGAATGTTGAGACCCCGCAGGTAGCGAGAGCCGTTACGAAGGACGGCTTTTGCGATTAAAAGCGGAGCGTTAAGAGCATGTATTTGCACTTAGCGACGAGGAGGCTCAAGCGCGCCCCGCGGAAAGCGCGCCTTTTGTAGCGTTGGGGAACGGACTGTTTTTTAAGTTTTGTCCAAGCCTCTTGTTTTTTCGTTGATGTAGAAAGCGTTCACCTGAAAGGTAGTTCAACGACGCTCCTGCATTCCATACATTTCTTTTGCTACATCAAAAAAGACGAACCCTATTACTGCAGGGTTCGCCATTTAGCATTGCAAGAAACAAATCAATCTTCATCGCAGAAATCGATAAACACATCATCGATACACTGAATGCCGCAGAAGCAGCTCAAATCAACCGTCAAGCATGTATTCGTAGGTCCAAAACCATTCACCTTACAAATTTTTTCATAACAGATTTTTCCGTCCGTCGTAATATCAAACGGGTGTCCGTTATACAAAGGCTGCAATACTTGAATGGTAGCACAGCAAGAATCAAACACGGTCTGTACACGAAAAAATACGGAAACACAGCTCGTATGTTTATGATGTGTCGATTTATGATTAGCTAGTGTCTCTTCTGCTGTCATTTTAGGATAATGCTTCCGTTTACCACCTCTAAATACGGCCTTGAAATAGTCCCCATTACCCGTCAGCAAACTGAACACGCGTGTGTTGACGCGGCCTCTAACCGGGCTAACCAAACTGCCAAGCGGCGCCATGAAACAATCTGTATCACACTCTACACAATCCACTTCCGGACACGTATTCTGGACGCGTTGGATAAAGCGTACTACTTCACAAATACAATTCGACTTATGACAGCCATCATGTTTGCTGTCTTTTTTTTCACATCCCACTACTGTCCACCTCCTGTTTGTCGTTCTCTATACTTTATGCATGGGTAATCGACATGACAGGGCGCTTTCCTCAATATGCATAAATCCGACATAAAAGATACATGCTAGACAGAAGGGAGGCGTCGCATTTGAAGAAGCTGAGTATATTATTACTTATTCTTGGTCTACTCACTGGTTGTAGTGAGAAAGGAACATATATTAAAAATACTACTCCGTACGATGAGCGTTCATTAGAGAATGTTTTGATGAGTAATGAACATGTGAAACTAGCAAAGGTACTGCTATATGAAGATGAGTTGCTAGCAGGGATTCGTGTCAATACGTTTTCCCGATTTCAAAAGAAAGCTATTGCCAACAAAATTCAAAAAAAATTGGAACGTGAGTATCCTGACTTAAAAGTCACAGTGTCGGCAGACAGTAAAATCTTATTGGAAACGGAGAAGCTGATCAATAAAAAAAGCGAGAAAAATTATCGAAAGAAAATTGATAAAATCAAATCAATTGAAAAGGAGCAAACCTAATGCAACAGGAAAAGTATGCCCAAATAGAGAAAGAGTTATCACCTAAACCACCCATTATGAAAAATGTCATTAAAGCTTTCTTAATTGGTGGTTTGATATGTCTAATTGGCCAATTTATTGCACTTTTTTATATTACGTACTTTGACTTTACGGAACGCACAGCGAGTAATCCAACTGTTGCCACAATGATTTTCATCGCCATGTTGTTAACGGGTTTTGGACTATATAAAAAGATTTCCCAATTTGGCGGGGCAGGTGCGGCGGTACCGATTACAGGATTCGGCAATGCCGTCGTCTCGGCTGCTATTGAACATAAATCGGAAGGATATGTACTAGGTGTTGGCGGGAATATGTTTAAACTAGCTGGTTCAGTTATTTTATTTGGTGTCTTTTCTGCCTTCGTTGTAGCGCTGATCAAGACTATCTTAGTGAAATTTGGTGTGGTCTCATGGTAAAACGAGGAGTGTTAACCTTTCATTCCAAGCCAAGTATTTATGCAACAGGTGTAACGGCAGGTCCATTGGAAAAAAAGAAAAGTGTGTTTGCGCAGCAATTCGACAAATCGTACGAAGATGAGCGTTGTGATTTGCCGACGAACGAAGACGGTCATAAGCAGTTAATGTATGATGCTGTATTGATTGCACTGAGTAAAGCGAAGAAACAGCCGGAGAAAATTGATTTCTTATTAACTGGTGACTTAGTCAATCAAATGACACCTTCTAATTTCACAGCCCACGCATTAGCTATTCCGTATATTGGTCTGTTTTCCGCTTGCGCTACTTCTGTTTCATCTATGATTACAGCGGCATTGCTCGCGGATGCGAAGCATGCAAACTGGATCGTGGCGGGTTCTTCTAGTCAACATAATGCAATTGAACGGCAGTTTCGATATCCGGTGGAGTATGGTTCACAAAAAGGAGCAACTGCACAGTGGACGGTCACAGCGGCTGGTGCTGTATTGATTGGACAACATAAACAAGGCACCCCAGTGATTGACTGTGCCACTGTAGGAAAAGTGATAGATATGGGGATGACGGATCCGTTGAATATGGGATCTGCAATGGCTCCAGCGGCCAGTGATACATTGATGAATCACTTAACAGGACATAGTAAAACGGTCGATGATTATGACACGATCATCACGGGGGATTTAGGAAGTAATGGTTTCAAAATCTTTAAAGCGTTGGCAAATGAAAATGGTTTACCGCATACGAAAAACTTTCGGGATGCCGGAGAAGAATTTTATGGAAATGATCCGTCCTTTAAAGCAGGAGCGAGCGGATCCGGTTGTTCAGCGGCGGTATTTTTTTCCGACGTGTATCAAAAGTTGCTGTCGGGAGAGTATAAGCGGGTTTTATTGCTGGCAACCGGTGCCTTACTATCCCCTTTGTCATTTCAACAAGGGGATACGATTCCGTGTATTGCTCACGCTATTGAACTGACAATGGATGAGGTGACGGCGCCATGATATCTATATACATTACATCATTTATAGTGGGTGGCTTGATTTGTGTCATCGGGCAATTACTGATGGATGTCGCAAAGTTAACGCCTGCTCACACATTATGTTCACTGGTTGTAGCAGGATCGGTGCTGGATGGTTTCGGCTGGTATGAACCGTTTATTGATTTTGCTGGTGCTGGCGCTACGATTCCCATTACTTCATTCGGGAACGCATTGACACATGGCGCGATGGCGGAAGCCGAGAAACACGGCTTGGTCGGTGTAGTAACGGGGATGTTTGAAGTGACAAGTTCGGGAATCAGTGCGGCAATTATTTTCGGACTAATTGGTGCATTGCTCTTTACTTCAAAAGGAAATATTTAAACTACCAAAACGCCCTCTCCAATTCATTCTTCTCTGCATATAGTAGAGAAGAAAGAAAGGAGGGGTTTTTCATGTACGGATGTTATCCATCTCAAGGTCACGGTGGTTACGGATACGGCGGAGGATGTGGTGAACGATATGGCGGTTCTTCATTCGTCTTGATTGTAGTTCTGTTTATATTATTGATTATTGTAGGCAGAAGCTATTTCTAAGGAGGAGAACTGAATATGAACGATTCATTCTTTAAAAAAATAGAATCTAAAACGGGCGTGCCGATGGAAGAAGTCTTCGCATTAGCGAATGCCATCCAATATGCCGATTTTAAAGATGAAAAACAAGTAAGAAAAATCATTCGAAAAGTTAGTCAAGTAGCTAAAAAAGACGTGCCACAATCAGTAGAAGATGAACTGGTTAACTCCATCCTGACAAGTGGAAAAGGATTGAATTTAAACGACATATCACAAATGCTAGGTGGTAAGTAAAATAAACTTACTAAAACAAGTTTATACTTCTAGCTAACTGGGTAAACTACTAATGAAAATATATTTAATAGGGGGTGCACATCATGGGTTATATCCTACCAATACCAAATTACCAAGCACAACAGTATGCAGAACGTATGAATAACGAACGTCATAATTTTGCTTATATCGGACGCGTAAATCCTGTGCGTCTGGAAAATGAGGAATCAAGCTATTGGGAAGATGTTCTGGCAGATGAGGAAAGACGTCGTGAAGAGCAGATGAAACAACGGAAAAATCGTGCACCTCAACCTTTAGTTAAAAATGGATTTATTGCGCCAAATCCAGCCCAATTCTCACCTGAAATTGCAGAAGTTGTAGGAAAGGGCCAATCGATTAACGCATATGTCTGACGCAAGGAAATACCCCTTACCACTAGAGTGGCAAGGGGTATTTTTTCTGTGCAATCAGTCGTTTAACAAACTTTTCTCCATGGCGCGATGAGGAATATCAGCGTCCATGAATTCGGGCGATGTTACGACGTAGCCTAGCTTTTTGTAAAAAGGCACAGCATAGGATTGCGCATTCAAAATAAGTTTTTTCATAGAATTCTTTCGTGCATGTTCTTCTAATGTATTCATAATTAATTTTCCAAGATGTTTACCGCGATGTTCAGGTAAAATACAGATTCTCTCTATTTTACCGTGTGCATTTACCAGACCTCTCATGCGGCCGGCACCGATTGGTTGATCTACTTCATCGTAGACGACGAAGTGGATAGCTTCTTGATCGTGTTCGTCCAACTCAAGGATCAGCGGGACGCCCTGTTCTTCCACAAAAACTTTCTTGCGGACGGAATACGCATCCTGCCGACCTTTTTCATCTGAGACGATTTTTACTGTAATCTGCAAATCAAGACTCACGATCAAGACGGAACGTTTCATAGACTGTCCACGATCCGTCTTCTAGTTGATAAAGTAAATGAATACGATCGATGACTTCCGTGTGGTCTACACCTACCATCTTCATTTGGTTAATCACATCATCGTGTTCACCAGAAGTCAGGTTTTGCGCAATTGTAACATGCGGAACAAAAGCATAATTGTTTTCATCGTGATAGAAGTTTACATTTAAATCCTTATGCAACGCGAGAATTTCGTCGTTCGGTACAACTTTAAAGTAAATCGTGTTCGTCGTTGGTGCGAACGAGCCAACTTTTGTAACTTTCAACTCAAAAGGGCTGTTTTTAATGGTAATTTCTTTTAACGCATTTGCTACTTCTTCAATTTCCTTGTCATTCGCTTCGAATGGATCTTTCAGCGTCATATGAGGTGTAATCAGCGAATAATGCGGATCATATCTCATCCGATAGCCGTTTGCTAAATCTTGAAGTTTTTTTGAAGGGAATGCAACAATACCGTATTTCATTTAAGTTTGCCTCCTTGTGAATTGACTGAATTTTAGGTACATCTATTTTAGTATATCAGAAAATAGTCCAACATGTCTCTTTCTATTACTAAAGGCTATTTATTTCAATCAGCGCACGGCGAATATCAGGTTGCCATGATTTCCATGTATGATCTCCATCTAGCTCTTCATAATAGTGAGGAAATCTTTTTTCTTTAATGATTTTATGCAGCTCTCGGTTAGGTGTTAGAAAATCCAATCTGCCGTCAGCAGTTGTGGGTACATCAGTTTCTTTATCACCGATCACATGGTAAATAGAAAGGTTTGCAGGGGTTTGATTGGCTTTAACTGCTTCGAGTACGTGTTCATTAACGAATGGTGAATGCAATACTACATTTCCAAAGCAGTTTGGATATTTTAAAGCGGTCAATAAGGAAATCGATGCTGCCAGTGAATCGCCCATCAACATTCTTGAAGAGCCCATTTGGTATGTTGGGTAGGTTTCATCAATATACTGAATTAACTCGTGCGCTAAAAAGCGGATATATGCTTTGTGTCGATCACCTTCTGGATGATACATACGTCTGCGTTCTTGCACCGTTTTGTATGGGATTCCTACGATGATGACCGGTTCAATAATTTCTTCTTCCATTAATTCATCGGCAATTCGACCAATCCGTCCGAGTTGAAAATAATCTTTGCCATCAGATACGAGCATGACATTATGTTTGTATAAAGGGGAATAGCGTGATGGCAAATATATCAATAGTTCCATTTCTTCTTGTAATTCATTACTGTAAAAACGAATTTCTTCAATTTTTCCTGGATTCATTTTGTAGGACCTCCATAATTAATGTACACTTACTAAATATCATACCGATAAATAACAGTGTAAAGCTAGTGAAAACTATTGCATATGAAGAGAGAGAGGGGAAATAATATGGATGAAGGTAAAAACATTGTTCATTCGGACGTTGTGACTGCGGCAACAAAAGACGCGTTGATCCGTCGTGGGGTTAAGATTGAAGATATTGCAAAAATTGTGTATGAACTGCAAGTGCCTTATAACAAAGGTTTGTCACTCGAACAGTGTATCGACTCAGTAGAAAGCGTTCTTCGTAAACGTGAATTGCAACATGCCATATTGGTTGGAGTTGAATTGGATGAAATTGCTGAAAGAGGTCAATTATCGGGACCGCTTCAGCAAATCGTTGAATCAGACGAGGGGTTATTTGGAGTGGATGAAACGATTGCATTGGGTGCGGTATACACGTATGGGTCAATCGCCGTTACTACATTCGGTCACTTAGATAAGAATAAAGTCGGCATCATCAACGAATTGGATACAAAAAAAGGAATTGGTATCCATACGTTCTTAGATGATTTAGTGGCAAGTGTGGCGGCTTGTGCGGCATCTAGAATTGCGCATAGAACGCGCGATTTGAAAGAAGCAGGCCTTACGTTTGAAGATGTACAAAATGGCAAGAGCTCATAATTAAAACGAACTGCTCTAGATCATCATTTCTAGCAGCAGTTTTTTTGTTGTAGATGAAATTAGTCAGTGCGTCTAGGATTACGGTTCTGTTATGAGGATGTGGTAAGCGGTGAGAGTGGAGAGTCCATTAGAACCACTACCTCTACCACGGCAGTCGCCTTCGCTGGAATAGGTGTTGGGGCAACACCTGATAAAGGCTATACATTTACGGGGGTCAAGAGCATAAAAGGAACAGGAAATAATATATAAATTATTATTATATTGACAAGTTAAAGCGCTTTCATGGTAGAATGGTAGTGTCTATGACTACAAAATGTAAAGGGGAGATGGTCACATGAAGAAAAATTCACTTCGCCTACTGGCGTTAGTTTCCATGCTTGCGCTTCTTGTGCTCGCAGCTTGCGGTAACGATGAAAAAGCCGACGGGAACAAAGATGAAGGTAAGACAGAGCAAGACTACAAGTTCTTGAGCTTACTTACTGGGGGAACACAAGGCACTTATTATCCATTAGGTGGATCTTTTGCTGAATTCATTACTGAAGAGACAGGAATCAAGACGACTGCTGAAGTATCTCAAGCATCTGCTGCAAACATGACAGCACTTAAAGATGGAGATGCAAACATTGCATTCGTACAAACTGACATCGCATACTACGCTTCTAAAGGTGAAATGATGTTTGATGGGGATGTAATTGACGACGTATCCGCTATTGGTGCACTTTATCCGGAAACAGTTCAATTGGTTACGTTGAAGAAAAACAATATCAAGACATTTGAAGACTTAAAAGGCAAAAGTATTTCAATAGGAGCGCCAGGTTCAGGAACAGCTGCTAACGCTGAGCAATTGCTTGAAATCCATGGTTTAGCTTTAAGCGATATCAAAGCACAAAACTTGGACTTCGGTGAGTCACAAGAAAGTCTACAAGCTGGACAAATTGACGCTGCATTCATTACAGCTGGAACTCCAACAGGTGCTGTTGAAGGTCTAAACGCTACTTCAGAAGTTTTCGTTATTCCAGTGGAAGAAGACAAAGCGGACGAATTAATCGAGAAATATCCATATTACACTAAAGAAATAATCCCTGCTGGAACGTATGGTTCCAAAGAAGAGACACCTGCAGTATCAGTAGGTGCAATGCTTGTGATGCAGAACGATATCTCTGAAGAACTTGGTTACCAGATCACAAAGGCAATTTATGAAAATGCTTCGAAAATCCAACATGCTAAAGGTGCTTTGATTAAAGCAGAAAACGGTTTGAATGGAATTGGTATTCCTGTACACCCAGGTGCACAGAAGTACTTTGACGAAGTGAACAAATAAACTGAATAAGTTATCGGATAGAATCATTTGGGGGCGGTAAAGCGAAAGCTTTATTCGTCCCATTCTTACTTTTTTAAAAACAATTAGCGGAATACATAAACTATTTTATCGTTTATATGTAATGAAACAGAAAGGATTTAGCGGATGAAATTACGAAAAATCGTTCTTCTGCTGACGTTTCTAATCGGAATTGTAATGCTGATCATCTGGTTTTATCCGTATAGACAAATGATCATATTTGAAGAGGTTCGGAGCGAACAACCAAAAGCGTATTATCTTCCATTACACGAGAATAGAAATTTTCAAATTCAATATATTCATTCAATCCATTTGTCCAATGTGAAAGAGCAGTATCGCATTACCGACAATGGAAAGCTCCGTTTCGAATTTATGCAGTATGAAGATGTAGCCATCGGTTTGCCGGGTTATGCAGAGGAAGGCGAAACACTGCAAGTAGAAGATGGTGTTTATACGCTTACATTCGAAAACCGCGTAATAGACTCGTTTGTTCTCTACGTAGGTAGGGTGAATACAGATCTGTCTTTGCGATATGAGCAACAAGATTATCATCTAAAAGAATTTCTTCAAAAGGGGCATTCTTATGAATTTCATGTGGCGAAGGTTTCAAATTATAAGATGTTAAAAGGAGTCAGATTAAATGAAAAATAATAAAGATCGGGAAAAAGATATTCCCGCTATCTCTGATGAAGAAATGGGTACACTTTCTGAACAAGAACAACTCGAAATTCTTCAAAAGTACGACCCTGAATCCAATACGAGAGATCTGAAAGGTCTTATCGGGAAGATTGTATTTTTCGGTTTGTTAGCATTTTCGATTTTCCAGCTGTATACAGCGATTGGAAAACCATTTACAGCTCAAATCCAGCGATCGATTCACTTAGGATTTGCTCTATCACTTATTTTCCTATTGTTCCCTGCTAGGAAAAAGATCAGTGTGCGTCGTGACAAAGTTCCGTTTTATGATATTATTTTATCCTTATTGGCGATAGCAGTTGGTTTATACTGGCCACTATTTATCGACGAACTAGTATTTCGTGTGGGGCGTGTATCCGATGTCGATTTAATTATCGGTATTTTAGCGGTTCTCCTCACACTAGAGGCAGCAAGACGTGCGGTAGGAATGCCGATCACAATCATTTCCGTAGTGTTTCTAGTTTATGCGTTCTTTGGACCTTATTTCCCAGGGTTCCTTGCACATAGAGGGCAAAGTGTGGAAAATCTCGTTCAACTCATGTTCTTTACAACGGACGGGATTCTCGGTACGCCAATCAGTGTATCCGCCACTTTCATATTCGTCTTCCTGTTGTTTGGAGCGTTCTTAGTAAAGACTGGTGTTGGTAACTACTTTAATGACTTGGCGGTAGTATTGGCGGGACGTTTGACTGGCGGACCGGCAAAAGTCGCTATTTTCTCAAGTGCTTTGCAAGGTACAATTTCAGGTAGTTCTGTAGCAAATGTCGTGGGATCTGGTTCGTACACGATCCCGATGATGAAGAAGCTAGGGTACCGAAAAGAATTCGCAGGCGGAGTAGAGGCAGCTGCGTCTACAGGTGGGCAGATTATGCCACCCATCATGGGGGCCGCTGCATTCCTGATGGTTGAATTTATCGGCGGCGTTACGTATTGGGAAATTGCCAAAGCAGCAGCTATCCCTGCGTTGCTGTACTTCACCGGAATTTGGATCATGACCCATTTCGAAGCAAAGCGTGTTGGTTTGCAAGGGATGGATGCCTCGCAAATTCCTAATCGTAAAGAAACGCTAAAAAAGATTTATTTATTACTACCGATTATAGGTATTATTGTCTTCCTATTAATAGGTATTCCGACGATGAAAGCGGCTTTACTCGGTATCGTATTAACCATTGCAGTAAGTGCAATTAGTAAAGAAACGAGAATTGGCTTTAAAGATATGATTGAGGCGTTAGTAGATGGTGCCCGTACAGCATTGGCTGTAGCAGCTGCAACAGCTTGTGCGGGTATTATTGTCGGTGTTGTCGTCAAGACGGGTCTTGGGCTTAGCTTGGCAACCGGCTTGATCTCGGCAGCCGGCGGTAACATCTTGCTCACATTAATTTTCACGATGTTCGCGGCAATCATTTTGGGGATGGGCTCTCCAACGACGGCAAACTATGTTATTACATCTACAATCGCGGCCCCTGCTATCATTACATTATTGATGCTAGATGAGCCTACAGGTGCAGCTGTGCCGATTGTAGTGGCGGTATCTGCACACTTATTCGTATTTTACTTTGGTATCATTGCAGATATCACACCGCCTGTTGCACTCGCTGCCTTTGCAGCCTCTGGTATTTCAGGTGGGGATCCGATCAAGACTGGTGTCACTTCCGCAAAACTAGCAATTGCTGCATTCATCATCCCGTACATGTTCGTCTTTAATCCGGCGATGCTGATGCTCGACTCGAGTATACTAGAGATTGTTTGGGTGACTTTGACCGCCATTATTGGTATGGTCGCAATCGGGGCGGGGATCATTGGTTTCTGGTATAGTAAACTGAACTGGATTCTGCGAGTCATCACGATATGTACAGGCATGTTGTTGATCTACCCAGAAACTATCACAGATATTATCGGTTTAGTATTATTCATCGTCTTGCTGGTGTCTCAGTGGATGGGTAATAAGAAAAATAATTCGCCAACATTGGCTTCAAATTAAATAATTTCTAAAAAGACTTGCCAGCTCGAAATGGAGCTTGCAAGTCTTTTATTTTACTAATGAAAGATAAGAATTTTCAGAAAGTTGTACACGCTCTTACATCTCTATAAATCTTGTTGGCTGAAAAGAACTAGATTAAATAGAATTTTTACTAGAGGACGGGTCTACTATATAAGGATTCCATCGAAACTTGAATTTCAAAACACATGATAAAATAAAAGTCAAGAAGCCGAAGGACCAAAAATAAGTCAAATTATTTTGGACTAATTACGCAGTTTTACCAACACGAGTTATGTATATACTACATATAAGCGAATCAGTCATAACGAATAAACTATATAGATCGGTACAGAAACCAATCAAATCAAAAAGGAGAGAAAATACTATGAGTACACAAGAGACATGGTGGGAAAACGTTTTTGAAGGGCACTTGGCACATGGTTTCAACAAAGAACGTATGAGTGAGCTGGATCATGAAGAGTTTTTATATTTTGAGAATGAATCAACAGAAGAACAATTAAACCCTATGCAGTAAGTGAAGGGAGAAGCGTCTCTGAATAGTCTAATAAACGTCCATAAAAGTCGGTAATTTTTCTAATGGTATAGAAGAATTATCGATTTTTAATTTCTTTGTTTACAACAAGGAAAGATAATGCTATTATAGTATTTGTGCTTGAGAGCCTAACTAACTCACTTCAATAGGCACATCCTAGTATGATCGATTCCGTAGCTCAGCTGGGAGAGCGCCACCTTGACAGGGTGGAGGTCGCTGGTTCGAGCCCAGTCGGAGTCATAGGTGCCAAACCTAAGTTATTTACCGTAGGAACACGGTTTATAACAATAAACAGTCCTATTAGACCGAATGTCTAGGGGCTGTTTTTTTATGTCTAGATTTTTTCACATGTACTGTCAAATGATATTCAAGCGCACCATCCGTCATGCGGTGAATAGTTATAATACGAGCACCTATTTAAATAAGCAGGAGGGCTAACATACAATGAAAAGAAAACAGATTACATCTAATGTACAAAAATATACAGTGGAAGAACAGATAGAGCTCTTGCCGTATTTATTGAAGGTTATGTCAAAAAGCAGTAGAAATTCAGTGAAATCCATTCTTACACGTGGCCAAGTTATGGTGGATGGTCAGATGACAACAAAGCATAATCAGCCGTTAGCGCCTGGACAAAAGGTGGAAATACAAAGCAATAAAACGGCTATAAATGTCTCTAAATTAGTCGGTGTATCTATTCTCCACGAAGATGACGATATTATCGTGATCAATAAAGATGCAGGCATTCTTTCTGTAGCTTCTGAAAAAGAAAAAGATCAGACTGCCTATAGAGAAATTACAAAGTATGTGAAGAGGAGTCATCCTGAAAACCGAATTTTTGTTGTGCACCGTCTGGATAGAGATACATCGGGTGTGATGATGTTTGCTAAAAACGAAGAAACCCAGCAAGCGTTGCAAAGTACATGGAATGAATCGGTAAAGGAACGTTTGTATACTGCGCTTGTCGAAGGGAAAGTACGTACACAATCAGGAACTATTTCGTCTTGGTTAACGGAAAATAGTGCATTCAGAGTATATTCAAGCCCAACTGACAATGGAGGACAACATGCCATTACACATTATAGAAGAGTACAAGCGAATAAAAGTTGCTCATTGTTGGAAGTTCTTCTGGAAACCGGCCGAAAAAATCAAATCCGTGTGCATATGGAAGAATTGGGTCATCCAGTGATGGGTGACAAAAAGTATGGTGCTACAGGCAACCCTTTGCGTAGAGTGGGACTTCATGCCACAGCTTTGTCTTTTCTACATCCACGTACAGGGGAATTAGTTCGATTTGAAGCGGAAGTACCGCAAATCTTCATTACGCGCTCAAAATAAAAAATGGTTCATTTTGCAGTTCCTTAGGATATCCAAGGAACTGCTTTTTTATGTGATTTCATTCAAATGTATAGTTGAATGGCTAAATTGACAAAATATCTTGAATTGCATATACTAAAATTAATCAATCAAACGGACGGTTGAATGTTGAAAGGTAAAATGAACGAATTTTTGAGAGGACTGGTCACATGGCTTCTGAGAAAAATGTCTATCGCCTGCAAAATTTATCGTGCACAAGTTGTGCTGCGAAATTCGAGAAAAATGTCCGGCAGATTGAGTCTGTGGAAGATGTGCAGTTGAACTTTGGTGCATCCAAATTAACCGTTGCGGGAGAGGCTTCTATTTTGCAATTAGAAGAGGCTGGGGCATTTGACGGTATTAAAGTGTTTCCTGAAAAACAGCGGATTAGTAAACAACATACGCCTTTTTGGAAAAAACGTGAAAATCAAACGACTATTACTTCGTTAGTTTTGCTACTAGCAGGGTATGCAGTATCTACCGCAAATGGTGATCATAACTGGCTGTCGATTGCTCTGTTTCTCTCTGCCATTATAATCGGTGGATTCAGTTTGATGAAGGAAGGATTAACGAATCTTTTTAAACTTGAATTTGATATGTCTACATTGATGACAATCGCAGTCATTGGGGCTGCACTCATTGGTGACTGGGCAGAAGGTGCGGTCGTAGTGTTCCTCTTCTCTGTCAGTGAAGCATTGGAAAGTTATTCAATTGATAAAGCGAGAAATTCCATTACATCACTAATTGAAATCGCCCCTACAACGGCCATTGTACTTCGCGGAAATAATGAATTGGAAGTAGATGTAGAGGATTTACGAATTAATGATGTGATTTTGATTAAACCGGGACAAAAGATTGCGATGGATGGTGAAGTGATCCAAGGTGACTCATCCGTTAACCAAGCCGCCATTACAGGTGAGTCTGTGCCCGTACACAAAGTACTAGGAGACGAAGTGTTTGCAGGTACCTTGAATGAGGAAGGTGCAATGCAAGTCCGCGTGACGAAACTAGCTGAAGATACTACGATTGCCAAAATCATTCACTTAGTAGAAGAAGCTCAGGCGGAAAAAGCACCGACACAACAATTTGTCGATCGCTTTGCGAGATACTATACACCAGCTATTTTAGTTATTTCTTTACTGATCATGATTATACCTCCACTTTTAATAGGTGGAGTATGGGGTGAATGGTTCTATAAAGGTCTTGTCGTATTAGTAGTTGGCTGCCCTTGCGCATTAGTCATCTCCACGCCTATTGCGATCGTTACCGCGATTGGGAACGCTGCACGCAATGGTGTATTGATCAAAGGTGGCATTCATTTAGAAGAAACGGGACAAATCAACGTGGTAGCTTTTGATAAAACAGGTACGCTGACTGAAGGACGTCCGGAAGTAACAGATGTCGTGTCGGTTTCTTCATTAACAGAAGATCAAATAGTGCAACAAGCAGCTTCTATTGAGAAGTTTTCCCAACATCCATTAGCCTCATCGATTATGCGGGCAGCGGAGAAATTACCGCTTGGATTACTGTCGGTACATCAATTCCAATCCATTACAGGCAAAGGCGCAAAAGCTATGATTGGAGAGCGTGTCGTACATGTGGGAAGTCCTAATTTATTCCGGGAAATGAACACAGTGGCAGAATCCATTGAACAGCAGATTTTAGCGTTTCAGAAACAAGGTAAAACCGTTATGCTCGTCTGGTCTGAAGCGGGTTTAGAGGGAATAATAGCAGTAGCTGATCAAGTGCGTAAAAGTAGTGTGAAGGTTATCCAGAAGCTTCATGAGATGGGTAAGAAGACGGTGATGCTAACGGGTGATAATCAATCGACCGCTCTAGCAATTGGAGGGCAACTTGGGTTATCGGAAGTCAAAGCAGAATTATTACCCGATCAAAAAGTCGAGATGATTAAATCATTAGGTCAATATGGTAAAGTAGCAATGGTGGGTGACGGAGTGAACGACGCGCCAGCATTAGCTACAGCAAATGTCGGTATTGCAATGGGAGGTGCAGGAACAGATACTGCACTTGAAACGGCAGATATTGCATTGATGGCAGATGACTTGGAGAAACTTCCCTATACGATCAAATTAAGCTCGCGCACGAAACAAATCATTGTACAAAATATCTCGATCGCACTTGGTTTAAAAGTACTTGCGCTACTTCTCATTATTCCAGGTTGGCTGACATTATGGATGGCGGTCATGGCAGATATGGGTGCGACGGTCATTGTCGTATTAAATTCATTGCGACTCATGAAAAATAAAATATAAAATACGTAGAAACTTCAGTCGAATCAATCGTCTGAAGTTTTTTCTATTGAATAAAATGGTAGACTGATAACAACAACAATCATGAGGAGTGTGGATAATTTGGCAATGACCAGTCTGGAACTTGAAATGATTATGAACAAACAGAAGCAATATTATGTCTCAGGAGTAACGCGTAGTATTTCATTTCGAAAAATGATGCTGGAAAAGCTGTATAAAGCGATTCAAAAGCATGAGAAAGAAATCTCGGATGCATTGCATAAAGATCTACACAAACCTCCGCTCGAAGCCTATGTAGCAGAGATAGGCTTTGTGTTATCCAGTATTACACATATGATGGATCACTTGGAAGAATGGGCAGCGCCTGAAAAAGTTAAGACACCACTCCATTTACAACCGGCAATGAGCTTTATCGTGAAGGAACCATATGGCACTGTATTGATTATCGGACCCTTTAACTATCCGTTCCAACTGTTGATTGATCCGTTAATAGGCTCGATCGCAACAGGGAATTGTACAGTGTTGAAACCTTCGGAAGATGCATTGCATACAGCTGCTGTCGTAGACAAAATCATTTCAAGTGTCTTTCCAGCGGAGTATGTAACCGTTGTGCATGGTCACAAAGAAGAGACACAACTGTTACTTGGCGCACCATTTGATTATGTATTCTTTACCGGAAGTGCAAAAGTAGGGAAAATCGTCATGAAAGCTTGTGCGGAGAGATTGACTCCATTGACACTAGAATTGGGCGGAAAAAGTCCAGCCGTTGTCGATCATACCGCAGATATCAAAAAAGCGGCAGAGAAGATTGTTTGGGGTAAGTATATGAATGCAGGTCAAACATGTGTAGCACCAGACTATGTATTAGCTGACGTTTCGATTTACGATGAGTTGTTAACTGAAATGAAGAGCGCTATCCAACGTTATTACGGGAAGGATGCACAGAAGAGTGCTGACTACGGTCGCATAATTGCGGATCGTCATTTCGATCGGCTGGCGAAAATATTAGAGCAAGATCAAGCATATATCGTAGAAGGCGGCAAGACAGATGCTGCGGATAAATACATCGAGCCGACGATTTTAGCGCTTTCGGACTGGAATAGCGCAAGTATGCAAGAGGAGTTATTTGGGCCGATTTTGCCTGTTCTTCCGTATGATAATTTAGGTGTGGCCATTCAGCACATTAGCATGTTACCTAAGCCGCTTGCTGCATACCTTTTTACTGAAAACGATGAGGCAGTCAATCATTTCATCGAAGTATTGCCTTTTGGCGGTGGTTGCATCAATGACACCATTTCACATGTGGCCAACATTCATTTACCGTTTGGCGGAGTAGGGCCTTCTGGAATGAATCAATACCATGGAAAAGCAAGTTTTGAAACATTCTCCCATTCGAAATCCATGATGAAAAAGAGTACCGCAGTATCGGTGCCTATAGCATTTCCTCCATATAGAGGGAAATTGTCAGTAGTAAAGCGTTTCATTCGCTAACTGTAAGGAAATTCAAACTATTGAGATGCGCTTTGCTGTCTTTTGACCAGCAAAGTGCCTTTGTGATCACCGATGATCTTTTTACAAATCAACATCATTCAAGTAACGGACAATAGGAGTAAATATTTCGGCATGATATAGAAACTTCACGCTATATTCCATGCTGGATGTGATAAGAAAAGATGCGTATAATAGGAATGATAGATACATTCTATAACACTTCATTTTCCAGAATAAAAAACCTTTTTGAATTACTATTCGCCTTTTTGTTATACTTACACGAGTTATTCACCAACGTATTGGAGGAGACCAAATGAACACGAAAGATTTACTATCTGTACTACCTGTAAAAACAATTAAAGGAACATTACCTGAAAATATAACAGACGTAGCGGTCGACTCAAGAGCTGTTCAAGACGGAGGGGTATTTGTTTGTCTAAAAGGTTATACAGTGAATGGTCATCACTTCGTCAAGAGTGCATTATTGAGTGGCGCACGTGTTATTATCGCATCAGAGCCTATCATAATAGATGAAGACCGTACAGCGGTCGTCTATGTCGAAAACACATCAAAAGCGATTGAGCTATTGGCATCTAAGTACTATCAGTATCCTTCGAAGCGGATGAAAATGATCGGTGTTACTGGAACTAATGGAAAAACGAGTGTCGGCAACATCATTCATGACATGCTACGACAGAATGATGAAAAAACAGCTGTTTCTGGTACGATTGGTTTTAAATTAAATGACATCCTCTATGAAACGGAAAATACAACGACTGATGTTTTGACTACTCAGCAGATGATTGCGCAAGCAGCAAATGAAGGTTGCGAATCAATGATCATGGAAGTGTCTTCACACGGATTAGTTGAAGGACGATTGGCAGGAACGGAATTTGATATCGCGATCTTCACTAACTTAACGCATGATCATTTGGATTATCACAAAACGATGGAGAATTACAGTGCGGCGAAAGGTTTACTGTTTGCACAATTGGGTCAGCAACTTGATCAACAAAAGTATGCAATCATCAATGCTGATGATCCATGGAGCAGTAAGATGATCGAAATGACATCGTTCCCAATTTACACATACGGTATTCATGTGAAGTCTTCATTCCAAGCAACAGCGATTGAAATGCAGTCGAACTTTACGAAATTCCAATTGCATGCTCCAGATGGAACGTTCCCCGTTACGATGCCGTTGATTGGAGAGTTTAACGTCTATAATTCGTTGGCCGCAATTGCAGCGTTATATGCGAAAGGAATGGCGACAGAAGATATTTTACCGCTACTGGCGAATGTATCGACAGTGAAAGGCCGTCTTGAAAAAGTGGAAACATCTTTACCACTGACTATTTTCATCGATTATGCACATTCGCCGGATGCGATTGAAAAAGCGATTGCTACAGTGCAACCTTTAAAAAAGGAAGGCAACCGTCTATTATTCTTAATAGGAACGGGAGGCAATCGTGATCGTCTTAAGCGCCCAATCATGGGAGAAAAAGCGGCAGCGGCAGATTATGTTGTCTTTACGACAGATGATCCACGAGACGAGCCATACGAGTCGATCTTATCGGAACTTAGTGCCACTATGCCGCATAACCAGTACGCATGTATAGGGGATAGAGAAGAAGCAGTGCGTCATACTATTGAGCAAGCAAATGCGGGAGACATCATTATATTTGCTGGAAAAGGTCACGAAGATTTTCAAATTATCGGCAATACGAAATATGCGCATTCGGATGCAAACATTGCACTTGAGGAAGCAACCAAAAAGTTCGGCGACACACCCATCAATAAGTGAAGTACAGTTTGGAATTGAGAGTTTATAGTTTTTTAGTCAATTCAATGAAAACCATTGAAATGCATTCCTATTCTCTCTATGATAGAAAACGTAAGCAAAAGGAGAGTACAATGGATGCAAAAAAATAGACATGATGAAATCACATCGCGGCGAACGTTTGCGATTATTTCTCACCCCGATGCCGGTAAAACGACAATTACTGAAAAGTTACTATATTTTGGCGGAGCGATTCGTGATGCTGGTACAGTTAAAGGAAAGAAATCAGGAAAGTTCGCTACTTCTGACTGGATGGAAATTGAAAAACAACGTGGAATATCTGTCACTTCTTCCGTTTTACAATTTGACTATGCAGGCAAACGTGTCAATATTTTGGATACACCCGGACACGAAGACTTCAGTGAAGATACGTATAGAACGTTAATGGCAGTGGATGCTGCCGTCATGATGGTTGATTCAGCAAAAGGAATCGAGCCACAGACCATTAAATTATTTAAAGTATGTAAAATGCGCGGAATTCCTATCTTCACATTCATTAATAAAATGGATCGCCAAGGTAAAGAGCCTTTGGAGCTAATGGAAGAACTAGAAGAAGTGTTGGAAATCCAATCTTATGCAATGAATTGGCCAATTGGTATGGGGAAAGAGTTCCTAGGCATTTACGATCGTTTCAATGAACGTATAGAGCTAGCGCGTCCGAATGCAGACGAGGAACGTTTCCTTCCAATCGACGAAGACGGTGAGCTTGCAGTAGAACACTCCATGAAAGAGACTTCTTACTATAAGCAAGCACTAGAAGATGTCATGCTATTAAATGAAGCTGGGAACGACTTTGATGAAGAACGTATCGCTAAAGGCGATTTGACACCTGTATTCTTCGGTAGTGCGTTGACTAATTTTGGTGTTCAGACATTTTTAGAAACATTTTTACAATTCGCACCTGAGCCTCAACCTAGGTTAACGAAAGATGCTGAATTTGTAGATCCTGAGTCTGAAGTTTTTTCAGGCTTTATCTTTAAAATTCAGGCTAACATGAATCCTGCACATCGGGATCGGATTGCATTTGTTCGAATCGTTTCTGGTGAATTTGAGCGTGGCATGACGGTAACGGTTCCGCGTCTTTCTAAAAACTTCAAGTTAACGCAAACGACTCAATTCCTTGCAGATGACCGCGAAACTGTCAATCAGGCAGTAGCAGGCGATATTATTGGGTTATATGACACAGGTAACTACCAAATTGGTGACACGGTCATCAGTGGTAAAGCAAACTTTCAATTTGAGGCGCTTCCACAATTTACTCCCGAGCTTTTTGTTAGAGTAAATGCTAAAAACGTCATGAAATCCAAACAGTTCCACAAAGGAATCTTACAGCTTGTGCAGGAAGGAGCTATTCAGTATTACAAAACATTGCATACGGAAGAAGTCATTCTCGGTGCAGTGGGGCAGCTTCAATTCGAAGTTTTCGAACATCGTATGAGAGCGGAATACCATGTGGAAGTCCAGATGGAGACAATGGGATCCAAAGTAGCGCGCTGGATTGAAAACGAAGAAGATGTAAAAGAGACCATGGCAGGACAACGTGCATTACTCGTAAAAGATCGATATGATCACAAAGTTTTCTTGTTTGAAAACAATTTTGCGATGCGTTGGTTCCAAGATAAATACCCGGATATCAAACTGTATAACCAATTATAAATTGTAAAATATACGGCCCGGACGGATTCATTGTAATCCGTCCGGGTTATTTGTTAAAATTGTGAATAATTTTTGTGTGTATTCGTTATGATTCGAGCAAATATCGGTGAAAGTACGCTATTCAGGTGGTATGGTGGAAAGATGAAAAGGTTTCTCCAGCTGGAGCGCTGAGAAAAGAGAGGAATAGATCAATGAAGATTAGTAGTTTTTCGGTCAAACGACCCGTTTTTACGTTAGTCACTATGTTTCTTGTCATTATTTTAGGTGCAGTATCCTTCTTTAAAATTCCTGTTACATTAATTCCTGATCTAAATCCGCCGGTAGCGGTAGTGGTGACGAATTATCCGGGTGCTTCACCAACGGAAGTAAGTGAGAAAATCACTAAACCGTTGGAAGAAAGTTTATCGACAGCTCCTGGCTTAAAGTCGATGCAGTCTTCTTCTCGAGAAGGAGCCAACTTAGTATTCTTACAATTTGACTGGGATTCTTCGATTGACGACGTCCAAATGGATATCCTCCAACGGATTGATCAAGTAGAAATGCCTGACGGAGCTAATAAACCACGTTTCATGAAGTTTGATCCCTCTCAATTCCCGGTCATCCAATTATCTTTACGCTCCGTCGATCAAGACACGAATATACGGAAGATTGCAGAGGAGCTAGAGAAAGAATTACGCCGTATTGAAGGTGTAGCCAGTGTCAACGTGTCAGGTAAAATCATTGAAGACGTTCAGGTTATTTTAGATCCTGATAAACTAAAAGAATTTAGTTTAACGCAATCCGATGTCGTGCAAGCAATACAAGCTAGTAATGTATCTATGCCAGGAGATCCGATTGACACGAGTGATGGTAGAAAGTTAACTACAAGAATCTTAAGTACTGTACAAAATATCTCGGATGTACGAGGTATCCAAATAGGCGCTAATCCTCAGACAGGTGACAAAATCAAAGTCTCTGACGTGGCGGATGTTGCTTTGTTGGAGCCGGAAGTACAGACAGAAACACGAGCCAATGATGAGCAAGCTGTATTATTGTCTGTACTTCAAGAATCAGGAGCAAATACTGCAACTGTATCTAAAGAGTTTAAAAAATCATTGGATAAGTTATTGGAGAAAGACGCATACAAAGATATTGAATCTGATGTGATGTTTGATCAAGGGGACTATGTACAGATCGCCATTGGCAATATCGGTCAGTCATTAATTCTTGGTGGTTTGTTCGCTATGCTCGTATTATTTGTTTTCTTACGTGGAATTAAGAGTCCCATCATCATTGGAGTAGCAATTCCATATTCGGTTATTGTAACATTTGTTCTCATGTATTTCGCAGACTTCTCGTTAAACATCATGACACTCGGTGCACTTGCTCTAGGGATTGGGATGTTAGTTGATAATGCCATTGTCGTAATAGAAAATATTGAGCGTCATTTAGCAATGGGGAAAACACCAACAGAAGCAGCGAAAGATGGTTCTAAGGAAGTGGGCGGGGCGATAACCGCGTCTACGTTAACTACCCTAGCTGTTTTTGTACCGATTATTTTCATTACGGGAATCATTGGTCAAATCTTCACGGAGTTCGCATTAACGATTTCATTTAGTTTATTTGCGTCGTTAGTTGTTGCATTGACTGTCGTGCCTATGCTTGCGAGCCGTTTGTTGAAAACACCTGATGAAGAAACACTCGAGAAAAAGAATCGTGTGAAGAAAAATCAGAGATTCGAAAAATCCGTCAAGTGGGCTTTAGGTCATCGTCTACTCGTGTTACTACTCACAACCGCTTTACTAGTAGGAAGCGTATTCGGAATTCTAAAAGTAGGAACGGAATTCCTGCCTGCTACGGATGAAGGATCTTTCAGCGTCAATGTAAAGTTACCAAATGGTGCTTCACTCGATGCGACAAACGATGTAGTAAAACGAATTGAAGAAGAAATGAAGAAACAAGACGACGTGGAAGTGTATGTCAGTTTAGTCGGCGGAACTCAGCAAAGTATGGCCCAAGGTGGATCAGAAAGCAATATGGCAGAAGTGTATGTAAAACTGATCCCACTAGAAGACCGTGACCGCTCCGTCTTTGAATTTGTAGACAAAGTACAACCAGTCGTAGAAGATGAAATCGGCGATGAGGCAGAAATCAGTTTCAACATGCAGACTGCTGCTGGCTCGAGTCCAAACACCTTATCATTCTCCTTACATGATACGAATGAGGAACGGTTAGGAAAAGCGGTATCAAAGCTTGATGAGAAATTGAGTGAAATGGATACTGTAACTGACGTCAAAAATGATTTGGTAGATACGGTAGAGGAAATAAAAATTGAAGTGGATCGTGACAAAGCTTCAGATGTCGGATTGGCTCCATATCAAATAGCGCAAACGGTTAGTGACGTTACGCGAGGTGTCTTTGCTTCACAAATCGTCTTTGAGAAAACAGGCGAAGTAGTTGGAGTGAACGTTAGCTATGATGAACGTTTCCGCAATAGTGTAGATAAGTTAAAGGAATTGGAATTAAAAACACCGCTGGATACGTTTGTTAAATTGAAGGACATAGCGGATGTGGAAATCGCAGAAGGTCCTGCAACGATTGTACGTGTAGATCAAGCACATTCAGTCGCATTTACTGTGAAATATCTATCCAGTGAATCATTGGGAGATATGACGAAAAAGGTGAATGATATTGTAGAGGACCTCGATCTACCAAGTGAAGTAGAACTTTCATACGGGGGAGATCGCGAGTTATTTGAAAATGCGATTAACGATATGTTATTGGCGATAATACTGGCAGTGATATTGGTATATATCGTAATGGCTGCACAGTTCGAATCGTTTAAATATCCATTCGTTATCATGTTCTCTGTACCTCTTATGTTAATCGGTGTAGCCTTAGCGTTATTCTTCACGAATACACCAGTTAGTGTAACAGCAGTCATAGGTCTTCTCATATTGGTTGGGATTGTGGTCAACAACGGAATTGTGTTAGTTGATTACATCAATCAGCGTAAAGAGGCAGGACTTAGTTCGTATGATGCCATCATGTCGTCTGTACGTGACCGTGTGCGTCCAATCCTCATGACAGCCCTCACAACTATATTGGGCTTACTACCGTTAGCGCTAGGCCTCGGTGAAGGTTCGGAGTTGAACCAACCGATGGGGATTGCAGTAATTGGCGGATTGATCAGTTCCACGTTCTTGACATTGTATATTGTTCCCATCATTTACAGTTTGTTGGATCGGGAGACGCGTCGAGGTAGGAATACGCCGAAGAGAGAACACGCTGTAACGGAAGATCAGCCTGTTAAGATAACGGAAACTGTAACCGTGACAGTAACGGAAACTGTAACGGTTAGAGAAACCAAATAATGCATACTGCCGGCAAATGGTACTTTTCGTTTGTCGGCTTTTTTTGTTATATTGAATAAATCATGTCAAGGAAAAGTATAGTGGTAGGAGTAAACTATACAATGGACAGTACCCACGCGATACGCTTACATCTACATCAAAATAGTTATGCATACTAAATTGAATAGCTCTACAGGCATCGCCTAAATCATTTGCAAATCAAAGTTATCATGTTATAATACTTTAAAAGTATCCGATAACTTAATAACTTTTGACGCAATGTCAAGGGGGAGTAGCTATAGGGAAACCTATTTCATAATCGTCAATACGTGACCGCCACAATGGTCATCGGTTATGATAGCTGGATTTTGAACGTAAAATTCCAACTTAGCGAGACCTTTGCCTAATTATTAGGTGAGGGTCTTTTTTATTTTGTAGAAAATAAGGAGGCATTATGTTGGATCCGATTTTATTAGAATATGCATGGGTACTCCTAGTGTTAATTGTACTCGAGGGCCTATTAGCGACAGACAACGCGGTAGTAATGGCAGTAATGGTAAAGCACTTACCGAAACTCCAACAAAAGAAAGCATTATTTTATGGTTTGCTAGGGGCATTCGTCTTTAGATTCACTGCACTATTTATGATTACGTTTTTAGTGAAGTTCTGGGAGATACAAGCAATCGGTGCCATTTACTTATTGTTTATATCCGGTAAAAATATATACGATAAAGTGACCCATAAGCCAGAAGGGCATCCGAATAAGAAACCTAAAAAACAATCCGGTTTCTGGATGACTGTGTTGAAAGTGGAACTGGCAGATATTGCGTTCGCTTTGGACTCTATGCTTGCGGCTGTTGCGCTTGCCGTAACATTGCCTGAGTTAGGTAACTTCCATATCGGTGGCATTAATGGTGGGCAGTTCGCTGTAATGTTGCTAGGTGGTATGATTGGTTTGGTCATGATTCGATTTGCAGCGAAACAATTTGTGGTAATGCTTGAAAAGTATCCAACCTTGGAAACTGCAGCATTCTTAATTGTCGGATGGGTAGGTGTAAAGCTAGTTGTATTAACGCTGGCACACCCTGCGCTTCTCATCATTCCAGAAGCATTCCCACACTCTACAATGTGGAAAACAACATTCTGGGTTGTGTTATTAATCTTAGCTATCGGCGGATATCTACTGGCCGTTGCCAAATCTAAAGTGAAAGCTAACAGATAATACGAAAGCAGTCTCTTCCATGTGAACGGAAGGGACTGCTTTTTTGTTGCCTCAGTTTAGAAGTGTATAAAGAGTGTAATGTTCTATATATAGCTATCTTTTCATTAAGGGATTTGATAAAGTAGGAAAATGAAGTTTCCGTTATGAAAGGAATTTGAAAAAGATGAGGCTTTCCAGGGAAGTTTTTCATAAGTTTACCCCAGCACAGATTATCGCCTTCTACTACTTTTTGGCAATTGCATCTTCTTTTGTCTTGTTAAACTTGCCGGGTGTCTATAAACCGGGCGTGAAGGTGGCCTTTATAGATAGTTTATTTACGGCTGTGAGCGCCGTCAGCGTAACGGGCTTGTCTTCTATTAGTATCGGAGAAACGTACTCTGTATTTGGTATTTGCATGATCATGCTCGTCCTTCAGCTCGGTGGTATTGGCATCATGTCATTAGGAACATTTTTCTGGCTACTTGTAAAGAAAAGAATTGGCATGAGAGAGCGGCAACTGATTATGGTGGACACGAATCAGTACACATTACAAGGTGTCGTTCAATTAATACGTCACATCATCCAAATTATCGTAGCCATTGAGATTATTGGCGGTGGTATTTTAACACTATATATTTATCGTTCTTACAATTCATTTAGTGAAGCGTTGTTGAATGGCATGTTCATGGCGGTGTCTGCAACTACGAATGCGGGTTTTGACATTACGGGTTCATCGATGATACCGTATCATGATGATTACTTCGTGCAACTTATACTAATGATATTAATTATTTTAGGTGCTATTGGCTTTCCGGTTCTGATTGAAGTGAAGAGCTTCTTTTCGAAAAAAGTGCCGCATTTTCGCTTCTCCCTTTTCACTAAGATTACGACCGCGACATTCGGTATTCTGTTACTCGCAGGTACATTCACTATTTGGGTGTTGGAATCATTGAATTCATTTAAAGGAATGAGCTGGCATCAGCAATTTTTCACGGCGTTATTCCATTCAGTTTCTGCACGATCGGCGGGTCTTGTGACGTATGACGTAACGCAATTTAGTGAAGCAACAGATATTTTTGTCAGTGCGCTCATGTTCATTGGTGCTTCGCCCAGTTCAGTAGGTGGCGGTATCCGCACGACGACCTTTGCTATTGCGCTATTATTTCTCATTAACTTTGCGAAGGGGAATGACGTTATACACGTTTTTAAACGCCAAATTAAACTAATTGACGTATTCCGATCGTATGCAGTCATCCTCGTAGCGTGCTTTATGGTGTTGGCGGCATTATTGTTGCTATTACTTACGGAGCCTGGAATACCTGTAATCCCGTTGTTATTTGAAATCACATCCGCTTTCGGAACGTGTGGCATGTCACTTGGTATTACAAGTGATTTATCAGTGTTCGGTAAAGTGATTATTATGGTGCTAATGTTTATCGGTCGAGTAGGTTTGATATCGTTCATCTATACGATAGGTGGCAAATCGAATAAAACACCTTATCATTACCCAAAAGAGCGTGTAATTATTGGTTAATAGGAAATATAAAACCGCAGCAAGCGAATTTTCGCATGCTGCGGTTTTATTATAGATAAACGGTGTCTAGTGCTTGTTCAGACAGATGGTAGTGCTGTGCTTCTTTACCTGGTGTGTATTGGACAATCAGATAACCGGGATCTTTTATTACGGATAGATCTTCTTTTAATTTAGCAGAGGTCTTTGTGATGAAAACTTGCTTTCGAATCGTTCGTTCAGTGTAATCCATTGACTCAAACGTATCACCAAGCAAATGTGGGGAACGTAAGAGTAATTGATAGACCTCTTTTAACTCTTCTTCAGGCACACCAGAATTCCACCAGATCTTTCTTGGCAAAAACTTTTGATGAAGTAAATAGTCCATCTTCAATAGACTTTCTGCTATAGAAGTATCGATTTTCAATACTTCTTCTAGGAAGCGTTCCAAGCGAGTGAATAAGTCTTCGAACTGATGACCGATTCGTGACCAACCTTGCTTCTCCCAAAATGCTCCGAATAATTGGAAGAAGTCAAATGGTGTATCGACCAATTCTGTGACAATATACTCCATAGAGTGTATAAATCGACCTGAATTCCAATATTTCTCGAGAATGTCTTCTGTTTGTTTAATCTTCAGCATATCATCAAAGGACAGGACATTATTTGATACAATTTCATAAGGGGCGGTGTCGATGTAACGATAACCATATTGCTCTGCCTGGATACGTAAACCAGTTCCGCGTAGTAGCTTCAAAAAGCCTAACTGTAATTCTTCAGGTCGTAAAGCAAACACTTCGTTGAACGTATCACGGAAAGATGCATAATCTTCTTCAGGAAGTCCAGCAATCAAATCAAGGTGCTGAGCAATTTTTCCACCTTCTTTTACCATAGTGACCGTTCGCGATAACTTAGTGAAATTTTGTCTTCTTTTAACCAATTCATTGGTTAGGTCATTGGTAGATTGGACACCAATTTCAAATCTAAATAGGCCTTTGGGTGCATTGTCATTTAAAAACTGAATCACTTCTGGTCGCATGATATCACCGGTGATCTCGAATTGAAAGACGGTTCCAGGCAAATGTTCATCTATAAGAAACTGGAACATTTCCATTGCATAACTTCTACTAATATTGAATGTACGGTCGACAAATTTAATCGTTTTTGCGCCATGTTGCATCAAGTAGCGAATGTCTTCTTTTATGGTCTCTCGATTAAAGTATCGAACACCCACTTCGATTGAAGAAAGGCAGAATTGACAAGAGAATGGACAGCCGCGACTTGTTTCGATATACATTACACGATTTGTGAGATGCGGAATATCCTCCGGAAAACGAAAAGGGGAGGGTAGTTCCCGAAGATCCAATTTAGGACCTGGAGCTGTAATCTTTAATTTTCCTTCTGTACGATAGGCAATACCCTGTACAGAAGAAAGATCAGTTTGTCCATCGACTGCTCGAAGTATATCCTTAAACGTCTTTTCGCCTTCTCCTATCGCAATAATATCAATTTCCGGTACTCTTTTTAACCACTGATCATAGTCATACGTTACTTCAGGTCCACCACAAACTATAATGGTTTTAGGACTTGTCAGTTTCAGCATACGAATTACTTTTATAGTTTCTTCTATATTCCAAATATATACGCTAAAACCTACGACGTCTGGAGAATGTTGATATAGCTCCGAAACGATAGAGAGCGTTGGATCATGAATGGTAAATTCAGCTAGTTCACAATGAAATTCAGGTGCTGCATAAGCTTTCAAATAGCGAATTGCAATATTGGTATGTATATATTTAGCGTTTAATGTAGATAAAATGATGCTCATGACAAAACTCCTAATCTCAAAATAATATAAGTAGTTGAAAATAACAAAATAGACTATAAGCCTATGTGAACAAGTACGTCATTATGGCATAATAAGAATCAATCAGAATTTACTTCCAAACGAGAAAAAAATTACAAGTAAGTAATTGATAGTTGCTACTTTATGGGGGGGACTGCTACAGTGTTAAACACACTAGATATCAATCGTTATCTAGAAAGTTCACTTTTTAAAATCGTCTTAGATGAAGAGGGCGATATACTTAATATGACGGAAGCTGTTAAATTACTTATGCCTAAAGATTTCATACCACACCATATATCTGAAATATTTGATCATAGTTTGTTGGAACAAATAGAGAAGCGATTGTTTCTGATGAAAACAGAAACGATAGCCGATCAAACTGTATTGACTGGTCATCTAATTATGCCGAATAACAATCGTGAACCTTGTCATATTATATACCAACAATATAGCAGTAGGGCCCTTTTAACAATAAAAATTGGTGAACAAAATCATAAATTGCATCAACTTTATGAAAGTGCCTATTTAACGGCGACTATACCAATGGCGCTAGTGAATGAATCGGGGTATATCATTTCAACCAATGATTTATTTTCAGAAATATTCCCAGATCAAAATCCTAGTGAACTGTTACATCTACAAGATCTTTTTAATTTAATGGTTCCAACCTCTTCTTTTTCTTTTGAAGAATATATTTTAAAAGCTCTAACACAAGGATCTTCGACAGTGAAAATGTCTTACACATTTAAGGAAATACAGCGTTACCAAGACGTTAGTTTGAAACTGGATTGTAAAACACAAATGTTTATTTTACGAATTGAAGATATTACCGAACGAGAACGTCTATTTGAGCAACTAGCGCACTCCGATCAATTAAGCACGACTGGAGAAATTGCTGCAAGCATTGCACATGAAGTACGCAATCCGATGACAACATTACAAGGGTTCCTTCAACTATTGGAACACGAAGTAACTGGAAATGCCCAAATGTATGTAAACGTCATTCAAGATGAAGTCAAACGCATGAATGAAATATTGAACGAAATGCTCGCATTATCAAAACCAGCGGTTGACGAAATCACTGTATTTTCATTATCCGTTTTAATAGAAGACGTACTTATATTGCTTCGCCCTAAAGCATTGTTGGATCAAGTTCATTTAGTAAATGAATTTAATGCTACCGGGTCATTATTAATTAAAGCCAATCCTAACCGTATTAAACAAGTATTCATAAATCTTCTTAAAAATGCAATGGAAGCGATGAGTACAAATGATACGTTGTCTGTCTTGATAAGCGAAGGTGATCAGCAGAATGTAGATATCTTTATATCCGACACAGGGAGTGGAATGGAAAAAGAGATGCTTGAAAATTTATTCTTGCCATTTATTACAAACAAACCAGGAGGAACTGGTTTGGGACTTCCATTTGTTAAGAAAACCGTTCAAGAGTATGGTGGATCTATATCCGTTACTAGTGAGGTCGGTAAAGGAACAGTTTTCCATTTATCTTTCCCACAAATTTTCGTATCGTGATCAGAATCATTGAAAGTCCATATAGAAGAGGCCAATCCTATAAGGATAGGCCTTTTCTATATGGATATATCACTTGATTGTAGCTGCCATATTCTTAAAGTCTGTTATATGTTCGTTGTCTTCTTGAGCGTAAATGGTTACACGGATTAACTTGTCTTCACGTTCGATGACATAGCCTGTAAAATATCCTTCAGAAGAATCTACTACAGCACCCTTAACAGACAGAATATCATCAGCTTGTGGAAGATCTGTTTGCTCTGTTATCTCAACAGGTGTTCCACTGTTACTTGAAGCCGTCAACAATTCTTCCATATTTTCATAGAGTTCATCAAAAGTATAGGATTCCTCGTCTTTAGGCATAGTTTCGATTCGCATGAATATTTCGCCGTCTTCTTCTAGATATAGACTATCTCTACCTGGTTCTTCACTTGTAAGTTTATATCCAGGGAGTACCTTCATCGAGTAATCTTGTTCATCGCTTGTTGTTTCCACAGCATTTTTCATTGCATTGTCGACTGTTCCTACTTCAGTGTCTGTTTCATTTTTTGCTTCATTGTTGGAAGAAGTGCTATCTTCCACATCTGTTACGGGAGCAGCAGGTTCTTCGATAGCATTACCTGTTGTATCCTTTTCCGGATCTGCATCAGATGTTCCGCATGCAGCAAGCATGATAGAGGCCGTCAGTGAAGTGAAAATAATACGCCATTTGTTGTTCATATGGTACCTCTCCTTCTTATACTATTCTATTCTATTGGACGGATCACAGCGAGGAATGTTTCCTTCTTGCGAACTACTACTCAAAATGATATAACGTTTATGATTGATGACTGTTTTCTCCTGCATGACCGATTCATCGAAGTCTTTCATATACGTTAAGTCTACAATTACAGAGTTTTCGTTCACCTTTTCCACAATTCCTTGTAAGCCTTCCTTGAATTCTATAATATCACCTATTTCTGCAATCGTCATTCTAACCATCCTTTCTTCAATCATCATGTACTTTAAGCGAAACAATGAATCATACTATTGGGAATTCCTTTATAGTTTGCCTTATAATCTTCAAAACGTAAAGTCTTATTTCTAGAAATCAAGAAAATATACATATGTAAATAATGTCGTAAAATGTCGATGCTATTTCGGTTTAATAAAATTAAATTGTTGGTATATTAAAGAATAGAGTAATTATAGACGGAAGGTGTGCAACTAGTGCATAAATGCAATGTAGAAATTGAACGTGTAAGAAAACAACTAATCCAAGTCGCAGAAAAATATGGTATGAACGCTGAGGACACCATTGAACTTAGTCGTAAATTAGATGTATTGATTAATGAATTCAACGAGAAAAAAGAAACACAATCACCTTGAATTAATACCAAATTGAATGTTTAACTTAAAATAAAAGTGGGAACAATATAAATGAACACAGCAACATTCTCATTTCCCCCTTTTGTGGACCAATCTTGTATTGGTCCTCTTTTTTATGTCTGCTCAATTGTAAAAATATTTGAACTTCTGTACGATGGACATAAACATATATCATGAGGAGTGGGAATATGCAAAAAGAAAAAATTTCATTTATTGGTACAGGTGTGATGGGTTCTAGTATTATTAAGCATTTGCTTAACGCATCTTATGAAGTAACCGTATACACTAGAACGAAAACAAAGGCGGAACCATTGATGGCTTTAGGAGCTAAATGGGCTGATCACGTGGCTGAAGCTATTAAAGATGCGGACATTATTTTCACGATGATTGGCATGCCAGCCGACGTGGAGGAAGTGTATTTTTCCCGTCAAGGTATATTTGCAAACAGTCGCCCTTCTCAGACTGTAGTGGATATGACAACTTCAAGTCCAGAGCTAGCCGTTGCCATTGCAGAAAAGGCTGCATCACTACAAATGAATGCACTTGATGCACCTGTATCTGGTGGAGATATAGGCGCTCAAAATGGCACACTTTCTATCATGTGTGGGGGTCAAAAAGATTTATTTGAAGAGCTGTTACCAGTTATGTCTGTTTTCGGCAAACAAATTGTCTATCAAGGACAAGCGGGAGCTGGGCAACACGCCAAAATGTGCAATCAAATTACTGTCGCTGGAAATATGATAGGAGCATGCGAAGCGATTGCATACGCTATGAAGTCAGGTCTTGATCCGGACACCATGTTACAATCCGTCACTTCGGGTGCAGCGAATTCCTTTAGTTTATCAGATCTGGGTCCCAGAATTATTAACGAGAATTATGAACCCGGATTTTATGTAAAACATTTTGTAAAGGATCTAAATATTGCCTTACAGGAAACAGAAAGAATGAATCTGAAATTGCCAGGATTGCAGCTAGCTCGCGATATGTATACGGAATTACTCGCTAACGGTTATGGGGAAAAAGGAACACAAGTTTTGATTAAAAAGTATATAGAGTGAAATATAAGCAAATCATAGGAGCTTCTTAATATATGTCGTCTAAAGAATCCAAACGAACAAATTGCGAATGATTTATTGAATGTTAGGTATGCATACTTACTCACTTATTGCACATGCTCTTGCATATAGTATGTGCGAAAAGGAGGGAGTTATGATGTGGGATATTTGGTTGTGGCCTATGGTGTTTGTAACCGTCATTATGCTAGGGATCGGAATAGCTGGAGTAGGAAAAATGAGTCGTGCATTCCAGTTAAATGAAAAGGATCGTATACCGAATGTTGTAGCGAAGCATCCATTTACAATGAATCCATTACTGTGGATTATCATTATCGCTTCAGTTTTTATCTTTATCATCATTTTTTATTACTGGGCCTCTTTCTATTAAAGAAAGAGGTTTTTTGTTTTGTGAATCCGCTTTCTTTTGAGGTGAGAGATGGATTTTTGTGGTATGATGGATGGGAAGCAGTGAACGGACTTTTAGGTAAATGTATGTAGATGAAGAACAGAAGGAGCGATCACCTATGGTTTCTATAAACAATAAAGATTTTCTTACCGCACCCATCGTAGACCAAATTATTTCTTCGGAAAAAGTTGCTCACGTGCAAATTGGCAATAACGCAGAGCATGCGCTACTTGTTTTGACGAAGACTGGCTATTCCGCGATCCCTGTACTGGATAATCAGTATCATTTGAAAGGGCTCCTTGGGATTGGGATGATTACAGATTCCATTTTGGGCATGGAACGCATTGAATATGAGAGATTAGAAGATATAAAAGTAGATGAAATTATGGATACGAATCTACCAACGATTCGTGTTAATGACCGTTTTCAACGTGCTGTCGATCTATTGATTGATCATCCATTTCTCTGCGTTACAGAAGAGGATGGAACATTTGCAGGTATTATTACACGACGTGTGATTATGAAAGAGTTTAAAAAATATATTTACAATGTATAATGTATGGATGTAGATAAAACAGTGAAGCGAATATATCGGTAAAATATAAAAGGACTCCGATAAAGGGGTCTTTTTCTAATAGATGGAGTTGAAATAGCTGTGCGTAAAGAAACTAATCGGCCCTTTGTACTTGCTGCTGTTATGCTCGCTATGTTTGTGGGAGCAGTTGAAGCGACTATTGTTACCACTGCCATGCCGACGATCGCTTCCGAATTAGGTGGATTTTCACGATATAGTTGGATATTCTCATCTTATTTATTAATGAGTACCGTGACGGTCTTGATTTATGGAAAGTTAGCCGATTTATTTGGTCGAAAACCGATTTTTTTTATGGGCTTAACCATTTTTTTAATTGGTTCCATACTTTGTGGATTTGCCATCACAATGGAGCAATTAATTGTCTATCGTCTCATACAAGGTTTGGGAGCAGGAGCTGTTATGCCAATTGCGACTACAATTATTGGCGATATTTATTCAACGGAAGAACGTGCGAAAATACAGGGGTATTTGTCGAGTGTGTGGGGCGTTTCTGCAGTTTCGGGCCCTGTCATTGGCGGATTCCTTGTACAGTACGTAAGCTGGCAATATATATTTTGGGTGAACGTACCGCTCGGATTACTTTCAATGGGTGTCATTTATTTCTTTTTATATGAACCAAAAGAAACACAAAAAGCTTCTGTAGATTACAAAGGTGCTTTTTTTCTAACATCTGCTTTGGCGACCATCTTAATCTGGCTAGTAGAGGGAGGTCAAGGATTTGGACGTCTTTCAGCTTTTGGTATAGCATTGATCGTAGTTTCAGGGATTTCATTTTGGTTATTTTTTAGACAAGAAAAGTTGGCGAAAGATCCACTTATTTCTTTTGGCATATGGAAAAACCCTGTTATTTTATATGCGAATCTCGTCTCGTTGACGACTGGAGTTATTTTAATAGGGGTTTCTTCTTATTTACCTACTTACGTATCTGGAGTCATGGAACAACCAGCGATCATAGCAGGTTTCACATTAACTGCCATGTCAATTGGTTGGCCTTTAGCTTCCTCGTTGGCAGGGCACTTACTCATACGATTCGGTCCATTTCTCGTATCGTTTGCAGGTGGTGTGTCCCTTGTGATTGGCACCATGATGTTTGTCTTCATGAACGCGACGCTAGGGCCGGTATGGGCAGGGTGTTCAAGTTTCTTCATAGGTGTCGGAATGGGGCTGACCAATACATCCTTTATTGTGACGATTCAAGGAGCTGTGCCGCGCGTACAAAGAGGCTCGGCTACCGCAGCTAATATGTTCATGAAGAATTTTGGCAATACGATTGGTGCTGCTGTGTTTGGTGCCATTTTGAACGCTACACTCATTACCTATTTTGCCAAAGAAAAATTGCCCTACACGATTGATGATGTAAATACATTGTTAACCGAAGATGGTCGTTCGATGATTGCATCACAAGAGCTAATCAGTTTACAAAATGGTTTGGATAGTTCGTTGCACGGGGTGTATATTGCGATTGCCGTATTTGCAGTCATCAGCTTATTGTTGATTTTACGAATTCCACGAGGGAAGGTGCAAGATCATGTCAACAATTGAGTTGGATATCATCAAAGCTTTGGCTGAAGAAGGTAATATGCGCAAAGCGTCAGAGCGCCTTCATTTGTCTCAGCCTGCTTTGTCACAGCGCCTCCAGACGATTGAAAAAGAATGGGGCATGCAATTGTTCATACGTTCGCAAAAAGGGTTGGAACCGACACCCGCAGGCGAACACGTCATCAGCTATGCGAAGGAAGCATTGGCGAAGAAAGATGAGACGATGGAATTGATTGCCTCACTCGAAGATAAAGTACATGGAACATTGAAAATTGCTTGTGCCTCTATAATCGGTCAAACTTGGTTGCCCCAAGTATTGAAAGACTATGTAGCACTTTACCCCGACGCTAAAATTTCATTGATGACAGGATGGAGTTCAGAAATCTCCAAAGCATTGTATGAAGGGGAAGCGCATATTGGTATTGTTAGAGGGCAAACAGACTGGAAAAGTAATCGCGTCTATTTATTTCGTGATCAGCTCTATCTAGTAGATTCTGAAATCTCTACAATTGATGAATTAAAAGACACGAACCGTCACTTCATTCAGTATAAAAGTGATTCAAACTATTACATGGAAATCCAGCGCTGGTGGAATAAGCACTTCAATCAAAATCCAAGCCGTCAAATCGTAGTGGATCAAATTGAAATGTGCAAGCAACTCGCGTTGAAAGGTATAGGTTATGCCATACTGCCTTCTATCACATTGTCAGGCGATGAAAAAGTCAATCTGATCCCGTTGCTCAATAGCGAAGAAGAGTTTGAGCTGACACGTGATACATGGCTGATTGGCTATAGTTCTACTTTTGAATTGAAGCAAGTGAAGGCATTTGTAGATATCGTGCAGGAGTATGCGAAGTTATTAAGAAAAGATCATTAAAAAAGAACTTCCATTCAGTTTGGAGGTTGCTTGAATGAAGACAACCTCTATTACTACTAGAGATTGTCTTCATTTTTTACTATCACGACACTGTGTTATGGAGTTCTCGCAGATTCAATAAGTGGCTTGTTGTTTCTAGCCCAGTATAAAGCGAGAATATAGCAGAGTAAGAGAATGATTGTGCCGACTATATAGGGAGACTCCATATTCCAATCGAATATATATCCAGCTGTAGCGGGTCCAATCATGTTTCCTAGACTCATATAAGCATTCATCATACCGGCTGCGTAACCTTGTTCTTTACCGGCTAGTTTCGAAACTAAGGTGTTGACTGCTGGTCGCAATAATGAAGTGGCGGTTGAGAAGATCGTTGACACCAAGAGAATAGTGAAGAATGTATTCACGAATAAAATGCCTAACATTGCGAAAGCAGCTAAGACTAAATTGACTAAAATAATACGCATTTCGCCAAAACGTTTGAACAAACGATCGATGACAAATGTCTGGATGATGACACCTACAAATCCGCCGACTGTAATAATGACAGCGATTTGAGCAGGCGTATAGTTATACTTATGATCCACATATAACGAGATGGTGGATTGGAAATTGGCTAATCCGAATGAAAATACAAACATGACAATCAGCATAATGAAATAAGAAGTTTGTGTAGATCTACGCATTTGTTGGAAGATGTTTTCGTTCATTGTGCTTCCTTGCAGTACAGGCTTAGGGTTAGGTAGAAGCAATAAGGACACGATCGCCGCTAGAATAGACGCGGATGCAGCGAAATAAAATGGGAAATATAAGCTGATTTTAGATAAAAAACCGCCAATTCCAGGACCAATCATAAAACCTAAAGACATTGAAGCGCCAAGTAATCCCATTCCGCGACCGCGGGTTTGAGTGGATGTAATATCCGCTACAAATGCCATAGTAGGCGGAATAATAAAGGCGGCACCTAAGCCGGAAAAGAATCGTGCGAGATAGAGCATCCATAGTTCAGTTGATAAACTAAAAGCTAATTGAGAAAGTCCGTAGATAATTAAGCCGAAAATAATAATGCTTTTTCTGCCATATTTGTCTGAAAGATTTCCTGCAATCGGAGAGAAGATAAATTGTGCAAATGAGAACATGGCAATCAATAGGCCGAGTGCGCGTCCTGCGACTCCGAAAGTACCTAAGAATTCAGGCATAATGGGGATGATCAAGCCGACACCAGCCATTGCGATGAACATGTTGAACATTAAAATATAAAGTGCGATTTTTGTAGGTATTTTGTTCATTCGGCAGCTCGCTTTCTAAAAACTTTTTACTAATCGTATCATAAATAAATTGGCAATGTCTGTCTCGTGCTTGCTATAGGGTTTTATGACGAGAAGGCAGAAAAAAACGACTCCTTTTAGAAAAGAGTCGATGGTACAATTAATCTTCTTTCTTCATTTCATCTAGCACACGATTTACGCGTTTTTCTAGCATTTTCATACCACTTCCGCCAGCTTGGAAATGGCGTAATTGACCATCTTTGTCAAAGACGTAGTAGGAAGGGACATATTGGTTTTCAAATGCATCGTTTAACTTCAATTCGCTATCAACGAAAATAGGTTGTGTAATATCATGCTCAGCTGCTACTTCCTTGATTTGTTCCAAATCGACATCGTCTTCTGAACGAGGCATATGGACGGCTACCACATTTAGTTCCTCTTTGTATTGATCTCTGAAATTGTTTACATCCGGCATCGCTTCTTTGCACATGTGACAACTTACAGACCAGAAGTGGATCAGTGTCGGTTTTTCTCCAACAAGTTCTGATTTAGAAGTTTCACCATTCAACCAAGTAGTAGCACCTTGAAGTTCAGGCATTTGCTCACGTAATTTCATCAAGAATTCCTCCTAGCTAAGTGGGTGTATATAGTATGTGATAAAAAAATCCCCACGATTAGTGTAACGCGTGGGGATGGTTGTCCAAAAATTAAAGAGTTTTTTGACCTGGACGCCAGTTTGCTGGGCAAAGACCGCCAGTTTGTAGTGCCTGTAGTACACGAAGAGTCTCGTCCACGTCACGACCGATGTTGTTATGGAATACTGTCTGATACTGAAGTTCGCCTTCAGGGTTGATGATATAAAGGCCGCGTAATGCAATACCTTCTTCTTCGATCAATACACCGTAGTCGCGTGAAACAGAGTGGTTAGTATCTGCTGCTAGTGGATATTTTAGTTGTTCAAGACCATTGTCTTTACGATCAGTGTTGATCCAAGCAAGGTGAGTGTGGATAGTATCAGTAGAAACCCCGATTACTTCTGCATCCAAGTCTTCGAACTCATCGTAACGATCCGACATTGCAGTGATTTCTGTTGGACATACAAAAGTGAAGTCCATTGGATAGAAGAAAAGAACTGTCCATTTGTCGTTCTTCATGTTTTCTTGTAAACTAACTTTACCGAAAGATTTGTCAGCTAGTACTGCTTCCATTGTGAAATCTGGAGCTTGTTTACCTACCATACGCTCAGCCATTATATATAACCTCCAATTAGTCTTTTGTACAACAACATGACTGTCTTGCACAATTATAATTAGAATAACAAAAATTCATATAAAATTCAATTAGAATGACTCGAAGATAATAATAGTTATTATAAAGAGCGATACACTTCATATATTTAGGATTTGAGCATCTGATTACTCAAAGTCTTGTTTACAGTCAGAAGGTTTTACTGGGCGTGTTTGACATGTTTTACAATTAGGATCACAAATCATTTCTCGCCATTCATTGCAACCTTTACAGTAACGTGCGTCAAATTCATCGCTATAATGTAATGGCTCCATGCACTCTACGCAATGAGAGGCCATCTCTTTCCATGTTCGGATTTTTTTATTGTTTACTAGAAAAATTCCTTCTAGATGATTTTCTCTTGTTGCGGGTTCGTTTTTTCGATTCCGCTTGGCATCAGAGTCCAGATAAAAAAATAAATGGTCTTCCAACTGAATCCCTCCTCAATATATGGTTTTATTCTACTATGTCCTCTGCGAAAAAACAATAATCATGACTATTTTCCTGTAGGCTGTTTTCTGATTCTACTTATACTAGACAGTTGATTTCACCAACATTTTGTGTATAATGAGTGAGTTTACAACTGTTCATTCATTACAAGAAATAATATGTTTATGCAAGGAGGAAACGTATTGACTACTAACCCAATTATTCGTTTTGAGAATGTTACAAAACGTTATAATGAATCTACAACTGTTCTCGATCGTGTTTCGTTTGAAATGGAACGCGGTAAGTTTTATACATTACTTGGACCTTCAGGCTGTGGAAAAACGACTATTTTACGTTTGATTGCCGGATTTACGGAAGCGACAGATGGGGGAATCTTCTTTAATGGAAAGAAGATCAACTCCGTACCCGCAAATGAGCGCCAAGTGAACACGGTATTTCAAGATTACGCATTGTTTCCTCATTTGAATGTGTATGAAAATGTTGCATTCGGTTTACGCATAAAAAAAGTGAATAAGAATGAAGTGGATCGCCGAGTTAAAGAAGCCTTGAAGTTCGTAAATCTAGATGGGTATGAAACCCGTGAAATTACTGAAATGTCGGGTGGGCAGCGTCAACGCGTGGCTATTGCTAGAGCGATCATCAATGATCCTGAAGTGATTTTACTGGACGAGCCATTGTCGGCGCTAGATTTGAAATTACGTTCTGAAATGCAATATGAATTGCGGGAGCTCCAGCAGCGTCTAGGAAAAACGTTTGTTTTTGTTACGCATGACCAGGAAGAAGCACTTGCGATGTCCGATGAAATATTCGTCATGAATAATGGAGAAATTCAACAGTCGGGGACACCAATAGATATTTACGATGAGCCTATCAATCGTTTTGTGGCAGACTTTATTGGTGAATCGAATATAGTAACGGGAAGAATCATTGAAGATTATCTGGTAGAATTTACCGGTAAACAATTTCCGTGTGTAGATGGGGGTTTCTATCCCAATGAAAAAGTTGATATCGTCATTCGTCCTGAGGATTTGGAAATGACGACCGTTGAAAAGGGGAAATTAAGTGTCACTGTAGATACGCAATTATTCCGGGGTGTACACTATGAACTGTCAACGTACGATTCTGATGGGAATGAGTGGCTAGTCCATTCAACGAAACCAGCGGATGTAGGCACGTTAATCGGTTTAGATTTTGAACCAGCAGACATTCATGTTATGCGTTTGAATGAATCTGAAGCGGACTTTGATGCACGTTTGGAATCGTTTGGAGTGGCGGAAGATGAGGAGTAAAAATCCGTTACGTTTTATATATGCCACGCCGTATGCAGTCTGGTTAGTATTATTTGTGCTAGCACCGATTGCCGTCATTGTGTATTACTCATTTTTTGATTTATCAGGCCATTTAACGTTGGCTAACTATCGAAACTTCTTTTCATCGATCTATTTCAAATTAACGATAAGTTCGTTTTGGTATGCATTTCTTATAACTTTTTTTGCTTTATTGATATCCTATCCGACAGCCTACTTTTTAACGAAGACAAGGCATAAGCAGTTGTGGTTGTTACTCATTATCATACCTTCATGGATTAATCTGTTGTTAAAGACTTATGCATTTATCGGATTAATGGGCGTTTATGGGCCGATTAATGCCTTTTTGGAGGCTGTCGGGATAGGCAGTCAGCAAATTTTATTCACTGATTTCAGTTTCGTGTTTGTTTCCGTGTATATATTTATTCCATTTATGATATTGCCAATTTTTAATGCTTTGGATAAAATCAATCCTACTTTATTGGATGCATCGAAAGATTTAGGAGCGAATGCATGGGTGACATTTAAACGGGTGATTTGGCCAATGACTACGGATGGTGTGAAATCAGGTATACAAGTTGTGTTCATACCGGCACTCTCCCTATTTATGATTACCCGTTTAATTGCCGGCAATAAAGTAATTACACTTGGTACCGCAATCGAGCAACAATTCCTCGTTACACAAAACTGGGGAATGGGCTCTACGATTGCTGTCTTTCTCATCATCTTCATGTTCTTAATTATGATACTGACTTCGGGTAAAAAGGGGGGCATCATTAAATGAAGAAACTGGGAATTTTGCCGAGAGTTTATTTGGCAGCAGTCTTTGTAATTTTATATGCACCTATTTTTTATCTCATATACTACTCCTTTAATTCGGGAGATGGAATGTCGCATTTCGAATCATTCACTTTGGATCACTACCAAGCGGTATTTCAAGATACGCGACTTCTAATTATTGTCTTAAATACTGTCATTATCGCATTATTATCGGCCCTACTGTCGACAACAATCGGTGTGATTGGTGCGCTCATGATTTACTTCATGAAAAATAAATCTGCGCGTCAAGCGGTATTGTCGCTGAATAATATATTGATTGTCAGTCCAGATGTAATTATCGGTGCATCTTTCTTAATATTATTCACGTTGGTTGGTGTGAAATTGGGCTTTGCTTCGGTGCTAATTTCTCATATCGCTTTTAGTATACCGATCGTCGTCATTATGGTACTGCCGAAGTTATTAGAAATGAGTACGACGTTAATAGATGCAGCACGGGATTTAGGCGCTTCACGTAAAGATATATTGACGCGTGTCATATTGCCTTATATTAAGCCGGGGATTTTCGCAGGGTTCTTTCTTGCGTTAACCTATTCATTGGATGATTTTGCTGTTACTTTTTTCGTGACAGGAAATGGATTTTCTACCCTGTCCGTAGAAATTTATTCTATGGCACGCACGGGAATCACGTTGACAATCAATGCGCTATCCGGATTGATCTTCCTAATAACAATAATTCTAGTGCTTGGTTATTATATAATCGGAAATAAAGCAAAATCACCTCAGGGGGTGAAAAAATGAAAGGATTAATGAGTAGTGCGTTTGTGATCCTACTCGTTTCGGGTATCTTGTTGTTCGCTAATTATCAGCTCGAGCATAAGGCGGGGCGAGCAGGTAAAGACACGATTACAGTATACAACTGGGGAGAGTATATTGACCCAGACCTTCTGAAGCAATTTGAAGAAAAAGAAGGCATCAAAGTAATCTATGAAACGTTTGATTCGAATGAAGGTATGATGGGAAAAATTGAACAAGGGGGAACTGCTTACGATGTAACAGTTCCGTCCGAATATGCGGTGCAGATGATGAAAGAGAAAAATCTTTTACTGCCACTCGATTTCTCGAAAATTCCGAACGTTCAACATATCGATCCATACTTCATGAATTTGCCGTTTGATCCAAACAATCAGTATTCGATTCCATATTTCTGGGGAACAGTGGGTATCGCATATAATGCATCCTTATTGGAAGGTCAGACGTTTGAGAGTTGGGAGAGTTTATGGGATGCTTCACTGCGGCAGAAGCTCATTTTGGTCGATAGTGCGCGAGAAGTGATCGGAATATCATTGAATTCACTTGGCTACTCATTGAATTCCACTAGTTTGCAGGAATTAAAAGAGGCAACAGACAAGCTAGAAACGATGGGTCCGAACGTTAAAGCGGTTATAGGCGATGAAGTCACGCAACTTATGATCAATAACGAAGCGTCTGTGGCGTTGACGTGGTCTGGTCAGGCGGCAGATATGATTTCTGAGAACGACGACATTAATTATATCGTGCCGAACGAAGGTTCAAACTTATGGTTTGATAATATTGTCATCCCGAAAACCTCTACGAATGTTGAAGGCGCGTATAAATTTATTAATTTCATGCTTGATCCTGAAGTAGCAGCGCAAAACGCAGAATACGTGGGTTATTCTACACCAAATAAGGCGGCTTTGTCATTTATGGATGATGAGATTACAGGTGATGAACGATTTTATCCTGATGAAGAGGCAAGAAAGAACCTGGAAGTGTATGAAAATTTAGGTTTAGAAACACTTGGAGTGTATAATGAGTTATTCCTGAAATTTAAAATGGGATTGCGATAAGACATGTGACTATTCTCAATGGCGAGGAGTAATGAGATGAAAAAGGAATTTGTAGTAATTGGCTTAGGTCGTTTTGGCGGTAGTATCGTTAAAGAACTTATTGAATTAGAAGCCGATGTTATGGCGATTGATAAGTCACAAGAACGCGTAGAGGAATTTGCAAATATTGCTACACAAGCTGTGGCTGTCGATACGACGGATGAAGCAGCATTGCGGTCGTTAGGCATACGAAATTTCGAACATGTGGTAATCGCAATCGGTGAAAACATTCAAGCAAGCATTTTGACTACGTTGATTTTGAAGGAAATCGGTGTACAGCGAATTACAGTGAAAGCCCAAAATGACTACCATGAAAAAGTGTTGCGAAAAATCGGAGCGGATCAAGTTGTTCACCCTGAGCGAGATATGGGAAAACGCATTGCGAATAACTTGGTTTCGAATAATATTCTGGATTATCTGGAGTTATCCGATGAATACTCTATCGTGGAGATTCAAGCTAATAATCACATCGCAGGCTCTTCGCTAATAGATTTGGATATCCGTGCCAAGTACGGTGTGAATATTGTAGCGATCAAGCGTGGAACACATATATTAGTCTCTCCTCAGGCGATTGAGCAAATAGAAGTGAACGATGTGTTGATTGTGATCGGTTCTGATCTGGATATACATCGGTTTGAACGGAAGGCATTGCATTAATGAATAGAAAGTGCGAGAAGGGGAGAGCGCCGTTGATCGACGTTCCAGGCGTACCCTTTCCTATGGACCCGCGGTGAGCCAACCACGTCGCAAGCTCCCTTTGGTTGTCTCACCTGTCGAGCTGATCCATCAGTCGCCGCCTTTCACTTAGGAACAACTAGTGTTGTTTTTCAACTTGGAACATCTAGTAAATGGTTAAAAGATCGTATAAAAAATCCAAATAAAAAATGAAGGCAACCCCTAATTTATAGGAGTTGCCTTCAGTCTAGAGCAAGTGCTAATGTGCGCTTGCTTTTTTGTATGCTTTTTAGAGTTCCATAATGACAGGAAGGATCATCGGCTTACGTTTCGTTTTCTCGTATAAATACGGAACGAGTGTATCGATGATATCGCCTTTTAGGTTGTTGACGGAATCAGGTTTAGCAGCCAGTTTGCGTTGTAATGTTTTCGAAAGCATATATTGTGCTTCATTGATCATAGCGCCTGATTCACGCATATAGACGAAACCGCGTGAGATCAGGTCAGGACCAGATACTAAACGGTTCTTTTTGGTGTCGATGGTTGCTACAACGATGACTAGACCATCTTCAGAAAGAATTCGTCTGTCGCGTAGTACAACGTTACCAATATCCCCAATACCGCTTCCATCGATGTATATATCGCCTGAAGGTACACGTCCGGCAAGTCTTGCTGTCGAGTCAGTGAGTGCGAGTACATCACCATTGCCCATAATGAAAATGTTATCAGGTTCAACATCACAGTCTATAGCAAGTTGGGAGTGCATATTCATCATGCGGTATTCACCGTGGATTGGCATGAAGTATTTAGGTTTGATTAAACGCAACATCAGCTTTTGCTCTTCCTGTGACCCGTGACCGGATGTGTGGATGTTGTTTAATGGACCATGAATAACTTCTGCACCTGCACGGAACAATGAATTAATCGCTTTGTTCACACTTAGAGTATTACCTGGGATGGGTGAAGATGAGAAGATAACGGTATCACCAGGTTGGATTTGGACTTGTCTATGCGTACCGTTTGCGATACGTGATAGTGCAGCCATCGGTTCACCTTGGCTACCTGTACATAAAATCATTACTTTATTAGCTGGAAGTCGGTTGAGTGATTGAGCATCTACGAATAAATCTTTCGGAGCATCAATATAACCAAGTTCGCGACCGATCGTGATGGCATTATCCATACTACGCCCGAAGACAGCGATTTTACGACCAAAAATCTGCGCCGATTCGATCACTTGTTGTAATCTATGGATATTTGAAGCGAATGTAGCGAAAATAATCCGACCGTCTACAGTGCGGAAAATATCATTTAGGCTTTCTCCAACTTTACGTTCAGACATCGTGAAGTTCGGTACTTCTGCATTTGTACTATCTGATAACAAACAAAGTACACCTTCACTACCAATTTTGGCCATCTTATGCAAGTTAGCAGGTTCACCGACAGGCGTAAAGTCGAACTTAAAGTCACCTGTATGAACGATGTTTCCGGAAGGAGTTTTAACCACTACTCCGAATGCATCAGGAATACTGTGCGTTGTTCTGAAGAATGATACGGCGGTTTTACGGAATTTGATAAAATCATCTTCTTCAATTTCATGAATTTCCGTAGTGCGCAACAAACCGTGTTCTTCCAACTTATTGCGAAGTAAACCAATTGCTAATTTACCACCGTAGACGGGAACGTTCACTTTGCGTAATAGATAAGGAATTCCACCGATATGGTCTTCGTGACCATGTGTGATGAAAAGGCCTTTAATCTTATCAATATTGCGTTCGAGATAAGTGTAATCTGGAATTACATAGTCAATACCAAGCAATTCATCTTCAGGAAACTTAATTCCGGCATCAATAATGATGATTTCATCTTGGAATTGTACACAATACGTATTTTTACCGATTTCACCTAGTCCGCCTAGGGCAAAAACGGCTGTTTCATTGTTTTTAATAGATTTCATTGATTAGACCTGCTCAACGTGAAAGTCTGGGGAGGCTTGTTCATATGCTAAATGCTCGCCCTCCAGCTTTTGTACGTATTCAATCATAAGATCGCGATCTTTAAGTTGATCACGGACTTCTTTTTCTGATTCAGCTTCTACATACAAGCTGAGTGTGTTCTCGCGGACTGGAACTTCATGTACGTTTAAATGGTAATATACTTTAAAAATCATGTTTAACTCTCCTTTTTACGTTCCTAATAATACATATCATCAATAATAGCATGCAATTTCCCTAAAATAAAGAAAAGCCCACCAATTTAGTTGGCGGGCGTAAATGTCTAAGCAATTGTCTTTTTACCGAGCAGGCCATTAAGTCGTCTTAGCAGTTTGCGTTTTAGACGTTTGTACATGGCATCATCACTCCTTGACAAGACTGTAACAGAAAAACTTCGTCCTGTCAAGTGTAAGAGCTTTACTCTCTGTCGAATGCTGTTGCGCCGGGGATTTCCTTGTAAGGGGCATTCGCATCAATATGATCATAAAACATAATGCCGTTCAAATGATCGAGTTCATGCTGGAATGCAATGGCGGGTAATCCCTTTAGACGTTTTTTGATTACGTTTCCTTCTTTATCAAAAGCTTTTACGGTGATTCTTGCATACCGGGGAACATAACCAGGCACTTCACGATCTACTGATAAACAACCTTCACCGGTTTCTATATAGGTCTTTTCAACGGAATGGCTAATGATTTTCGGGTTAATAGCTATAAAGTTTTCCAATAGAACTTCGCCGTCAGGGATATGCAGAGCGAAGATTCTTTTAGATGCATTGACTTGTGGAGCGGCCAAACCGATGCCAGATCGTAAGCCGTATTTTTTACTCAACTCATCATTTTGGCTGTTGACGACATATTCCAACAGATCATCGCATAATTGACGGTCTTCATTACTTAAAGGAAAACTCACCTCTTTTGCTTTTAATCGCAACGTTGGGTGACCCTCCCGGATAATATCATTCATTAAAATCATTTCTACTCTTCCTCTCGGATATATTAGGTATAGTACAATCTACGATAAAATAGTAACTATTGTGCATGAAGGGTATATAATCGTAAAAACCAATTTCCTCTTATACAGTATAGACGAATGAGAAAAATGGTGAAAGAAAAAAGTATATAAAGTGTCTGGAGGGTTATTAATGAAGAAAGTAATTTGCGTATTGTTCATCTTCCTTCTACTAACTAGTTGTTCCAAAGAGACTGAAGTAACTCAACAACTTACAGATTTACTCGTGGTTCTGAATGAAAAAGAAAAACAAGGGAACAACTTTGGAAAGAAGTTACACGAGAAGGAGCAGAATGAACAAGTCTTGTTTATTGAGACAATGGAACTGACTCAACAGCAATATCAAGAAGTGAAACAACGAGTGGTTGCGATGAAAAAGTCTGCACATGAACGGGCTCAACTGTTAGAAAAAGAGGAAAGTGCTTTACACGAGTCGAAGAAAGCGATAGACCGGATGTCTGAGTGGGTAGAGCGTATGGAATTACATGATTCACTAGATGAAGTAGTTGAAGCATTGTATGAACGTTCTGAAATACAAGAGACATTCATCATGCAGTATAAAAAACTTATAGATAGTCAGACGCAATTATATACGCAAATTGAAGATCCATCCATCCGCGAGCATGAACTTCAAAAGCATGTTCGTGATGTAAATGATTTAATCACTTCTAGCCAACGATCACTTATAGAATTCAATGAAGCAACTAGGGAAGTAAACAGGTTAGTGGCCCGCGCTTTGAAAAGTTTAGAAAACAATAAAAAGGAAATATAAAGTAGTGAGTAGGTAGGATTAAAAGCGACAACTAGTACGCGATAGGTATTTGTAAGGACTTATCATTTCAGTTGTTATATGAATGTTCATTGATGACTTTCATAGATATAGATTGGCCGGTATGACCCAATAAAAGCAGTTCTGTACCAATACAGAAACGATATTGTGTTAGTACAGTACATTTTTAGAAAAATATAAAAATGATTAAAAGTCTTTGATTACAATGGTTGACCAAGCGCTCAGTTTTGCGTATACTAGTATTTATAAGAAGTTGTATCAATTTTATTTGAAAAAGATATAATACAGATACGAAGGAGAGATCAAGATATGGTAGCTAAAAAAGGTAATCAGTATGACCCGGTGAAAGCGCTTCAACTGATTGAAAGCCAATTTGATATGGTACAAATATTGAATGAGGAAGGAAAGATCGTTGATAAGGACTTAGATCCGAAACTTCCCGATGAGGAATTAGTGGAATTGATGAATCGCATGGTCTATACACGTATCCTTGATCAACGATCTATTTCTTTAAATAGACAAGGGCGTCTAGGATTTTACGCTCCTACTGCAGGGCAAGAAGCTTCCCAGTTAGCTTCTCAATATGTGTTGGAAAAAGATGATTTCATTCTCCCTGGATATCGTGACGTTCCTCAATTATTATTCCATGGCTGGCCATTGTATATGGCATTCCTATGGTCGAGAGGGCATTATGCAGGAAGCGTGATTCCTGATGGACTTAATATTTTCCCACCGCAAATCATTATTGGTGCACAATATGTCCAGGCAGCTGGTGTAGGTCTAGGCTTTAAGAAAAAAGGTCAAAAATCAGTCGTCATTACATACACAGGTGATGGCGGAACTTCGCAAGGTGATTTCTACGAAGGATTGAACTTTGCAGGGGCATATAAAGTGCCTGCTATCTTCGTCATTCAGAATAACCAATATGCAATCTCTACACATCGTGATGTACAGACTGCTGCAAAGACCCTTGCTCAAAAAGGTGTAGCGGCAGGCGTGCCAAGTGTATTAGTAGACGGAATGGATCCATTGGCGGTATACGTTGCAACACGTGACGCAAGAGAACGTGCAGTTAATGGAGATGGACCAACGTTGATCGAAACAATGTGTTACCGTTACGGACCTCATACGATGGCTGGTGATGACCCAACACGCTATCGTACATCTGATGTGGATAATGAATGGGAAAAACGTGACCCGATTGTGCGTTTTAGAACGTATTTAGAAGCCAAAGGTATTTGGTCTAAAGAACAAGAGGAAAAAGTAATTGAACGAGCAAAAGAAGAAATTAAAGAAGCTATCAAAAAAGCGGATGCACAGCCTAAACAAAAGGCGACAGACTTTATGAAAATCATGTATAAAGGCGATATGCCATTTAACTTACAAGAACAATTGGATGCGTATGCTGGAAAGGAGTCGAACTAATCCATGGCAGAATTAACAATGATTCAAGCAATTACAGATGCCCTTCGTACTGAGCTAAAGACAGATGAAAACGTATTGCTATTCGGTGAAGACGTAGGCGCAAACGGAGGTGTCTTCCGTGCGACGGAAGGCCTCCACAAAGAATTCGGCGAGGAGCGGGTTTTTGATACGCCGCTAGCCGAATCTGGTATTGGTGGATTGGCAATTGGACTAGCACTTACTGGCTTTCGTCCCATTATGGAAATTCAATTCTTTGGTTTTCTGTTTGAAGTAATGGATTCAGTGAGTGGACAAATTGCGAGAATGAACTTTAGAACAGGCGGCCATTTTAATGCGCCGATTACGATCCGTGCGCCATTTGGTGGAGGTGTAGCCACTCCGGAAATGCACGCGGACAGTCTAGAAGGTCTAGTAGCATCACAACCTGGTTTAACAGTAGTTATTCCATCGACTCCGTATGATGCAAAAGGATTGCTTATCTCTGCAATCAAAAGTGATGACCCTGTAATTTTCTTGGAACATATGAAACTCTATCGTTCATTCAGACAAGAAGTTCCTGAAGAAGAATATTCTATTCCTTTAGGCAAAGCTGATGTGAAGCGTGAAGGTAAAGATTTGACCATTGTCACGTACGGTGCAATGGTGCAGGAAAGCTTAAAAGCTGCTGAAGCGCTTGAAAAAGAAAATTACTCAGTGGAAGTAATCGATTTACGTACGATTCAGCCACTCGATATAGAAACAATTATACAATCTGTTGAAAAAACAAACCGCGCAATCGTCGTACAAGAAGCACAACGACAAGCGGGAATTGCTGCTAACGTAGTAGCTGAAATTACTGAACGCGCTATTTTGAGTCTAGAAGCTCCAGTGATGCGTGTGACTGCACCAGACACGGTATATCCTTTTGCGGCAGGCGAAAACACATGGTTGCCTAATGCCAAAGACATTGCAGCGAAAGCAAGAGAAGTTCTAACATTCTAAATAACTGTTGGACAATCCAGGAAGGGTGAATTACGTGACTTATGAATTTCGATTACCAGATATTGGTGAAGGTATACACGAAGGGGAGATCGTTAAGTGGTTCGTAAAACCGGGCGATGAAATCCAAGAAGATGATACATTACTAGAAGTACAAAATGATAAATCCGTAGTTGAAATTCCATCACCTGTATCAGGTACAGTGGAAGAAATTTATGTTACTGAAGGTACGGTAGCAGTTGTTGGAGATAAATTAGTACGTTTTGATGCACCGGATCACGGTATTCCAGATCATGAAGACGATGAAGAAAGTGCGGACTCTTCTGAAGAAGCAAGTGCAGAAAAATCTCATGAACAAGTAGGGGAAGCACTTGGTAGTGTAGATTCCAAGAAACCTGAACAGGCATCTGGAGAGCAGCAATCGACAGAACCGCAAAAAGAACAAAACATCGAGACAACTACTAGTGAGGTAGATGAAAATCGCCGAGTAATTGCGATGCCATCCGTTCGTAAATATGCACGTGAACAAGATGTAACGATAGCACAAGTGGCTGGGAGTGGAAAAAACGGCCGTGTATTAAAGGAAGACATAGATTCATTTAAAGCGGGAGATCAACAACAATCGGTTGAAGAAACGACCCAATCGCAGTCGACCGAGGAAACACCTAGCACTTCAGAGAAGAAAGCTCCTGTTTTTGAAGGTGAATTCCCAGAGACTCGTGAAAAACTGTCTCCTATGCGAAAAGCAATCTCAAAAGCAATGTCAAATTCAAAACACACAGCAGCACATGTTACACTGTTAGATGAAGTAGATGTTACAGCACTTGTTGCACATCGGAAAGAATTTAAAGCGATTGCAGCAGAGAAAGATGTGAAGTTAACATATCTTCCGTATGTAGTAAAAGCGCTCGTAGCCACATTGCGTGAGTTCCCTCAACTAAATACGTCACTAGACGATGCGACAGAGGAATTAATTCAAAAACACTACTACAATATCGGAATTGCAGCAGATACAGATCGCGGTCTAATGGTACCAGTTGTTAAGAATGCTGATCGCAAGTCCATGTTTGCCATTTCAAATGAAGTGAATGAGCTAGCTGGAAAAGCGCGCGATGGAAAACTTCAAGCGGCAGAAATGAAGGGTGCATCATGTACGATTACGAACATTGGTTCCGCGGGTGGACAGTGGTTTACACCGATTATTAACCATCCAGAAGTAGCTATTTTAGGTATCGGAAGAATTTCTGAAAAACCAATTGTAAAAAATGGTGAAATTGTAGCTGCACCTATGTTAGCATTATCATTAGTATTTGATCACAGAGTGATTGATGGCGTAACGGGGCAATTAGCGTTAAACTATCTTAAGGAATTAATAAGTAATCCATCACTTTTATTAATGGAGGCGTAAAGCAATGGTAGTAGGAGATTTTCCAATTGAAGTTGACACACTTGTAGTAGGTTCAGGCCCAGGGGGATATGTAGCGGCAATACGCGCAGCTCAACTTGGTCAAAAAGTTACCATCGTAGAAAAAGATACAATCGGCGGTGTTTGTTTAAACGTTGGATGTATTCCTTCTAAAGCGATGATTTCTGTTGGACATCGCTTTGTGGATGCTCAGAATGCAGATGGTATGGGAATCACTGCGAAATCTGTCGAACTAGACTTTTCTAAAGCTATGAAATTTAAGGAAAGTGTTGTTTCTAAGTTAACTGGCGGCGTATCAGGTTTGCTTAAAGGGAATAAAGTAGAAACAGTTGCAGGTGAAGCGTATTTCGTAGATGCGAACACTGTACGTGTCATGACAGACAACTCTGCTCAAACATATAAATTCAACAACGTTATTATCGCAACGGGTGCACGCCCAGTTGAAATCCCTTCATTCAAATTCACAGACCGTGTAATCAATTCTACAGGCGCTTTAAGTTTGAAAGAATTACCGAAAAAGCTTGTCGTTGTTGGTGGCGGCTATATTGGTACAGAACTTGGATCTGCTTATGCTAATCTAGGATCTGAAGTAACTATTCTTGAAGGCGCGGATGATATCCTTGCTGGTTTCGAAAAACAAATGACGCAAATCGTTAAAAAAGGCTTGAAGAAAAAAGGCGTTGAAGTAGTTGTGAAAGCATCTGCTAAAGGCGTTGAAGAAACGAAAGACGGCGTCGTAGTAACATACGAAGCTAAAGGTGAAGAAGTAAAAATTGAAGCGGACTACGTTCTGGTAACAGTGGGCCGTCGTCCGAATACAGATGAAATCGGCTTGGAAGGTCTTGGCTTGAACATGACTGACCGCGGTTTGATCGAAGTGGACAAGCAATGCCGTACAAATCTACCGAATGTATATGCAATCGGTGATATCGTAGCGGGACCTCAGCTTGCGCACAAAGCGTCTTACGAGGCGAAAATTGCAGCGGAAGCTATTTCTGGAGAAAAATCTGAAGTGGATTATATGGCTATTCCGGCTGTATGCTTCACCGATCCGGAATTGGCAACTGTAGGCTTAAACGAACAACAAGCAAAAGATGAAGGTTATGACGTAGTAAGCGGTAAATTCCCGTTTGCAGCTAACGGCCGTGCCCTTTCATTGGATGCTACAGAAGGTTTCGTGAAGCTTGTCGGTCGCAAAGAAGACGGTTTATTACTAGGCGCTCAAATCGTTGGGGAAAATGCTTCTGACATGATTGCAGAGCTTGGTCTAGCGATTGAAGCGGGTATGACTCTTGAAGATATTTCTATGACTATTCATGCTCACCCTACACTCGGTGAGATTTCTATGGAAGCAGCAGAAGTTGCTCTTGGTAAGCCGATTCACATGATGACGAAATAAAACAGCTAGAATTGAACAGCCCATGGGATTTTTTCTCATGGGTCTTTTTACATTATGAAAAATGGGGGACTTTCATGTGGGAAACTAGAGTGACAAAACTGTTTGGAATTGAATATCCAATTGTGCAAGGGGGACTTGCGTATCTGGCTTATTCAGACCTTGCTGCTGCCGTTTCGGAGGCGGGTGGACTTGGCCAAATTACAGCGATGAGCTTGACTTCACCTGACGCATTGAAAGAAGAGATTCGCAAAGTTCGCGAAAAGACAGATAAACCATTCAGTGTAAATTTTGCAATTGGTAATCATGGTAGATCCTACGAAGCGATGGTGGAAGCTGCATTAGAAGAAAAGATCGATATTATATCGGTTACCGGGGGAAATCCCGCGCCGCTTTTTGACATGTTAACCGGTACTAACGTGAAGAAGATGGTGTTGGTGGCTGCTAGAAGACAAGCGCAAAAAGCCGAAGAGATTGGTGCGGATGCTGTCATAGCGGTTGGACAAGAGGGCGGAGGGCATTTAGGCCGTGACGATATAGGTACGATGGTCTTAATTCCGAGGATTGTAGATTCTGTTAGTATACCGGTCATTGGTTCAGGTGGTATTGGTGATGGACGGGGCTGGATGGCAGCGCAAGCACTAGGGGCAGAAGGAATCGAGATGGGTACTCGTTTCATAGCGACAAAAGAATGTGTGGATGCATCACCTGCTTATCTTGAAATTCTTTTAGCGAGCAGTGAACAAGATACAACGATTATCAAACGCACGATTGGTGCACCTGCTCGTGCATTGACGAATGAATGGACAGAGAAGATTCTGAAGTTGGAAGCGGAAGATGCTGGTTACGAAGGACTGAAAGCATTTATTAGCGGGGAAGCAAATTGTAAATTCATTCACGATGGTATGAATGATCAAGGCTTTGGTTGGGGTGGCCAAGTAGCGGGTATGATTGAAGATGTTCCAAGCGTTGCCGAATTGTTTGAACGAATGAAAAAAGAAGCAATAACTATTCGAAAAAAATGGAGTGTCGGATAAGGAGAGAAGTAAATGGCAGGTTATCAATATCCACTACGTGCGGATTGGTCAACAGAAGAGATCGTGAAAGTGATTGATTTTTTCACAAAAGTGGAGCAAGCCTATGAATCGAGTATCGAACGAGACGAATTCATGAGATATTATCGAGCTTTCAAAAGTGTTGTTCCATCCATGGCCGAAGAAAAAACGCTATGCAAGGAATTTGAGGAAAGCAGTGACTATGTTGCATTTCGCGTAGTGAAAGCGGCAAGAGAGAGCCAACCAGGCGAACTGCTAAAGGTGAAAAAATAATCAAAGCAAAAGACACCCATTTTAAAAGGTGTCTTTTGCTTTGATTTCACTTCCTAATAGGCCTTTTACAAAACGCACTGTTGATCGAACGTGGAAGCATCCGCCTAGTATGTCGATCCATGGTGTGTTCCCACATGCAATTTTTATTTTAATCTAAAGAATGAATAACCACGTCATAAACAGGCAATAACTTCGTGAAAGTATCCTCTGCATACTCATAAAATTGCTCTTCACTCATTTTGGATGCTTCATCTCTTGAAAGGTGACGACCAACTAAAAACTCCGCTTTTTTCACCGTTTGTAGACGATCCAACAATTTTTCGAGACCTTCTACACCTGCTTCACTAATATGCTCAGCTTCAGGCTTCATATGGTCTCCGGAAACTATAAAATCTTTTGGTAAGGCAGTCATAACTTCCAAGTTTTTTTCTAAACGTGTAGCAATCCCTTTTTTATCGGGATTTTCATAAATAATTGCCAGTACAATGAATAAATGAGTGCTCCACAAGCCAATCTGAAAGTGAGGTAACGCTTTATAGCCTCTCTTAGCGGGAGCGAATGCTACCCAGCTATCCCGTGGCGGATTGACAGTTCGCCTCGCGTGTTTTGCAACATGTGGAAAAAACTCACCCGTACCGTGGGCGGAAAGGCGGTGTGCAAAATGATTTCCTAATTCTATGAATTTCGGTTGTACCTTTTCCTGCAAAGCTTTCATGCGATTATCCAAGCCATCAATGGTAAAAACGTCAAAATCATTTGATGACCAATAAGACTGAAACAAGAAAATCTCCTCCAGTTTGTAGTGACTACGTTTATCTTATCAGTAATTGGGGAATAATTTAAAATAACAAGGCTTCTAACCACTAAGAGTCGGAATTTTTGCATATCTTACTAATAAGACGGTTGGAGTCAAATATTAACTTAAAAGGGGTGCTACTTATGAAACAGGTCGTTCATTTTATCCGAAAAGAAGATGTTGAGAGAGAATATGTGAGAACTTTACAATTGGAATTGGATTATGAATTAGCTACTCTATACGACGCACTGCAAGACCAAGACACAGATCAAGTTGATAAAAGCAAACTACGATTGACGGAAATTCACAATGAAATGGAGACACTTAATGTTTTTTCGATGTAAGCATGGTTTAATAAAAGACATCCCCATTCACTTCAGAAATTGAAGGAAATGTGACGGGGTGTCTTTTTACTTAATATCCTATCACTGTTATCTCTTTTGTTCCGTTGCCTCTGTGTTATACTAGCGATAGTCGGAATGGGAAGAGGTGGCAGAATGAATCTTAATGCGATAGATCGATATGCGAAATCGTTAATCAAAGAGGCTGGCCACAAAATACGAGTGTCTTTTTTTAGTACAATTGACATCGATTCAAAGGCTGACGCTAATGATTTAGTTACCAATATCGATAAAGAAGTGGAAAGCTTTTTTGTAGAACGGGTAAAACAAGACTTTCCTGAGCATAAAATGGTTTCGGAAGAGGGATTTGGAGATAAGATATCTTCGCTTGACGGAATAATTTGGTTCCTTGATCCAATTGACGGAACGATGAATTTTATCCATCAGAGAAGGAACTTTGCGATTTCCTTGGGGATTTATGTAGACGGCGTGGGGATGCTGGGCTACATATATGATGTAATGCGGGATGAGTTATACCATGCAGCGAAAGGTGAAGGTGCTTATTTCAACGATGAGCGTCTACCCCAGTTGGAAATCACACCACTTGAAGAAGCGATCATCGGCATCAATGCTAGCTGGGTTGCGCCAAATCATCGCGTGGAAAATGAAAAAATTATTGAGCTCGTCACACGTTGCCGTGGGACACGATCATATGGTTCGGCTGCGATTGAGCTAGCATATGTTTCGTCGGGAAGAATCGACGCGTATATTTCTATGCGGCTGGCGCCTTGGGATATAGCTGGGGGAATCGTCATTGCGCAAGAAGTAGGAGCTGTAGCAACGAACTTAGAAGGTGTGAAACCACATCTACTCGGATCTGACACATTTATTGTCACACGTCCGGGATTACATGAAGAGATTTTATCGAAATATATCCGACTAAAATAAAAAAGGGGCTGTTTGTTAAACCAAAACGGTTTAATATACAGTCCCTTTGAGTTATTTATAGCGTGCCTTCTCTACGCATACGTGCTTTCGTTTTAAATCCGTTACCCATTATTAAAATAAGGGCGACAATGGCAAGGACAACAACGAATAGACTACGCATACCTACTCCAATACCAATTGCGGACATGGAAAGTACGGCACCGAGTGAATAAATTACGAAAATCCACTTAATGTCTTTCAAAAAAATCCCTCCATATAAATTAAAATATTATTTAATTAGACTATCTTGTGCTATAATAACACAGTTGAACATCTGAAATAAAGATAAACGGAGTGAAAAAATGACAAACGAACGTACTGATCTTAGGAATATTGCAATTATTGCCCACGTAGACCATGGTAAAACGACATTGGTCGACCAATTACTAAAACAATCCGGTATTTTCCGGTCGAATGAACATGTAGATGACCGCGCAATGGACTCAAACGAACTAGAGCGTGAACGAGGAATTACGATCCTAGCTAAAAACACTGCTATTGAATATAATGACACAAAAATCAACATCTTGGATACACCAGGACACGCTGACTTTGGTGGCGAAGTAGAAAGAATCTTGCGTATGGTCGACGGCGTAATTTTAGTTGTTGATGCATTCGAAGGTTGTATGCCACAAACTCGCTTCGTACTGAAAAAAGCTCTGGAAACAAACCTAAAGCCAATTGTTGTTGTAAATAAAATTGACCGTGATTTCGCAAGACCGGAAGAAGTAGTAGACGAAGTACTTGAATTATTCATCGAACTTGATGCGAATGATGAACAATTGGAATTCCCGGTTGTTTATGCTTCAGGATTCAATGGTACTGCGAGTCTTTCTCCAGATCCTGAAACACAAGAAGACACATTACGTGTTCTTTATGAATCCATTTTGGAAAACATACCATCACCAATCGACAATCGCAACGAACCACTTCAGTTCCAAGTATCTCTACTGGACTACAATGATTACGTTGGTCGTATCGGAATCGGACGTATCTTCCGTGGAACGATGAAAGTTGGAGAGCAAGTCGCAGTTCTTAAGCGTGATGGATCTGTAAAAACATTACGGGTAACAAAACTATACGGTTTCCTAGGCTTGAAAAGAGTCGAAGTTGAAGAAGCGTACGCAGGTGACCTCGTAGCCGTTTCGGGAATGGGTGACATTGATGTCGGTGAGACAGTTTGCCCAACCGATCATCAAGAAGCGCTTCCTGAACTCCACATCGATGAGCCGACGCTACAAATGCGTTTCTTAGTTAATAACAGTCCATTCGCTGGACGCGAAGGGAAATGGGTCACTTCACGTAAAATTCAAGAGCGTTTAGATCAACAGCTTGAGACAGATGTTTCATTACGAGTGGAACAAACAGATTCTCCGGACGAATGGATCGTATCTGGACGAGGAGAACTTCACTTGTCTATTCTTATCGAAAATATGCGTCGTGAAGGTTTCGAACTTCAAGTTTCTAAGCCACAAGTAATCATTCGCGAAATTGATGGTAAGCGTAGCGAGCCTTTCGAACGCGTTCAAATTGATGTACCGGAAGAACATACTGGATCAATCATCGAATCTATTGGTGAACGTAAAGGTGAAATGTTGGATATGATCAATAACGGTAACGGCCAAGTGCGTTTAATTTTCTTGGTACCCGCTCGCGGATTGATCGGTTATACAACAGACTTCCTTACATTGACTCGTGGATACGGAATCTTAAACCATACGTTTGACAGCTATAAACCAGTTACTACTGGTAAAATCGGTGGCAGACGTCACGGAGTTCTTGTGTCTATGGAGAATGGAACAGTAACTGGTTATAGTGTTATGCAACTTGAAGACCGTGGAACCATGTTTGTGGAGTCAGGTGCAGAAATCTATGCTGGTCAAGTAGTAGGAGAAAGTAACCGTGATAGCGATTTGACGATTAACTTAACGAAAATCAAACATGCTACTAACGTCCGTTCAGCTTCGAAAGACCAAACTGTTACAACGAAAAAGCCACGTCTTATGTCGCTTGAAGAAGCACTGCAATATATTGCTGATGACGAGTACTGTGAAGTTACACCAGAATCTATTCGTATACGTAAAAAAGTTCTAGACAAAAATGAACGTGAACGTATAAATAAAAAGAAAAAACTTGGCGAATAATAAAGATAGAAGGGAATGTATGGAATGAGAGTAGAAGATTCAGAAACGGTCTACAATCGGTTGTCGGGAACCGCTCGCATTATTTATGAATATGCGCCAAATTTCACGACAGCCGGCTATATTCTGTTTGCGCTCGTTTTCATCATGTCTGCTATTGTGTATAAGCTTGGATTTGCAAGGAAGATTGGCTTTGGTCGAAACGTTATCATTTATACGTTCCTATTTATTGGATGTATCATACTAACATTCTTAGCTTTCTTTCTTCCAATCGTAGAAGGACTGTTTGTGGCTGCTGCTATTCTTATTATCTATCGTGTTCGACGCATGAATGAACACAAAAAAGACTCCGTTACTGAGTAACGGAGTCTTTTTTGTTCGATTAAAAATCTTTTTCAGTCGGATCTGAGCTGCGGTGGAAAACAAAGTTGCCAGTTGCAATACGCTTCTCTGTTAAATTACTGATCCGCTCTCTACAAGTAGGGCACATATACGTATGAATGGGCCGGTTTCGTAATTTCTTGGCAAGCGGATTATCATCCTCTAATTGATCGTTTTGGTCACATATGACACATTTAACGCGCATTGGAATTTCTCCTTCAATCCACTTGGATAGCCTGGACATAACGAATCGGTGAATCTTGATTCGATCCGTCTTTAAACAGTACATGTACAGGACCGTCTTCTCGAAGAGGTTTGCCATTATGACTGAATTTGAAAATGACGTTGTTTGCTTCCTCAAGTGGATACGTGTATTTTTCGTCTTTTGTAATGAGTGTAAATGTTGTTGCATTTGCAGATGGAACAGCATTGTGTATGAATGGTTTCAATACAATACCGAAGCTGTTTGACAACATTTTATCTTTTTCATATCTTTTTTCACTTTTTAAAGTAGGTGGGTATGTGGCACCTTCCATGATTTCTCTAGACCAGTGTTTACCCATTCTTTCTTTATACTCTTCCATTTCATCTTTTTCAATAAAATCCTCTGAGAAGAATTTATCCAGATCAATACGACGATCATCAAATATCCAAACAGTAGGATCTAATGTTATTGCATGTTTCACGTTTCCGGTAATTGGTATAATAAGTTCCAAAATATATCCCCCTCAATCGATAGTCACTAGTTTTAGTATACCTTTTCATAGAAGATGTGAAAAGGATTTCATTTCGATTCAATTTTTTCATTGGGTAACGCTTGCATTTTGTAAGAGCAAAAGATACAATTTAGACATTAACACCTTGCGGGAATAATGAATAATGGGGGCGTCTCCATGGAAATAGAAGTTCAAGATACGTACAAAGAACAGGCCATGAAACAACTGCAAATCGATGCAGAGAAAATTGCAAAGCTAATCAAAGTTCAAATGGATAATTTAACGATGCCGCAATGTCCACTATATGAGGAAGTACTCGATACGCAAATGTACGGATTATCCCGTGAGATTGATTTTGCTGTTAAGCTCGGACTAGTCGAACAAGATAAAGGCCGTGAAATAATCTCTGTTCTTGAAAAAGAGTTAAATATTTTACACGAACTGTATACAAATAAATAAATGGAAGACTCAAACTACTCCAACAGTTTGAGTTTTTTATTTAAGACGACGAGGTACAATGAAAATGAAGACTTATATGAATCGAATTTTACGCAATTTTGACTATCCATTATTTTTTGTCTATTTACTGCTCTCTTTATTTGGACTGATTATGATTTACAGTGCAAGTATGGTGTGGGCTATGAATATTTATAACTTTGAACCATCTCATTTCTTTAGGAAACAAGTAACGAACTTAGCCATTGCGATACCAGCGTTTCTGTTGGTATCCATTATTCCTTACCGGCATTATAGAAATAAGAAGTTCTTGTATAGTACGCTAATCGTCATGTTTACTTTACTGGTCATTGTAAAGTTCATCGGATTCGGTGATGCTGTAGGGGCGAAGAGTTGGCTTTCATTACCGTTTGGAATAGGTAACTTACAGCCAACAGAAGTAGCAAAAATTGCATTTATCGTATATTTTTCAGGTGTATTTGCGAATAAATATTATGCAGGTACATTGGATGAAATTAAAACTACTATTTTCCCGACATTTTCTGTTTTAACGGCTTCTCTTTTATTAGTACTATTGGAACCGGATTTTGGAGCCACCATGATTTTATTCCTTGTTGCTATTTCTGTCATCATGGCAAGCGGAATGCAAGTGAAGAACTATCTAATCATCAGTCGTTTTTTCGCTTTGCTAGGCGTGTTAATCGGGATTGTTCTGTGGATTAAGTGGGATACGGTCATGACTGTTTCGCGTATGGGACGCTTCCTTGCTTTTACAGATCCCTTTGAATACATACAAGGTTCAGGCCTGCAAATTGTCAATGGATACATTGCAATTGGTGCTGGAGGGCTCAAAGGTGTAGGCCTCGGAAACAGTATTCAGAAACTTGGCTATTTACCTGAGCCACATACTGATGTTATTATGGCAGTAATCTCTGAAGAAACTGGACTGCTTGGAACGACGCTTGTTCTTGGAGGTCTCTTTTTCATCGTGATGAGAGCGTTTACGGTTGCACTGCGTACAAAAGACGCACATGCAAGAATGCTCGCAGCTGGTGTAGGTAGTTTGATTGCTATTCAAACACTGGTAAACTTAGGTGGATTGACAGGATTAATTCCGTTAACAGGCGTTACATTGCCGTTTATTAGTTATGGCGGTACATCTGTTGTGTTCTTGTCGATTGCGCTAGGTATTTTGATGAACGTTTCAATGTTTGTAAAGTATGAGAGATCAGAGTAGAGGGGATTGATTTGTTAGTGGAGAAAAGAGAGATTAAGAAAGTACTTGTCGCAAATCGCGGCGAAATTGCAATTCGTGTTTTTCGAGCGTGTACAGAATTAGGGATCGCGACAGTTGGAATTTATTCAGCTGAAGATCGTGCTTCACTACATCGTTACAAAGCTGATCAATCGTTTATTGTGGGTGAAGGTAAGAAGCCAATTGATGCATACTTGGATATTGAAGGGATAATCGACATCGCGAAAAAAGCAAATGTCGATGCAATTCATCCGGGCTACGGATTCTTAGCGGAGAATGCTCAGTTTGCAGCACGTCTAGAAGAAGAAGGAATTATCTTTATTGGTCCGACGTCTAATCATTTAGAAATGTTCGGTGATAAGGTAAAAGCTAGAGAGCAAGCAATATTAGCTGATATCCCCGTTATACCAGGTAGTGATGGACCAGTTACTTCTGTAGAGGAGGTTGCGGCATTTGGTGAACAGCATAGCTATCCAATTATTATTAAAGCTTCGTTAGGTGGCGGTGGTCGTGGTATGCGAATCGTCGAATCGCCGGAAGAAGTGCAGGAGGCTTATAATCGAGCGAAATCCGAAGCGAAATCAGCATTTGGTTCTGATGAAGTGTATGTAGAGAAATTCATTACGAATCCAAAACATATTGAAGTACAAATACTGGGTGATACATATGGGGAGATAGTCCATTTGTACGAACGCGATTGCTCTATTCAACGTCGCCACCAAAAGGTAGTGGAGATTGCTCCTTCTATTTCATTGACTGAAGAACTACGCCATGAGATTTGTAATGCTGCGGTTAAATTGTCGAAAAATGTATCCTATATCAACGCGGGGACTGTGGAGTTTTTAGTGGCTGATAATTCTTTCTATTTCATTGAAGTCAATCCGCGTATTCAAGTGGAACACACAATCACTGAAATGATTACAGGAATTGATATTGTGCAGTCACAAGTGCTTATCGCTGCAGGAGAATCCCTTCATTCTGAACGAGTGAACATACCAGAGCAACAAAATATTCCGTTATTTGGTTATGCTATTCAATCACGTGTTACAACGGAAGATCCTTTGAATGACTTTATGCCTGATACAGGAAAAGTAATGGTCTATCGTTCGAGTGGCGGATTTGGTGTTCGTTTGGATACAGGCAATGCGTATCAAGGTTCTGTGATTAGCCCGTACTATGATTCTTTATTAGTAAAGGTTTCAACTTGGGGTTCGACCTTTGGGGATGCTGCAAGTAAAATGCACAGAAATTTGAAAGAGTTCAGAATACGTGGAATTAAAACGAATATACCTTTCCTTGAAAATGTCGTATGTCATGAAAACTTTTTATCAGGCAATTACAATACGAGCTTTATCGATGAAACTCCAGAATTATTTGCGTTTGCTAAGAAACATGATAGAGGTACGAAAGTTTTATCGTATCTGGGAAATGTTACCATTAATGGATTCCCTGGTATCGATGACTCAACACGTCCTGTGTTGCATCCGGTACGTATACCCAAAATTGATGCTAGTATGCCGATACAAAATGGAACGAAACAAATTTTGGATGAGCAAGGTGCAGATGGATTAGTCGAGTGGGTGTTAAAGCAAGACGATGTACTGCTGACAGATACTACTTTCCGGGATGCACATCAGTCTTTATTGGCTACGCGTATGAGAACAAAAGAATTAACGCAGATTGCAACTGAAAGTGCTCATTTATTACCTGATCTTTTCTCATTTGAGATGTGGGGAGGCGCGACATTTGATGTAGCATACCGCTTCTTGAAAGAAAGTCCATGGGATCGACTCGAGAAATTACGTAAGCAAGTACCTAATGTCTTATTCCAGATGCTCTTCAGAGGAGCCAATGCAGTTGGTTATACAAACTACCCAGATAACGTCATTCGCGAATTCATAAAAGAATCGGCTGCATCAGGTATAGATGTATTCCGTATTTTCGATAGCTTGAACTGGATCAAAGGTATGGAAGTTGCAATTGACGAAACACGGTCAACAGGAAAGATTGCAGAAGCGACAATTTGTTATACAGGAGATATTCTGGACGACAATCGTGCTAAATATACAGTCAACTACTACAAAGAGATGGCCAAAGAACTCGAATCAGTTGGCGCTCATATATTGGCGATCAAAGATATGGCAGGATTGCTGAAGCCTGAAGCAGCTTATCGTTTAGTATCAGAATTGAAAGCGTCAACAAGTCTGCCAATTCATTTGCATACACACGATACGAGCGGCAATGGTATTTATATGTACGCCAAAGCGATAGAAGCGGGAGTGGACATTGTCGATACAGCTATTGGTTCAATGGCGGGAATGACTTCACAACCTTCGGCCAATTCACTTGCGTATGCAATGCAAAACAGTGAACGTCATGTACGTGCAAATACAGAGTCGTTAGAGAAACTTTCGCATTACTGGGAAGATGTGCGAAAATACTACAAACCTTTTGAAAGTGGCATGAACAGTCCACACTCAGAAATTTATGTTCATGAGATGCCTGGTGGCCAATATTCGAATTTACAACAGCAGTCAAAAGCAGTAGGTCTTGGAGAGCGCTGGGAAGAAGTGAAAAAAATGTATTCCCGCGTGAACTTCCTCTTTGGCGATATTGTCAAAGTGACACCATCATCGAAAGTAGTAGGGGATATGGCGTTGTTCATGGTGCAAAATGAATTGGACGAGCATACGGTCATTGCGAAAGGACAAACTATTGATTTCCCAGAATCCGTTATTGAGTTTTTCGAAGGCTCAATTGGTCAGCCATATGGTGGTTTCCCGAAAGAGTTACAGGAAGTAATATTGAAAGGGCGCAAAGCGATCACTGTACGCCCGGGTGAGTTACTAGAACCAGTAAACTTCCAAGACGTTCTAAAAAGGTTGACGGAAAAAATGGAAAAGCCCGCTACAATGCATGATGCGCTCGCTTACGTTTTGTATCCGAAAGTCTTTGAAGAATATATCGAAGTGAGAAAGCAGTTCGATGATGTTTCTGTTATCAATACACCAGAATTCTTGTATGGTTTACGTTTAGGTGAAGAAATCGAGATTGAGATTGAGTTCGGTAAAACACTTATCGTCAAATTGGTGTCGATCGGTGAACCTAATCCTGACGGAACACGCACGCTGTATTTCGAATTGAACGGACAGTCACGTGAGATCATTATCCAAGATTTCCAAGTGGAAACAAGAGATGATACAAAGCAAAAAGCCGATCCGACAAATGAAACGCACATTGCAGCTACTATGCCAGGAACTGTTTTACAAGTTGCAGTTTCAATTGGCGCGAAAGTAAAACGCGGCGAGCACTTGTTAATTACAGAGGCTATGAAAATGGAAACCACGATTCAAGCTCCATTTGCGGGAGTAGTCAAGGCTATATATGCAGGTCCTGGGGATTCCATCTCATCAGGAGACTTGTTGATAGAATTAGACCATTAAAAACAGCTTCCACATGTCGTTATGACTGTGGAAGCTGTTTTTCTATATACTTATACAAAAAGCGCGTAACAACCTTTAAAACAGTTGTTACACGCTCCTCACTTACTTCTTCTGCCGGCTGCGAGAGACTAGAAGAACTAGATACGTTAATAAGCCAAATAATAAAGTGATGAACAAGGAATGTAGCAATGCGAAATAGAGATTTAATTTAGTCAGTACGACAATCATCCCTGTGGTCGCTTGTGCGAGTACTAGGCCAAATGCGGTAATCCAACCCCAGTAAATAACACGTTGATCACTATAATGTTTAATGGCTTTTATTGCAATGAATCCAATCCATATGACAATCAATGCTGCGGCTAAACGGTGACCCATCTGTATCCACTCATACATATTGTTCGGTAAGCTAAATTCGTTATTCCGGCATAAAGGCCAGTCAGAACATATAAGGCCCGAACTAGTATGACGAACAAGTGCACCTGTGTATATAACAAAGTAAGAATAAATAGTTACGCCAATTGTGTGGAAACGTAATGTTTTGTCTATGCGTATTTTATCTGTATCAAATTTCTGGTCTACTTCAAACACCAATAAAGTTAATAGGAAGACGGACGCAAAGGAAATGAGCGAAATCCCAAAGTGCAAGGCCAAGATAAAATCACCTTGTCCCCATAATACTTGAGCTGCTCCGATCAATGCTTGTAGAATCAAGAAAAATACTGCCATGAAAGCTAAAAACTTTGTTTCGCGAACATGACCAAGTGCCCTCCACGACCATATAGCCAGTATGACGATGAAAATACCTACTGAACCTGTAACTATCCGGTGTGAGAATTCAATTAAAACTTCCGCTGTGATGTCGTCAGGAATAAGTTGTCCATTACAACCTGGCCAATGTCTTCCACACCCCATACCACTGTCGGTTTTGGTAACTAGCGCTCCGCCGAGTAAGATTGCGAGCATTCCAATCGTAGAAGCTACCCCAAACCATTTTAAAAATCTGTTATATCGCAAGTACGAAACACCTTCTTCTATTGAATTGACCATCAAAAGGTCGATTTACGTAAAAAATTGCCTGAATTCCAAAAATGATTATATAGAGATGTATAGCTAAATCTCGATGGTTTCCGCGGAATTGAAGCATCTATTGTAAGCTTTATGATAACGAAAAAATAACAGAAACACAATGCAAGAAGCTAATAAACCACTGATGTATAAGGCTTTTCACAAATTGTTCATAAAATAGTCTCTTTAACTTCACAAATGAGTGCCAGAAATGCATTACTATATAGAAGGTGAATGATAAAGACACAAAGGTTGCATAAACCGCTATAAATTGAGAAATGGTCTGGAAATTCCGGACGATTTTAGATATAGTAGGTGATAGGGTCTTTGCTGAAAACTTTGAAAGGAGGGTTATTATGTCAAACGGTCGAACGCTTTCGACAGTTGCAGATCCAAAAGTAGAAACCATTACCTTGTGGAAAGACTTTTTGGCGCTGATCAAAATAGGTATTGTCAACTCGAACTTGATCACTACGTTCACCGGTCTTTTTTTGGCATTTCAATTCACTGGTAAAAGTTTTCTCCATAACTTGGATCTACTGGTATTTGCAATTCTAGGTACTGGATTGATCATCGCATCTTCGGGCGCTATGAATAACTTGATTGATCGCGATATTGATCCCGTCATGTCGAGAACGAAGTCGAGACCGACAGTAACAGGTAGATTTAAAGCTCCCGCTGTGATGACGCTAGCTGTTACATTCCTGCTGGCTGGAGAAGTATTACTATTCTCTGCATCACCTATGGCAGGTTGGCTTGGCATCTTGGGTGTATTCGCTTATGTTGTTTTGTATTCCATGTGGTCTAAACGTAAGCACGTAAGCAATACCGTAGTAGGAAGTCTTTCAGGAGCAATTCCACCCCTAATCGGATGGGCAGCTGTTGATCCTACACTGCCAATGGGAGCGTGGGCATTGTTTTTAATTATGTTCATATGGCAACCACCGCATTTCTATGCGTTGGCTATGCGTAGAACAGAAGAGTATCGGGCGGCTAACATTCCGATGTTACCAGTAGTTAAGGGGTTTGAGCGGACGAAGAAGTCGATGCTTATGTGGGTATTGCTACTATTTCCACTGCCTTTCTTATTACCACAGCTCGGTACCGGCTTTATAGTATTTGCAACACTGTTGAATGTTGGATGGCTTTATTTATCTATTAAAGGATTTAAGGCCAAAGAAGATTTGAAATGGGCGACGGGAATGTTCGTATATTCTTTAAACTATATGACAATCTTGTTTGTATCCATGATTATTTTCTCTATATTCATCTAACGTATCGGAATTCTTTCTTTAAAACAGGAATTCATCATAAAGGGGCACTCAGTCCTCCAGAGTAGAAAAACATTTTTTTAGAAAGAGAGGTATTAGTTAGCGATGATTAAAGGACTCAAAAAGTGGCGTCTCTTTTCTTTACTAGCGCTTTTCGCTGTGTTCATGGCAGGTTGTGGTAATGAAGAAATTTCAACCTTCCAACCAGCTGGACAAGTCGCTAATGACCAGTTCAAGTTGTTGCTATTAGCATCAGGAATCATGTTACTGGTTATCATTGTAGTAGTAATTATTTACACTGTTGCATTATTCCGCTTCAGACGTTCCAAGTTGGGTGAAGATCATATACCAGAGCAAGTGGAAGGAAGTCACACACTTGAGCTGATTTGGACATTCATTCCAATCGTATTACTTTTGATTCTTGCTATTCCTACCGTTCACTACACGTATAAATTAGGTGATGTGAAAGCAATGGGAGCAGTTGATGAAGAAGGCAACGCTGAGAATCTAGTAGTAGATGTTACTGCGAAGTTATATTGGTGGGAGTTCGAGTATCCTGATCTAGGTATTGTTACAGCTCAGGAACTAGTAGTACCTACTGATGAAAAAGTTTACTTCAACTTGATCGCAGCGGACGTAAAGCACTCATTCTGGATTCCGTCAGTTGGCGGTAAGCTAGATACGAACGTGGAGAACGTAAATAAATTCTATCTGTCATTTGAGAAAGAATCCGATGGTTTGAAAGATGGCGTCTTCTACGGAAAATGTGCTGAGCTATGTGGACCTTCTCACGCATTGATGGATTTTAAAGTAAAAACATTACCGAGAGATCAATTTGACAGCTGGGTTACAGCTATGCAAAAAACTGCAGAAGAACCTGTTGTTGCAAATGCTGACGGCGAAAAAGTCTTTTCTCAAAGCTGTATCGGTTGTCACGCAGTTTCAGGTGTAGGTGAATCTGGTGCACAAGGACCAAACTTGGCTTCATTCGGTGATCGTAATCGTGTAGCAGGCTTCCTTGAACACGATGAAGAGAACTTGAAAGATTGGATTCGTGATACACAGAAACATAAACCAGGCAACACGATGCCTTCATTCAGTAAAGATCAAATTTCTGATGAAGACTTAGATGCATTAGCTGAATACTTAATGGGCTTAAAAGTTGCAAAATAATTTTCAAACGGAAATTGAATAGGAGGTAACACAGTGAGTTCAGTTGCTCAAAAAAGTGGCTTTGGCGCAACACTATGGGATTGGCTGACAACAGTCGACCATAAGAAGATCGGAATTCTGTATCTCCTCGGGGGATTATTCTTCTTCGTTCTAGGTGGTATTGAAGCGATGATCATTCGTCTTCAGTTAATAACACCAAACAACGATCTCGTAAGCGCAGGGCTTTTTAATGACTTAATTACAATGCACGGAACGACCATGATTTTCTTAGCAGCAATGCCGATTCTCTTTGGCTTTATGAACGCGATCATGCCTCTTCAAATCGGAGCACGTGACGTAGCGTTCCCATTCATTAACTCATTAGGTTTTTGGATGTTCGCATTTGGTGGTTTATTCCTTAATATCTCTTGGTTATTCGGTGAAGTTCCAGATGCTGGTTGGACATCTTATGCATCGTTATCACTTCACTCGCCAGGACACGGTGTTGATTTCTATGCAATCGGTTTACAAATCGCGGGTGGTGGTACGTTGATGGCAGGGATTAACTTCCTTGTAACAATCATTAACATGCGTGCACCAGGGATGACGTATATGCGTATGCCTTTGTTTACATGGACTACGTTTGTTGCGTCTGCAATGATTTTATTCGCATTCCCTCCGTTGACTGTTGGATTATTCTTCCTAACGTTTGACCGTATGTTTAGTGGTAACTTCTTTGACCATACGATGGGCGGAAACACGATTATCTGGGAGCATATTTTCTGGATTTTCGGTCACCCTGAAGTATATATCTTGATTTTGCCAGCATTCGGTATTTTCTCTGAGATATTCTCTGTATTTTCACGGAAACGTCTTTTCGGTTACACAGCGATGGTATTCGCTACAGTGTTAATTGGTTTCCTAGGCTTCATGGTATGGGCTCACCATATGTTTACAGTTGGTCTTGGGCCGACAGCAAACGCAATCTTCGCGGTAGCGACAATGGCAATTGCTGTACCGACAGGTGTTAAAATCTTTAACTGGTTGCTTACAATTTGGGGCGGTAGTATTAAAGTTACGACTCCAATGCTCTATGCTTTAGGTTTTATTCCTTCATTCGTAATGGGTGGAGTAACAGGCGTAATGCAAGGGGCAGCACCACTTGATTATCAGTTACACGATTCTTATTTCATCGTAGCTCACTTCCATTACGTAATTGTAGGTGGGGTAGTACTTGCCATTTTTGCAGGCCTTCACTACTGGTGGCCAAAAATGTTCGGTACGATTTTGAATGAGTTTTTAGGTAAAATCACTTTCGTATTCTTCTTTATCGGTTTCCACCTGACATTCCTAATTCAACACTGGTTAGGTTTCTGGGGAATGCCACGTCGTGTTTGGACGTTCATGGATGGACAAGGTTGGAACCTTGCAAACTTTATCAGTACAATCGGTGCGCTTTTAATGGCAATTGGATTTACAGTCATGGTAATCAACATCATTATGACAACTGTTAAAAATGAGCGTGTTGGAAATGACCCTTGGGGAGACGGACGTACACTTGAGTGGGCGATTCCATCACCACCACCATTCTATAACTTCCCTGCAACTCCATTAATCCGTGGATTGGATACATTGTGGGTTGAGAAGATGGAAGGTAGTAAGGAAATGATTACACCAGCTGAACCTATTACGGACATTCATATGCCACACGGTTCAATTATCCCAATGTTGATGAGTCTTGGATTATTCATCGCTGGATTCGGTGCAATGTTCCACCAGGAAACTTCATGGGGATTAGGAGTATTGATCTTTGGTCTTGCTTTCACGTTCGTAACAATGGCAACTCGTTCAGTGAAAGATGACCTTGGTTACTATGTTACAAAAGAACAAATCTTGCAAGATCAAGAAAATTTTAAAAGGGGGCGTAACTAATGGATTTGAATACAAAATTCACCCCTGAAACGTGGCCCGCTCATCCAGAGAGAGCTACTTTGGAAGCAAAGAATAAATTCGTTGGTTTCTGGCTATTCCTTGGCGGAGAGACAATTCTCTTCGCTACGTTGTTCGCAACGTATATGGCTTTGAAAAACAAAGGCCCGAGTGGCTTTGGTTTCACAACGCAAGAACTATACACATTGCCGTTAGTATTTGTGATGACTATGCTTCTTTTAACATCGTCACTTACAAGTGTCTACGCAATGTATCACTTGAAGAGTTTCAATTTCAAAAAAATGCAACTATGGTTAGGTCTAACAGCATTATTAGGACTTGGATTCTTGATGTTAGAAGTATATGAGTTCTCTCATTACGTTCAAGAAGGATTTACTTTCAGTAATAGTGCGTTCAGTTCCGCGTTTTATACATTAGTAGGAACACACGGGTTCCACGTAGCAATTGGTTTAGTATGGGTCACTTTGTTGATCTTCCGTAACTCAAAGCGTGGATTGAATTTGTATAACGCAACTAAATATTATACATTTTCACTTTATTGGCACTTCATTGACGTAGTTTGGGTATTCATCTTTACTGTAGTCTACTTGATGGGAGTGGTCGGTTGATGTCAGAAGTTCAAATGATTAAAAGATCTCCTGCAGAACAGTCACTGTCTCAACGTCGAGCAAAAGAATCAATGCGCAGCCAAATTGCGATGTTTGCGCTGATGATTTTCTTAACACTTGTATCATTTTCTATGGTGTTTGCTCATCTAAATGACGTTGCTGGTTTCTCGAAATTTTTTGTTATTCCAACATTATTCCTCTTTGCAGCTGTACAAGTTGGTCTTCAACTATACTACTTCATGCATATGAATGAAAAAGGACATGGCGTACCACAAATGTTTATGTTTACAGGTGCAATGTTAGGATTTTTGATCCCACTAACATTTGTAACAATCGTTTGGTGGTAAGCAATAGAAAGGGCTTATGGATTCTTCCATAAGCTCTTTTTCTATTCACTTTTAGATGAAATTGTCAAAGTTCGTACATTGAGTTATGAGCTATATGCTCGTATAATAGGCATAGGTAAGAACTTTGTCGACTTCGTGCTGTGATCGAATATCAATTGTAAATAACTCCGTATTACACACAGAATAGATTTAGTGGGTTAATTATTAAAGGAGAGTGATTGTTTTGCCGTTAAGTATTTTTGGTTTTAGGGCTTTGTGGAGTCCTTATTTCTTAATAGCCATAGCACTTGGAATTGTTCTATATTATCTCATAACGGTTAAATGGCGAGATCGATTTGAGGGGTCACAGCCGTTAACGAAACGACAGGCCGTGTATTTTTTAGCTTCCATGCTGTTACTGTATATTGTCAAAGGCTCACCCATGGATTTAATCGGTCATATTTTATTTTCTGTCCATATGGCTCAAATGGCTATATTGCTTTTGATTGTAGCACCGTTCTTCATAATTGGCATACCGAACTGGGTATGGGAAAAACTTTTATCATTCACGATGTTCAAGAAAGTATTCATGCTATTAACTAAACCGCTCGTTAGTTTATTACTGTTTACATTTATGTTTTCGATGTATCACTATCCACTCATTCTGGATCAAGTGAAGTTGAGTTTGCCTTTACACACGCTGTTCACTATCACACTGTTCTTCTCTGCTATTTGTCTTTGGTGGCCAGTAGTGAATACAGTAAAAGGACAACCGCAACTACACGGTTTGAAAAAAATAGGATATGTAATATTGAGTGCATTGCTCATTACACCTGCTTGTTCGTTAATCATCTTCGTGGACGTACCGGTGTATGAAACGTATAGCAGTGGTGAAGCATGGCTGCAAGCGATGGCACTCTGTGTACCAAGCGGAACTCTAGCAGGTCTGTCAGGCCTTGGCATCTCGGGACCTGAACTATTCACAAATATGCCTACGCTGTATGATCAGCAATTAGGTGGAATCTTGATGAAAGTTATTCAAGAACTTGTTTATGTAGTCGTTATTGGCCGCATTTTCTATAGCTGGTCAAAGTTTGAAAAAGACAATGCGGATGAAATCACACGAAAAGATTTACTCAAACGCCATAACTTAACTATGCATGGCTGATTGTGCAAAAGGGAGTTAGCGAGTAATAGGACTACCCTCAGCCCAGCGGTACTATTTTCATCAGCTTATCTGCTATTTTGGTCGCGATTGGATGGTAGTTGATACGGCAAAGAAAAATGGGAGTATACCAAAAAACCATGTTACATCTGCTATCTGATTTTTTACAGTCATTACAAGGATCGTCATGTGCTTGTTGCTGTATGTCTTTAAGAAAAGTAGAGAAACAACTTCAGTATGTAAAGTAATTCGTAGTATTTCATATTTCATTTTTAGACTGAAGCCATACCCTAAAGGGTGGGCTTCAGTCTTTTTTATCTTGCAAATTCATAAAGTCGTACGTTGTACATATGAAAAGGGATACCTCTATGGAGATATCCCTTTTCGTTTTAAATCTTGAAATTCAGTTTAATGATGCCTGCTTCTCTCGCTGTATTAAAAAGTATGACGAGCAGTGGTCCAATGAAGAAACCGAGAATACCGAAAAGTTTCAAACCGATGAACATTGCAATCAAAGTAGGTAATGGAGACAATCCGATTTGTGAGCCCATTACTTTTGGTTCGACTGTTCTTCTGATAATCAAAAGGATTGTAGCTAATATAGCTAATTTTGTCCCCATTGCGATATCGCCTGAAACATACTGGTAGATCGACCAAGGCGCGAGAATTATAATCGAGCCGAGTATCGGAATGATATCAATAATCCAGATCACCAACGCCATCACTACTGCATATTTAGGAATGATTACGAGTAAGCCTATAAAGGAAACGGCTAGAATAATTAGGCTGACCAGCAATTGGGCTTTAACGAATCCTACTATGACGAAACGTAATCGGTTCATCATATAGTGGACTTTTTCTGCAGTAGCTTCAGTTAAATGAAAGTAAAATGTTTTCTTCAAGTTTGGCAATTCCAACATGAACAAAAATAAAGCGATCATGAACACAATAAAGCTAACAAGGAAATTGGGGATATCCGATATTATGGCTAAAATTCGATCGTAACTTAAAAGTGTAATGATAGAAATCCGAATGGATTCGATGATTTCATTGAATTCGTTCTCCAGCATAGCCAAAATATCTTCGGGCATGCCTACTGTGTACTGAAATAGCTTGCTTTGCGTGTTAATCCATACACTTGAGAGAGAATTTAAGTGATTCGGAATCTCTTTTGTGAAATTAACTATTTTTCCGATGAGTGTAGTGACGGTATAGAAAAGAACAAGCACACTAATTCCAACAAATACGATAAAATTCACAATAACAGAAACTTTACGCTTCCACTTAAATCGTATTTCTACCCATTTTACAAGGGGATCTAAGAATAGTGCCGTAAGCAAAGCCAAAATAATAGGAATGGAAACGGGTAAAATAAAGAATATAATAACCAATAGTACGATGATACCGAATGCAATCATAATATTACGTTTTGTGAGCAATTTCAAAAGTAATCGTCCTCCACATAGATACTGTTTTTATTATAACCAAATTAGTGGAGTAATAGTAGAAAAAGCCAAAGAACATTTAGCTCTTCGGCTTTCCCATATCATTACAAACTATATTGCTTTAACTCGTCATATACCTTCTTTAACGTTAGTTCGCAATCCTTAACTAAGCTAGCAGGGAAGTCTTCTTCTTCGCCATACTCAACACCGTGTGGGTAGTAGTGCTTTCCTAGAACAGGTTGCTTTAGACGAACCGTAGCTTTTCTACCATCGATATCGCCCTCAACCAGATCGCCGAAGACGCGCAAGTAGTATGTACCTTCTTTAACAATATACTTCTTATCGAAAGTTACACGCTCATAATCCCATTGTCCATCAATTTCAAGATTGTTCTTATTCATAATTTCTTCCATTACTCGTAAATCTGCTACAAGGCCTTTAAGGCCAATATTTTCAACATACATCTGTATATCCCCCTCTATGTTCGTCCTGACGAATACGTATACTATTATATCATAAAACAAATCGTTTTTAGTTGCAATGACAACATTGTGTCAACGCTTTCTTTCCTGTCCGATATAGGTGACTATAGTGTGTGTCTTCTGTACAATATAAGAATGTTACCAATTTAGAATTGATGTTCATTTTGAATAAATATTCACCGCAAAATGAATTCTTGTAATTTGTAATATTATTATAGGAGTAGTATATAAAGAGTGGAAAGGAAGATAACATGTGGAGTGTAGGATGGAAGATTCTTGTTTTGCTTTTGATCGTAATGGGAGTCTTTTATTTCATGACTGATAAAATAAGTGAAAATTTGCCCCTAGAGTCACCGGTACAGCATGGTTCACCGATTGCCGTTCCTGAAAAAGGTCCATCGATAGGCGGAGAAGGTATGCCGAGACCCAATGAAGGCATGTCAGTACTTGTTGGGCAAAAAATTAATAAGCTGGAAGAACAATTTGGTAAACCTTCAAGGATTGAACCATCGAGTTTTCAGTACGAATGGTGGGTTTATACGGAAGAACCGCGTTTTATGGCAGGGGTTTTGAATGGCAAAGTGAACCAAATATATACTGCTGATCCTACAACAGATTTAGCTCCGTTTAAAATCGGACAAAACGTACAGGATATTCACCGCTTTACGCCAATTGAATCCGAGATTGACGTGACGATTAATGAAAATATTTATACATTTTCGTTAAATAGTGAAGATATTAAGAATCGGCTTCTTATACCCTATGAGAATTTGTATGTACAATTATATATAGATCAAGTAGATGGCGGGATCGAAGGTGTACGGTTCATCAATCCGACTACTTTGGTGAAACATCAGCCTTATGACATGACCTATCTTGGAGAAATGATGGAAGCGCCAAAGCCTTCATCTACTGTTCAGACTGAAGTGGATCGCGCGATGGAGCGACAGACATTTGAATTGACTAACCAATTGCGTGAAGGGCATCAACTGCCTCTTTTATCATATAATGATAAGCTGGCCACACTTTCAAGAAAGCATAGCCAGGAAATGATATTCCGTAAATATAGTTCTCATGATGAAGGACCTGGGGAAGTGTTTGCTGATCGATTAAAAGGTGTTGGACTAACACCAAGCAAAGCAGGCGAAAACATAGCGTTTAATTATATTGATGCCATTGAAACTGTACATGGTTGGTTAAATTCTCCAAAACACCGGGATGTCTTACTGAATCCGAATTTCACGCATACCGGCATTGGTGTTTATAATAAATACTATACTCAGTCATTTATGGCGCAGACTGAATCGGAAAACTCCATACATGACGACTAAGGAAGAATCCATGTACCTTCCTCATTTGATGCGATGCCTCGTATATGAAGAGGCATCGCATTTTGCTTTGCATACACTGCTGCTTTTTCCTGAATAATGGGTCGATTACATTTTAATAATGGAAGAAATTCATCGAATGTGAGTCGATCAAAACGCTTATAATCAGAAGTAGTGTGAGGATCTGCTGACATGACGCCTGGTACATCTTTGAAAAACTCTACATGATGAGCTTGTAATGCAGAGGCTAATGCGATCGCTGTCAAATCACTGCCACCTCTACCGAGAGTCATAAACTTTCCTTGTACATTCATTCCTTGGAAACCGGGGACGATGATACATGAATGCGTTTGAAGTGTACTGACAATATGTGTACTGTTAATTTTATCAATCGTTGCGTTACAGAAATCTCCCGATGTGCGAATGCCTGTATTTTGTCCATAGACAATTGTGTTATCTATACCTTCTGTAGATAATTCTGCAGATAATACAGCTGAAGCGATTAATTCACCGCATGCAGCGGCCAAGTCTCTGGCTTCCCCGGATTTTGAGAAGGAGTCCGTAAGAGTAAGTAAATTGTCTGTGGAATAGGCGTCGCCCCTTCTACCCATTGCAGAGACTACAACAATGACGGCACGGTATTTCGACAACGCTTGTCGAATATGCTGAATACACTTGGTACGTTGTTGTTGATTCTGCATGGCAATTCCGCCAAACTTCTGGATAATCATAGAATCCCAACTTTCTTCGTGACATTCTTCTTACGCCTTTCATAGAATACTTTATGCTTCGTTTCATTATATTCTCTGAAGAATAAAATGTTCGGGAAGGGGCGGGAGACCTTGCTTTTATCTGAATTACTAAAAGATTGGCCATGCACTATTTTACAGGGTTCAATTCGGCGAACGATCGATGGGATCACGGAATCTTCAAAGAGGGTCAAGAAAAACTATGTATTTGTAGCAAAGAAAGGCGTTAAGACAGATGGCATGATATTTATTGAAAAAGCGATAACAAATGGAGCCAAAACGTTGGTAATCGATCGAGATAACCTAGATCGAACACGCATACCAGAAGAAATTACGGTCGTTCTGATTCCTGATAGTTCGCTATTTATTTCCTATGCAAGTGCGAAGTTTTCAGATAACCCGGCTGAAGAATTATGCATCATTGGCATTACGGGAACAAACGGTAAAACTACAGTCAGTCACTTTACCGGGCAATTATTAAAAGAACTCGGACATAAAACAGCTGTTATAGGAACGACGGGTCTTTACATTGACGGTAAGCTAACAGAGACGATTCGAAATTCTATGACGACGATGCCGGCTGAACAATTACATCCTTTTTTACGTAAATGTATTAAGCAACAAGTGACCCATATTGTTCTTGAAGCGTCTTCAATTGGGTTATCCACCAATCGTTTAGCGCACTGCCCGTTAACTGTTGGTGTTTTTTTGAATATTGGGATGGATCATTACGCAGAACATGGAGGTAGGCAGCCATACATCGACGCCAAAAAACTACTCATTCCATTGGCTGATCAGCTTGTGATGAATGAAGATGACGAGACGTGTCGTGCTATAGGAGAGGAATTAACTACACCACCAATTTATTTTAGCAGTCGACATATTCATGGCACGCAACAAAAAAAGGTTCTACTTGCTAATCAAGGTCATCATAACGAAATGAATGCAAGAGCGGCTATAGGAGCTCTCATGGCACTCGGTTATTCATTACGCGCAATAACCCCCCATTTGCATGCTTTGCGTCTTCCAACTGGACGTCTGGAGAAATACGAAGAGGCGGGTATTGAAGTGTATGTAGACTATGCTCACACACCAGACGCTTTGCAAGCGGTGTTGGAAGCCTTGTCTGAGTCCTCCAAACGGTTGATTACTGTATTTGGATGTGGTGGAGGGAGAGATCGTCAGAAGCGTCCACAAATGGGTGCGGTAGCGGCTCACTACAGTTCACACGTAATTTTGACTTCAGATAATCCAAGAATGGAAGATCCGTCACAAATTATTGTGGATATTTTGGCAGGCATGGCGGGATTTGCTACACCTGTCGAAATCTTCATCGACCGTCACCAGGCAATCCAATACGCTGTCACACAAGCACAGCCTGGCGAGATTGTGCTCATTGCAGGGAAAGGACATGAACAAATCCAGCAAATAGAGAATCAGACGACGCACTTTTGTGATATGGAAGAAGTAAAAAAATCATTTTGTAATCGAAATGCCAAAAAGTAAAAGTTTAAATGAATAGTCGAGGAACTAATTTTTTGTTATGATAGTTGTGATAGGAGGTGCGGCAATTGGTGATGATGACAGATGAGTGGATGCGAGTCATCGATATGGCGGAAGAACTTTCCGATATGCTGCTGTGTTCTGAAGTGGTGAAAACCTATCAAGACGCACATAACCGTGTATATTCAAACGTCGATCTGCGAAAAAAGATCATGGATTTCACTAAAATGAAAGAACAATATGAGGATGTGCAGCGTTTCGGGCGCTATCATCCAGACTATAAAGTAATTATGAAGGAAATTCGACTTCAAAAGCGTGAACTGGATTTGCAAGATGAAGTGGCTGCCTTGCGTCTGGCTGAAAATGACGTACAGGATCTGTTGGACGAAATTGGTATCTTGATTGGCCGGTCTGTTTCAGAAGCCGTGAAAGTACCAGCAGGCGACGGCACATTCTCTAACAGCTCTTGTGGCGGAGGTTGTGGTTCAGGCGGTAGCTGTTCTTGTTCGGCATAAATTATTTCATAAGAATGAGTAACCCCCTGCGGAAACAAATTTGCAGGGGGTTACTTTTTAAATAAAGTTTGTATCAAAGGAGCAAGCAAACGTTAAGCAACATTTTGCGTGAAAACATGTCCACAGTAAGCATTCTAGTCACTTTGAGTCTTTAGTTTTCATTAAAGAATGTCAACAATTGTTTTGGATAACTGGTTATGAAACCATCGGCGTCCAATTTAGCTATTTTTGGAAGTTCATCCGTTTCATTCAATGCGTAAAATACAGTTATATTGAGATCTTGTAAAAAGCGGACGAAGCCTTCTGAAGCAAGTGGGAACATACCAAGTTTTTCAGGCAGGCAGAATAGATCTGCGTTTGGCCGGTACAGATGACCGAACTTGCTCGTGTAAGCGACGTATGCTTTTTTTATTTCTTCACTTCCAGCACCTAAAGCAACAGAATTCTGCGCATACAGATTAAATCGATCGATTTGTTCATCGTATTGACTCGTCACTACAACACGTTCAGTAGCATCCATCTCTTTTAATAATCTCCACAGTTTGGAAGGGATTAAACTTCCTTCATATGTTGTAGGGCAATCATTCATAGAGACGACAAGTAAAAGATGGGGGAACTTTTCCAACAGTTCACGTAACGACACACTAGATAAATCACTACGCAAAGTATCAAGATCATGGGCATTATGATGTTTTGTCAGGATTTCATCTACCGCAGAGTCGGCTATTTCATTGGAAAGCAAAAGTTCTCGGTTAGGCACTAAAAGAATGTCTTCATCTTTCGTGAGTTGTATATCGACCGCAAATCCGTGAACACCTAAATCAGCAATCTCGGTATAAGCGGTAAGTGGGTCAACTTCTGTATTTTGGCACAGTTGTGCATCGGTTAAAATAGCTACTTCAGAAAAACTAAGCGCTTTCTTTTCAGCACGTGGTTCTTGTTTTGCTATCACTTTTGTAGCCGCCCATGCAGCCACACTTGCAGCTCCGACAGTTAATGCAACGTTTGTTTTCCTTCCCAATCTAAAACCTCCCCAATACTATAATGAGTTTTCACATTTTTGTTTAGCGATGTTTATACTTCAACTGAACAGAAAATACTTGTATCCAATCATCTTGTAAAAAACAAAACAGATTGGATTCAGATAAATGTCTTCTTAAGTGTAACCTATTCCAGAGAAGGTGTGCAAACAAAGATTGAGGACGGGCCTGGTTTCATATATACGCAAACATTTCATATGCAAGGTTGCAGGACTTTTCTCACCTATGGTATTGTATGAAGTAAGAAAGAGGGGGAGAATCATGATTGATCGACAAGGCATAATTGTCTATCTCCATCATTTAAAACAAGCAAAATCATTGCGCAAATTCGGGCATGTTCATTATATTTCTAAACGAATGAAATACGTTGTGCTTTACTGTGACATGGAAGACGTGGAAACGACAATTACTAAGTTGGAGCGTTTATCGGCTGTACGGAAAGTATTGCCTTCACAGCGTCCCTTTGTTAGCACGATATATGAAAATGCAAAGCCGGATAAAGCAAAAGAATACGATTATAAAACAGGTTTGTAAATTGCTGCCGCTTATTAATTTAGCGGCGGCAACAAGTGGTTTAAGCGTAAGATACCAGTAATATATTGGTAAAATAGCTCATTCTCAGCAAATTCAGTTGAATGTTTTATTTCAACTTTGACAGGCTTTTTATTTAGCGACTCAGCATGCTCAACAAACAAGTCATAACGTTTCGATGGTTTGTCCGCAGAATAACGAATTCCTTCTCTGCAAATATAGATCGGCATGAAATGACTGTTTTCAGTTGCCGGCGTAAGAGAAACTGCTAATGACAATTGTTCATTAGATTTATATTTGGATGAAAAAATATAGGACTTATGAATTCGGTCGGCGTTGGTAGACATGATTTCGAGTAATTCATAGATGTCGCTATAGCCTTCCCCTAGTTCGATAAAACGTTGTTGGATCATAATCAAGCGCTTCCTTTCAGGCGATTAGTAATGGTTCGTGTCCATCATACCATGTGATGAGGTGTTGTACGTTGAAAGTTATTATAAGGATTTTATTTCTTTTGGCGGCAGTAAACGGAGGACTCGTTTATTTGCATTACAGCCAATCGGCCAATGCAAAGGGAGAAGGCGCGAATTCAAATACGTATCGTCAGGAAATCGAAGTCATCAATCGAGCGGATGGATTGTACATTCGTCACCACTTTTATAACTTGTCAGATGGTAGACACGAGATTATCTGGCCGAAAGGAAGTGTGGAGCACGGATGCGAAGCAGAGGACTCCTCCGCATGCGCTCGACTCAATGATTCTCTTGTGGCATTTGAAGAAGGTGAAAGTGGTCAACAATCCGTTCAGTATAAATTGCTGAAAAAGAAACCGCTTACCGAGCGTAAACTATTTAAGGAGCCATTTGTGGTTCTTCGGGAGGCAAAGCCACTCACGACAGTTCTTCACGTGACAGATGAGCAAGGTATTGGTGGCATGTGGGTGTCTGGATTGGAACGTGTAGGAAAGGCAAATAAAGAGCGTATTACTTATCGTTTATATCGTGGCGTAGGATTTGTTAATGAGCTGTATTGGCAGAAACAGGACGTGCCACTTGCGTACTCTTCAAACAAGCTGACAATCTTCGGTGAAGGTATCGATAAAAAGTATAATGACCGACTGGTTAAAATGCTAGAAGCTATCGGCGGGAATCATATAAGTGTAGTGTTAGCTTCAAGTAATCAGCCGTTGTATGCGGAACGCTTTATTATAGAGAAAACGGACAATATGTCGCAAGTAATAAAACAAGTAGCCAGAATGAGTGTCCAGTCGCGTTTCACTTTCCAAACGGACGAGCCGTCCATAAGCAGTATGATAGCCTCTATACTTGTAGATGAGCCTATCGGAACAAAAGCGGAACAAGCAGCATTTACTCGTTTGAAAGAATCCATCTCTGCAGAGCAATACCAACAATTCCGTCAAAACATTCAGGAGACAATAGGTAAAAAAATATCTTCATCCGATTTGGATCGGTCGTTATCAAAGATACTAGCGTTCGACACGCACTATTTTCATAAAACGATGAAGGAGCAGCGGTATACCTATCCTTTTTTGTTATTGGATCCACGGACTGTATGGCTTGATGGGGAAGAAGTTCCGGAAGTGAAGGTACTAGTACAGGATGGTAAAAGTTTTTACTCTGCAGAAGAATTATTGTCCAAAATGGGCTATTCGATTCGTTCAAACGAGCAGTCGATTTATTTCGACAGTCCAAATCGCACCTATCGTTTTTCTAAAGTACAACCTTTCTACATTATGAATAATCGCAAATATGATTATACGGAAAAGCCTTATATCACAATCAATAAAACGTTATACTTTGATGAAAATTGGTTGCGCCGAATCTTCTTAGTGTTAATTGATAAATCGGATGAAACTATTTCTATCGAACAAATTGAAAAGTTACTAAAGGAGATGGAAAAAGAATGAGAGTCATTTCCGGTTCGAGAAAGGGTACGTCATTGAAATCCTTACCCGGGACGTCTACGCGACCGACATCAGACAAGGTAAAAGAGTCTATTTTCAATAAAATCGGTCCTTACTTCGATGGAGGAACTATTGTTGAGTTATTTGGCGGTAGTGGCTCCGTTGCCATTGAAGCGTTATCAAGAGGGATGGAACAGGCTATTGTATTTGAAAAGAATCCTAAAGCGTGTGCTATTATCAAAGTAAATACAGAAAAGTGCCGAATGGAAGAATATCTGCGGATTGAAAAAAAAGATGCACGACAGGCAGCTGCGATTCTTAAGCAGAAAGAAGTCTCTATTGATCTGCTATTTGTAGACCCCCCCTATGCAACGGTTGAATACTATGATGTAATTAAAGATGTAATAACACAAGGATTGCTAGCGGACGATGCAATTATTATTTGTGAACATGATAAACACATAGACTTGCCTGAACACTACGATGCATATGGTCAAATCAGTTCCGCTGTTTATGGAAGTACTGCTATTACGATTTACAAGAAAAGAGGCTAACGACATGACACAAATCGCAATCGTACCGGGAAGTTTCGATCCGGTAACGAATGGACATTTAGATATTATAGAAAGAGCAGCAAAAACATTCCAAGAAGTCCGTGTTGCCGTAATGAATAACTCTTCAAAAAAACCGTTATTTACAGTGGAGGAGCGTGTTGCTTTGATTCAGGAAGCGATATCGAAATATGACAATGTCAAGATTGATACTTCTGCAGGACTGTTGATAGATTATGCACAAGAAGTTAACGCTTCGGTCATAGTTCGTGGGTTACGCGCCATTTCGGATTTTGAGTATGAAATGCAAATCACGTCGATGAACCGGGTACTGGATGAAAGTATTGAAACGTTCTTCGTGATGACAAAGAGTCAGTATTCGTTCCTTAGCTCAAGCATGGTCAAAGAAGTGGCACGTTACGCTGGAGATGTCTCCACGCTCGTACCCCCCCATGTCAATGTAGCTCTGATGAGAAAGTTCGGAAAGTTAGGATAAATAATTAAAAAATGATAAAAAAGGCTGGGACAAAACCCAAAAAGGTATGAAGGAGAAGACACCTTCATACCTTTTTTAATTCACTGAAACTTATTTATAAAGTTTAATTAGTTAGTAATCAAGAGCGTATCGAGGCGGAAAAAGGCCGATTCCTGCGGGATTCAGCGCTGAGACCCCGCAGGTAGTGAGAGCCGTTACGAAGGACGGCTTTTGCGATTAAAAGCGGTGCGTTAAGAGCATGTATTTGCACTTAGCGACGAGGAGGCTCAAGCGCGCCTTTTGAAGCGTAGGAGAACGGACTGTTTTTTTAAGTTATGTCCCAGCCACCTTTTGTGTAGCAGTAAGTTTTCCAACGAACACTTCCCTTTGAAGCGCACATGCTCTCCCAAACAACTAGACGTGTCACAGCGGTAGTTTTCAATACTTTCTCAATAAATCCAAATGAACAATACAGGGACGAGTAACGTATTCCAGACCCTTGCAAACACGTAAGGAAGTATGCGAATACCAGCGCTCCTCGCGATCGTCATAACCTGCATATGAATACTCATACCGTTGATCGAAAGGATAGCCGCAATGAGCATCGGATAAATCGCATCATCGGCAAAATGCTCGGTAGCCGACTGGACACCTGAAGTCATCTCGAACACTGCGAGCAATAAAGTTTTGGTAACGCCCATATCCACAGTGATGATAGAAGATATGGAATGCGAAAGCACATTACTGAGGGAAGAGAAGAAAATGACCGTGGTGGCCACTAACAATATGACGGATGAACTGTCTTTAATAGAGCGCAGCAAAGGTGACGTTTTATGTTGTTGGGGGATGAATGGGACAGATGGCTGCTGATGCCGACTTCCCACAAGCGACATGGCCAATATGAAAAACACGATATTAGCCAGATGAATGGCGAGCAACAATTTCCAACCACTTGTCGTGCTGCCGAATAATTCGTTACCCACAAAGCCAATAATGAACATAGGTCCTGGTGCATGACAGGATGCGACAAGCAAACAACTTTCAGCGGCAGAGATCTCTCCATTTTTTTTCATTTCGCTAACGGTCACGGCTCCTACCGGAAAGCCTCCAAATGAACCTAGCACATAAGCTTTTATGTAACGACTCCATTGACTAGTGCCTTGTTTGCTAGGCATTTTCAATAACCACTGCGTTAAAATAATATATGGTAGCAAATAGGGAAGTAACGCATGAGTGAATAATTGGATGCCTGAAATGGCTCCTTCATGTGCGACATCTGGTTGCAAAATAAATAAAATAATTAGCGCCCAGATGAAGAGTACGTTACTCATTGTTCAATACGGCAGGGTCGTAAATAAAAAGCATCTGTCGCACTCCTTCCTAATTTTTGAAATACAAGAAAATCTACCGTAATATATATGTAGTATTCGTACAGGCTATTAATGGAGGTGAGCTTTTATGAACATGCGTAAGTGGGGAATCGCTGCGGTAATCCTACTAGTAGTGGCTTTTTTAGCACTTTATCCGTTAGATATGTATATTTCTCGACCCGGCGGAGCTTATGATTTGGCGCCACTCGTAGAAGTAGTAGGCGGAGATACTGACGATGTAGGAACATTTAGCTTGATGACAATTGCGATTGGCAAGGCGACACCTGTAACGTACGCTTGGTCAAAAATTTCAGATAAAGTGAAGTTGTTGCCGGCCACGCAAGTGAGAAGACATGGTGAAAGTGATGCGGAGTATGGAGTGCGTCAGAAAAAAATGATGGCTGATTCTAAAACACATGCCATATCGGTAGCATTTGAGAAGGCAGGATTACCTATCAATAGAAAATTCACAGGAGTCTTTGTTGCAGGTGTATTACCAACAGGAGCTTCTGCAGGAAAGCTCGAAGTAGGAGATATCATTCGATCGATTGATCAACTAAGGCTTGCTTCAACAGAAGCATTTATGCGTGAAATCGGTGATATGCATGAAGGTCAGAAAGTGCATCTGCAAGTACAACGTGGACAACAGCTGTTAGATGTTCCGGTAGAATTAAAAGAACTTCCGGGGACGGACGGACGAGTAGGTCTTGGAATAGAGTTTGAAGAACAGATTAAATTGGAGACAGAACCAAAGGTTGATATACGTACAGAAGAAATCGGTGGGCCTTCAGCGGGTTTAATGTTCACACTGGAATTGATGAACCGCCTAGTGGATGTCGATTTAACGAAAGGCTATACTATCGCAGGGACTGGCGAGATGCATGAAGATGGGTCAGTGGGACGAATTGGTGGAATTGATTTTAAAATCATAGCAGCTGATCGTCAAGATATGGAGATATTTTTCGCGCCTGACGATGAATTACCGGAGGAAGTGAAACAGAAGAATCCGCAGCTTCTCTCAAATTATGAAGAAGCGAAAGCAACTGCGGATAAAATCGGCACAAAGATGAAAGTTGTACCGGTCAAAACGATTGACGATGCACTAAGTTATTTGGAAAAACTACAGGAAAAGTGAGTCATCACAGCAATATGGGCGGTGTTTTAAAATCAAGACCTGGCTCTTTGTGAATACCACACATATAAATATCCGTACTTTTACTATCTAACAAAAGTGATGGGTCTTTGTGAGAACCTACCCGAGTGATAAGTGGTAAAGTCATTTCTTTTTTCACTGTGCGTAAATAACTTCGTCCGTTTGCAGACATACCTAATAGCCGTAAATAAGATGGACTCGTAATTTGTGCACGGGTTGATTTTCGATAACCAATCAAAACATGTACTAGCATTCGTTGTATGCGCGTCCATGTGTAACGTTTGGATTTGACGGCATGCATAAATTCTTGAAATGTAGCATGTTCTTTTGCAGCGCGCCATAAAGCAAACTCAATACCTTCCGTAATATCTGCAATGGACGCTAATTGCTCAGGTCCTTCACGAAGAATTGTGTACCGAAGAAATGGGTAGAGATGATTCCAGCTTTGATGAGGCTGTTGACGAAGAAGCTTAAAGGAAGTTGTAGGCATGAAAGACTGAACGTGCGCGACATCGGTCGCAAACAATTCCTTGCGTATTCCCGTTGCGCTAGCAATAGTATCCTCAGGTAATGCGGCATCATGATAATGTGTTCCTTTTCGCTCAAGTGTGACGGCGATCAATCTCGATTGAATTTCTTTTACGGCTTGCATATAATGGAATCCTAGAATGTTATTTGGCTCTGATAAATCAGCGAGTGGTTCTTCAGTGGTGCGTGAAATTGCTTCATATGCAATTCGCAATGCATTCGGATAACTGATCCCTTCCTGTATGGAACTCTTTATGGTTTTTTCATAAAGTTCTTTCTGTGTATTCATTGTGTCCAAACTATTCAAAAATGGTGCGATACGTCCTTCTTCACTTCCGAAGCAAATATACTCGCAGCGGAGAGCGTCTAGGATTCGTACGGCCCCTTTCGCGAATTGAGGAGCATGTGCTGTGGAAAAAGCATATGGCAACTCGATGACAAGGTCTGCACCACTAGCAAGGGCCATGCGTGCTCGTGTCCATTTATCGACAATCGCTGGTTCACCGCGTTGAAGAAAATGTCCACTCATCACAGCAATCATAACATCTGCATCTGTTAGCCTTTTAGCTTCGTTGAGATGGAACAAATGGCCGTTATGAAAGGGATTATATTCGACGACAATACCAGTAGCTATCAATGAAATCCTCCTCTGTACTTGCGTATATTGAATTATACCGTTAAACTTGTTAAGGTGACAAGAAAATATCTTGACATCCCTTATTTAAAATACTATAATCAACATTGTTGTCTTGAGGTGATAGACATGAAATGGTCCATTCATCAATTACGGAAACATAGGCAAGGCCCGCTACTGTTTGACGAAGCAGTGAATTTGGATTCCGTGAAAAATAGGAATGAAGAAATTAGGGCAATTCAGCCTGTTCGAGTAAGTGGAACATGTACAATTGGTGAGAAAAAGTTAACATGCCAGCTTCGGCTAGAAGGTTCAATGATTTTGCCTTGTGCACGTACGTGGGAAGACGTCGATTATCCATTCTCCATTGAAACAGTTGAGCAATTCAGCTGGGACGACGAGACACTTCAGATGGATGATGAAATTCATCCGGTTGATGGGGAAACAATTGATTTTACTCCTGTATTGGAAGAACTGATTTTGCTTGAAATCCCGCTGCAAGTATTCTGTGAAAATGCAGATGAGATGCGACAGGTGGAAGGTAAAGGTTGGTCCTATACAACCGATGAAGAATTGGAAGCGCAACGACAAGAAGCAGAAGAAAAAGTGGATCCTCGTTTAGCGGGATTGGCTAATTTTTTTGAAACCGATAAAGAGTAAACCCTTATAAGGAGGTGCCCCCCAATGGCAGTACCAAAGAGAAGAACTTCTAAAACGAAGAAAAATTTGCGTCGAACTCATTTCAAAATTGAAGCGCCAGGTATGACTACTTGTAACAACTGTGGCGAAATGAAATTGGCACACCACGTTTGCAAATCTTGCGGACACTACAAAGGAAAAGACGTTGTAGGCGAATAATTTAGATTCTACACAACGAATGAAAGGCTATCTTGAGACCATGGCTCAAGGTAGTCTTTTTTGTTGTGCATAAAAATGGTATGCTAAAAGAAAAGGGGGAATTTTTTTTGTCTTATTCTATAAAGATCGATCAATCAATTGCATATTTTACAATTAATCGTCCTGCCATGCGAAATGCGGTAAATTATGATGTCATGGAGGGACTCGAATTCTTTCTAGATAAAATCGAGGATGACCCTGAAGTTTCTTTTGCTGTCATTACAGGAGAAGGCGACTTGGCATTTTGTTCTGGTGGAGATCTTAGTGATTTTCACGGCTTTCAGACCGCGGAGGATGCGTTTCCGATGCTTAGCAGGGGGGCAAGTATTTTATATCGTATCGCGACATTACCGATGCCTACAATAGCGCTGGTAAATGGGGCAGCTGTTGGTGGCGGATGTGAACTGGCAACGGCTTGCGATTACCGATTGGTTGCATCACATGCAAGAGCTGGATTCATTCAAGGTACTTTGGCGATCACGGCTGGTTGGGGTGGAGCTACCCTATTATTCGAGAAAAACGGCCCACATGACCGTTTGCTTCAATTCACGGGCGGTGCTGGCATTCATTCACCTGAACACCTACTAGATCTTGGATGGGCGACTGAAGTGTATGAGGGGGATACGCAAGCAGCTCTTGATCAATTTCTAGCTCCCCAGCTTAAAGTACATAGAAATGTACACCGTGCGTATAAATCTATCGCCACTAGGAAGTGGGAGGCTAACGGGCTTGAACACGCCATGCAGGAAGAAGCTCGCGTCTGTTCCATTCTTTGGGAAAGTGACGCGCATCATGAAGCTGTCCAAAACTTTTTAACAAAAAGTAAGTAAACTTTCAGTCCCGACAGGCATACACTATCGGGACTGTTTAAAATGTACTTGAAAACGGTTTCATAGATAAGATACACTATCTGTAAAGAAGTTATTTTCAGCGAGTGTTTGCATTCGAAATGTGAGGAGTGATTGTATGCAAGATGTAAAAGCCACTATGGCAGGTACGATATTTCAAATTGAAGTAAAAGAAGGAGATCCTGTGACAAAGGGACAAGTTGTCGTCATTTTGGAATCCATGAAGATGGAGATTCCGCTAGAAGCTGAAGTAGATGGAACGATTAGTAAGATCCACGGTGCTGAAGGTGATTTTGTAGATGAAGATGAAGTGTTAGTTTCCATTCAATCGTAATGAAAGGAGGGAAGTTCTTTGACAAACGAATCAACAAGGACGACGTATAATGAAAAACTTCAAAAAATCACTGACCATGTTATGGCGGGTGGTGCAGAAAAATATCATGAAAAATTGGAAGAGCAGGGTAAGTTATTCGTCAGAGAACGGTTGCGCCTTTTATTTGATGACGGTAAGTATGCAGAGGATGGAAAATTTGCGAACTGTGAAGCGAAAGATCTACCTGCTGATGGAGTGGTTACAGCCACTGGGAAAATCAACGGTCAAACGGTTTGTGTTATGGCTAACGACTCTACAGTTAAAGCAGGTTCTTGGGGTGCAAGAACGGTAGAGAAGATTATCCGCATTCAAGAAACAGCTGAAAAGCTTCGTGTGCCATTACTATATTTAGTGGATTCTGCAGGTGCACGTATTACAGATCAGCTAGACATGTTCCCGAATCGTCGTGGAGCCGGTCGTATTTTCCATAATCAAGTACGTTTATCGGGTGTCATCCCACAAGTATGTCTTTTATTTGGGCCCTCTGCGGCAGGCGGTGCCTATATACCAGCTTTCTGTGATATTGTCATCATGGTAGAAGGCAATGCCTCAATGTATTTAGGTTCACCAAGAATGGCTGAAAAAGTTATAGGTGAGAAAGTGACGCTAGAAGAAATGGGTGGCGCACGCATGCATTGTACGGTAAGTGGATGTGGGGATGTGCTAGTAAATACTGAAGAGCAAGCGATTGTAGAAGCGCGTAGGTATCTATCCTACTTCCCAGCGAACTTTGAAGAGTCTACTAGAATAGCGGAACCCCGTGGGGTAAAGGAAGGTCGTTCGTTGGAAGAAATCATTCCCGAAAATCAAAATGCTCCTTTCGATATGTATGAGGCGATCGATCAATTAGTGGATAACGGTAGCTTGTTCGAAATCAAGAAGTTGTTTGCGCGGGAAGTCATCACTACACTTGCACGTATTGACGGACGTCCTGTAGGAATCATTGCCAATCAGCCCAAAGTAAAGGGGGGCGTGCTGTTTGTGGACTCAGCGGATAAGGTAACGAAGTTCATTACATTATGTGATGCTTTCTCTATTCCGTTGTTGTTCCTTGCGGATGTACCAGGGTTCATGATAGGAACGAAGGTGGAACGACAAGGTATTATTCGTCATGGAGCCAAGTTAATTATGGCAATGAGTTCCGCCACTGTACCAAAAATTTCAGTTATTGTACGTAAAGCATACGGAGCGGGACTGTACGCGATGGCAGGTCCTGCATTCGAGCCGGATGTCTGTATTGCGTTACCGACTGCGCAAATCGCTGTAATGGGTCCTGAAGCAGCTGTCAATGCGGTATATTCGAATAAAATCGAAGCCATTGCGGACCAAAAAGAGCGTATTGCATTTATAAAGAAGAAACAGCTAGAATATAAAGAAGAAATCGATGTCTATAAAATGGCTTCGGAACTTATCATTGATGAAATCGTTGCACCTCATAATCTACGGTCAGTGCTTGCTGAAAGATTCGAATATTATAAAACGAAAAAAATTGTGAATTCTTCGAGAAAACATCCTGTCTATCCTGTATAATAAAATGTACCAACAGAGACGCCTTCACTGGGTCTCTTTTTTAAGGAGGTAAACTATGCGATTTGTAGTGGTAGGAGCAGGATCCATTGGATTATTAATTGGTTCCTATTTAGCTCAACACCAGGCAAATGTCATCTTTTGGGTAAGACGTGAGGAACAAGTAAAACACTTACGTAGTGGTCTAGTAAGAGAGCCAGAAAACTTTACATATGAAGTAGATTCAACCATACATATTAAAGAGTTGCCGTTAGACGCATTATGGATTATTGCTGTCAAGTATGATGCGTTACACGCTGTATTATCCGAAATCAGTGCTCTACCTATACAACCGGATTTATTATTCATTCAAAATGGAATTGGGCATCTATCGCTGATTGAGCAGTATCCACTTGGACATGTGTCGTTTGCGACGGTCGAGCATGGTGCAAAGAGAATAGATGATCGGACAGTATCGCATAATGGTATTGGACCTATTAACATCGTGGGAAATGAAATGATTGCTCCCACCATACAGTGGATGCAAGAAATAGATCCACATAATTTTCCCATTACTACACAACAAAATGCAAAACAGTTATTATTTCGTAAAGTCCTCATCAATTGTGCGATCAACCCACTAACAGCATTGTTGGAAATTAGGAATGGACAGTTATTAGAAAACCCCTACTTCCATTTATTATTCCGTCAGCTGTGTGAAGAGTTGCTCAATAACTTTGAAGAGTATAGTGATCTATTGAGTTATGACGATATAGAAGAGGTATGCCGTAAAACAGCCGACAATCAATCTTCTATGCTGGTAGATAGAATAAAGGGTCGGAATATGGAAATTGAAACTATTTTAACGGCAGTGTTGAAAGAAATTAATCAAAAAGGCGGCGATGCTCCCTTTTTGCAAATGCTTGAGACTACACTGCTTGGAATAAACAGGAGTGAATGTGGCGGATGTTGACGAATATACTTGGAGCGTTATTATTGTTCCCTTTTATAATTTTAGTTGTATTAATTATTGTTGCAAAGAAAATAGGGTTACCTAAGAAGAAGAGGGTCGGTTGGGCAGTAGACTGGACTACGCCGTTTATGGTACTCACCGTTTTGATTTTGATTCGTGCAATTTGGGATGCTTGGCTTCCCATTTTGTTAATCGGAATATTGTGTTTGGTTGCTATCGGGTTTGCAGTAATAGAACGTTCGAGGGAAAAAGAGTTTCGGACGTCTTGGGTATTACGCAGAACGTGGAGAGCGTATTTTCTACTCTTAACAACAGCATACTTTCTACTGTTCATTACCGGAATTACAGTGCAGATCATCCGCTACGTGAACTAATGAGTCCTCATAAGCGTATCTATTCAACCTGATCGGATGAGGTGATATACTGGCTGTAGTATGGTACAAAAAGGAGTTTGTGAGATGGACTTGGACACAATGGAGTTGCCGAAAAAGAATAAATTGATGGAAGCGTATCGTCACGATCCACAATTTTTCCATAAATTTTTTGAATATGAAATGACACCTATAGGGTATGAAGAAAGAGCGGCAGAATTACAACGACGGTCTTTTCAAAGGGAACAGCTGGCTGCTACTGTAGAAAATTATATGAAGCCATTTGGAATATCAGACTTGGCTGCACAATATATTCAAGAGCTTTCTGAAGATGCGTTGGTAGTAATTGGTGGACAGCAAGCAGGGGTTTTGACAGGACCTTTATATTCTGTTCATAAAGCTATATCCGTGGTTTTATTGGCACAAAAACAACGAAAAGAATTAGGCAAATCTGTAGTGCCAGTGTTTTGGATTGCTGGGGAAGATCATGATATTAACGAAATCAATCATACATATACTGCGGAGGCAGGAAAAGCAATGAAGCGGCAGTTTAAACAGCCGACCATTTTAAAAACGATGGCTTCAGACACACATTACGATCAAAAAGAAATGACCGTGTATATTAGAAAGATTTTTAAAAGTTATGGAGAGACATCTTATACGCAAAAATTGTTGCGTGATGTGCTACAAACCGTAGAACAACAACAGAATTTCACAGATTTCTTCACTTCATTAATGAATGACCTATTTACTGCGCATGGATTATTATTTATGGACGCAGCTTATAAGCCATTGCGTCAATTGGAGTCACCTTATTTCTCACAGATGATTGAAAATACGGAAGCAATGGCGAAAAGCATTTACTATGCAGAACAACAGCTTCACACGTATGGTCATGCAAAGCCCATCGAATCGGAAGAACAGGATGCCAATCTGTTTTATGTTCATGATACAGGTAGGGTACTACTCAGAAGAAAAGATGGCAAATTCATTAATGAACAAGTAGGTGTATCTTTTACAGAACAAGAAATGCATACTATTGCGAAAAATGAGCCATGGTTGCTTAGTAACAACGTAGCCACAAGACCCATTATGCAAGATCTCGTATTTCCAGTATTGGCATTTGTCGGTGGACCAGGAGAAATAGCATATTGGTCTTTATTAAAAGAGGCATTTCACATAATGGGAATCAATATGCCGGTAGTCGTACCAAGGCTTTCAATTACTTTGGTCACTAGGCAAGTTCAGGAAGCGTTAAAGCTTACGGGTACTACTATGAATCAAGTAATGAATTACGAACTACCGGAACTACTGGAAAAATGGCAAGAACAACAGCGAGATGAGCAATTCGATCGTTTGTTGGCAGAAACGAAGAATCAATTACAAATGCAGTACGAACAATTGCAGTCACATCTAGAAGCAACAGATCCGGGACTGCTGCAATTGCTCGATAAAAACCTGCAATTCCATAATAGTCAGTTTGAATATTTACACAGGAAAAAAGAGCAGTCGATTTTGCTTAAGAACCACGTGCAATACGAACGTTTTCACATTATTTCGGAACAGCTATTTCCGGAAGGCTCCCTGCAAGAGCGTCTCTATTCGCCATACTTTTATATGAACCAGTTCGGTGAAGGAATGATTGACGAGCTACTGAAACAACCTTATACGTATAATGGATCGCATCAGTTAATCTTTTTATAAGAAACCACTTAAACCCGTCATTCGTTCTATACATGGCGGGTTTTGTTTGCGTGTAAAAGATTGGTAAGCAAATTTGTTGTGGTAGGGATTGTCGTTTCAGAGGTGATGTATTTCCGGAATATCGCAGAGAATTAATCGTCTAAGTGATACTCCACTTATGTTTCGCTTTTTCCGGATGAACTGAATGTAAAATTGAACGCAGATAAGTTTAAATGCAACACAATCCCCCATACTAACTTCAATAAAAGATCTGTAGTCCACTCCGCTTTCTCGGCAGACAAAAAGCAACTCTAACGACAGCTTCCGGCCTTCGTACTCACTTGTAGACTTTCCAATTGATAGTGAACATTCTCAAAGGTGCTAACTTGAGAAAATTGCGAAAAAAGTAGTTTTTTCGGGATACAGAAGGGAAAATAAATTAGAAAGAAGTACTATTGACACATTTTAAAAATTATGCGAAGAAAAATGGTGTAGTGGGTGGAGGAAAGTGGGGGGATGTGGTACATTATTTCATACAGTGGGGTGAATTATATGTTCATGGGTGAGTATCAGCATTCAATCGATATAAAAGGTCGACTGATCGTTCCTTCAAAATTTCGGGAGCAATTAGCAGAAGGCTTTATTTTAACCCGTGGACTGGATAATTGCTTGTTTGGATATCCACTGGATGAATGGCAAAAGCTTGAAGAAAAATTGAAAGCATTGCCGGTTACAAAAAGAGATGCACGAGCATTCACTCGTTTTTTCTTCTCAGGAGCAAGCGAAGCGAATCTCGATAAGCAGGGGAGAGTAAATATACCTGCAAACCTACTAGAATTCGCGAAGATTGAAAAGGACTGTATGATTATCGGCGTATCCAGCCGGATTGAAATCTGGTCTACAGAACTATGGGAAGCGTATTACGAGGAATCTGAAGAATCATTCAATGACATTGCAGAAAACCTTATTGATTTTGAATTTTGAAAGCAGGCGGAATAACCATGTTTAACCACACGACAGTATTACTACATGAAGCCGTTGAAGGCTTGAATGTAAAAGAAGATGGCATTTACGTGGACTGCACACTTGGTGGTGCAGGTCACAGTGAAGAAATTGTCAAACTTCTATCATCCGAAGGACAACTAATTTGCTTCGACCAAGATATGACAGCTATTGAAGCAGCACAAAAAAAACTATCAAACTATACTGCACAAGTACACTTCGTCCATGCAAACTTTAAAGACTTGAAAAGTGAATTAGTGAAATTGGGGATCTCTCATGTAGATGGGATTTTATATGACCTAGGAGTTTCATCTCCGCAATTGGATACACCGGAGCGAGGCTTCAGTTACCATCATGATGCACCGCTAGATATGCGTATGGATACCTCTGCACCATTGACAGCTTTTGAAGTAGTCAATGAATGGTCGTATTCAGATTTGGTCAGAATATTCTTCCGCTATGGTGAAGAAAAGTTCTCGAAACAAATCGTTCGCAAAATTGAAGAAGCACGTGCTAATGCACCTATCCGTACAACAGGTGAACTGGCTGAGCTTATTAAGATGGGTATTCCGGCTGCTGCGAGAAGAACCGGAGGTCACCCCGCGAAACGTGTGTTTCAGGCTATACGAATTGCGGTAAATGATGAGTTGGGAGCAGCTGAACAATCTTTGACCGATGCACTCACGTTATTGCGAGAAAATGGTCGGATTAGCGTAATTACCTTTCATTCACTTGAAGACCGTTTATGTAAAACAATTTTTAAGGAAGCATCTTCCATGCCGGAGTTGCCGCCAAACTTACCAATTATACCTGAGGGCATGGATCCGGAATTCCGTCTTATTACACGAAAGCCGGTCATCCCTACAGATGAAGAAATAAAGCATAATAAACGTGCCAGATCAGCGAAATTACGAATTATAGAGAGAAATTAGAAAAGGGGAATAGAGCAATGGGACTAGAACAACGGAACCTTAATACGTCACTGACACCGGAGATAGAACAACATACAGACTTAAATCAGCCGCAGGTTGTCCGTCGTGTAAAAAAACGTTTTTCTAAGGGTGAAAAGATATTGTTTACTTTATTTGCGGCATTTACAATTGGATCTTCTTCAATGCTTTTACAGACACATTCAGATATAAACGCTGTAAATAAAGAAGTGCAGTTGATGAATTCCGAAATTGAAGATACTGCAAAACAGAATACTGAATTGTCCATTCAAGTAAGTGACAAATCCACATACGAACGTATTTGGAAAAAAGCACAAGAGAATGGTTTAAACCTTAACGAAAGTAACGTAAAGGTCGTACCAGGACGATGAAGAAGTTTCGCTTTCAATGGGGAGCCTTTCTAATGTTTGTAGTATTCGGAGGGCTCTTTTTCATATTATTCGGCAGAATTCTTTTTATTCAAATGACCGGCCAAGTAGATGGTAAAGAGTTAGCGAAAATCGCTGCGAACCAATATGAAAAACATGCCGTCTTACAAGCAAACCGCGGGGCAATTGTAGATCGAAACGATGTGCCGATTGCATCGGATACGTTAAGTTATCATGTAGTTGCTGTTCTTAATGAAGCGGCTAGTAAAAACAGCAAGAGAAAATATCATGTTGTTGATTATAAAGAGACGGCTAAAGTACTGGCTAAGTATTTACCTTTAAAAGAACGTGAAATTTACGATAAAATGAAAAATGCTAGAGAAGGCGCGTGGCAAATTGAATTTGGACATGCGGGTAAAGATCTGAACCGTGAAACGGTTTTGAAAATGAAGGAAGAACTCGATAGAAAAAAATTATCGGGTATTTTGTTTGTGGAAGGTAAAAAACGATTCTATCCTAACGGTCGATTCGCATCTTACTTAGTGGGCTTTGCTCAAAAAGAAGAATTGGAAAACAATCTTACCGTCACCAAAGGGAAAATGGGGCTTGAGAAAACATATAATGAGCAACTAACTGGTATCGATGGAAAAGTGAATTATCAATCGGATGGTTGGGGATATTTATTGCCCACAGCTAGCAAACAAATTACAGAACCCAAAGATGGCCAGACGATTAAGCTTACTTTGGACAAGACGATCAGTAACTTTGTAGAAGAAGCAATGGATCAAGTAGAAGAGGAGTATTCTCCAAAGAAAATGATGGTTCTCGTATCTAATCCTAAAACCGGTGAAATCCTGGCAATGAGTCAGCGACCGACATTTAACCCGATGACGCGAGAGGGTCTGACGGAAAACTGGTTGAATGATGCAGTTGAACAGACGATTGAACCAGGTTCCCCTATGAAGATGTTCACATTGGCTGCTGCAGTAGAAGAAGGTAAATGGGCACCGGACGATTACTTCAAATCTGGATCTTATCGGATCTATGACCGAGTGATCAGAGATGTGAACGTAGACGGTTGGGGTACGATTACGTTTATGGAAGGGTTGCAACGCTCCTCTAACGTGGGAATGGCATATCTTCTGGAAAGAATCGGCGATCAGAAATTCATTGAATATGTTCATAAGTTTGGCTTTGGTAAACAAACTGGAATTGATTTGCCTAATGAAGCGGCAGGTGTAGTACTCGACAATTATCCGGCTGAACGACTAACGACCTCCTATGGGCAAGGTTCTACAGTTACACCATTACAAATGATACAGGCTGCTTCTGCTATTGCGAATAACGGTGTCATGATGAAACCATATGTAATTGACCAAATCATTGATCCGAATACAAAAGAAGTGCTGGAGAATCATGAACCTGAAGAAAGTGGAACACCGATTTCCGCAGCAACAGCCAAAGAAGTGCGGGAAATCCTTGCGACAACAGTGACATCAGAAAATGGTACTGCACAAAAGTATCATCTTGAAAATTATGCAGTAGGCGGTAAAACAGGTACGGCGGAACTTCCCAAAACAGATGGAAAAGGGTATATGTCTGGCCCCGGGAACTATTTATATTCGTTCCTTGGAATGGCACCGATTGATGATCCGCAGCTTCTGATTTATGTAACTGTTCAGCAACCTAAATTAAAAGCTGGTGAACAAGGGTCTGATCCTGTATCCAAAGTGTTTAATCCAATTATGGAAAACAGCTTAAAATATTTGAACATTGCTCCTGATGATGAACAAGTGATTCCTGTCAAAAAAGTTGGGGATTATGAAAGAGAAGACGCGGAAACAGCAGCTTCTCTAGCGGTGGAAGATGGTTTCCAAACTGTATTAATCGGAGAAGGTGGCAAAGTAACGAAACAAATACCAAAAGCCGACACGAAATTACCGGAGGATTCAATTATTTTGTTGGAAACAAAAGGGGATACGACATTCCCGGATATGACAGGTTGGTCTAAAAAAGTGGTGCTCTCATTTATGAACCTTTCGAAGTTAGACATTCGAATCAACGGAGAAGGTTACGTTGTGGGACAAAGCGTAACAGAAGGAACAGTAGTAAACAAAAAAGATCCGATTGTTGTTGAACTTCGGACGCCTGAACAGCAGTATAATAAAAAGAAAAGTAATGAAGATAAGGAACAGAACGAAGAAGTGCAAATCATGGGAGGCTAATGAATAGCGCATGATTTCACAGCATACCTTAATAGAAAAAAGGTAGTGAGTCATTGCGTTCATTTATTGATATGCAGTCCAAAAAACGTTTACGTGCAGTCTTCCTAGGCTTTCTTATCTGTCTATTACTTGTCATAGGAAAACTATTTCATGTCCAAATCGTCAAGCATGAGTGGCTGACCGAAAAAGCAGAAGAAAATTGGGACATCGAAATTCCTTTTGGTGCCATGCGTGGAAATATTACGGACCGAAGCGGTAAGTTAATTGTTGGTAATAAACTAGCACCCACACTGTACTTCATGCCAGCTCAAAATCCTGACATTTCTAGCGACATACCTGCAATTGCCAAAATCCTTAACATGCCGCCGGAAACGTTAGAAGAAAAACTGAAGAAAAAAACCTATATGGTGAAATTAGCTCCGGAAGGAAAAAACATCACGAAGGAGCAGGGAGATGAAATTACTAAACTACAAGTAGCTGGCTTGTATGTAGGTGTAGATTTCGTCCGCCATTATCCATATGACGATCTGTTGGCACGTTTAATCGGTTTTACTGGCTATGATGGCAACGGCTTGGCGGGTATTGAGTATGCGTATGATGAAATTTTAAACGGAACAGGGGACAAAGTGCGACTGTTCACGGATGCCAAAGGAATTGCATTGCCTCATGTAGAGGATAGTTTTGAACATGGAAAAAATGGATCCACCTTGGAACTAACTATCGATTTGAAGATGCACCAAATTGTGGAACGCGAACTGATCCAAGCAATGGAGAAGTATGATGCAACACAGGCACTGGCAATCATAATGAATCCAAAAACGGGCGAATTATTGTCACTGGCCTCCGTACCTGGTTTTGATCCACGGGAATACCAATCAGCCGATTCCACTATCTATAACCGGAACTTGCCTGTATGGATGACATACGAGCCTGGTTCCACATTCAAAATTCTTACCTTGGCGGCAAGTTTGGAAGAAGACGTCATCGACTTGGAGAATGAAAACTTTTATGACCCTGGTTATAAAGTCGTTGCAAACGCTAGATTACGGTGTTGGAAACGAGAAGGACATAAAGATCAAACATTTTTAGAAGTTGTAGAAAACTCATGTAACCCTGGTTTCATTACGATGGGGCAGCGACTCGGTAGTGAAAGATTAGATCGCTATATTCGTGAATTCGGTTTTGGTAGCTCGACAGAGTCAGGCATTGCTGGAGAATCGAAAGGTATTTTGTTTTCCAAAGAAGCATTTGGACCGGTAGAGCAGGCAACCACTGCGTTCGGGCAAGGAATCTCAGTCACGCCCATCCAACAAGTGCAAGCAGTTGCCGCAGCAATTAATGGCGGTAAACTCTATAAGCCCTATATCGTCAAATCGATAAAGGACTCTGAAGGCAAAACGTTAAAAGAATTCGAACCTGAATTAAAAAGACAAGTAATTAGCGAGGAGACATCAGCTAAAGTGCGGCATGCGCTTGAATCGGTTGTAGCAAATGGATCGGGGCGTAATGCATTTGCGGATGGACTTCGGATCGGCGGTAAAACAGGGACAGCACAGAAGGTAGAGAATGGTCGCTATAAAGATGGTGATTATATCGTCTCCTTCATTGGTTTTGCGCCTGCAGATGATCCGGAACTGCTCGTATATCTAGCTATTGATAGTCCAAAGAATTCCATTCAATTCGGAGGAGTCATCGCTGCGCCAATTGTCGGACGGATTATTGAAGAAATCGCTCCAATTGCTAATATTGAAAGAAGAAAAGAACAGTTGGAAAAAGAATACCGATGGGGAGACGCGATTACATTCCGTTCACCTGATTTACTTGGAATGAATGAAAAAGAATTACTGTCACAAAATTACACGTTCAAAGTTAAGTGGCATGGAAAAGGCAAGAAAGTCATTCGACAGTTGCCTGCTCCCCATACTTTGATGACCGTGGAAGACACGATTCATTTATACACAGAATAGCAGTGCTTCACTGACACGCAATTGATAGTAGAAGGAGAACTTGACATGACACTCGGCACCACAGTCACGATAATCGCTGTCGCATTTTTCGTATCAGCGATTATCGGGGTGATCATCATCCCATTACTTAGAAGGTTGAAATTTGGTCAAAGCATACGGGAAGAGGGCCCGCAAGCACATTTAAAGAAAGCGGGTACGCCTACGATGGGCGGGCTCATCTTCCTTCTTTCCATATTGATTTCAACACTCACTTTATCTTACATAAACGACACATTAACTACTCATACGATTGTGTTATTGATCGTGCTGGTTGGTTTCGGAATCATCGGCTTCCTAGATGACTTTATTATCATCGTGGCGAAGCGCAACTTAGGGTTGACATCACTTCAGAAATTAATCGGTCAGATTATCATTGCGATTGTCGCCTTTTTCTTACTGAAACTAGGACCATTCGAAACTAGCGTAATGATTCCTTTCACAGAAATTGGAATAGATTTAGGTGTGTTTTATGTGGCATTTTTGGTCTTTTGGCTTGTAGGTTTTTCAAACGCCGTGAACTTAACGGATGGCTTGGATGGTCTGGTTGGTGGTACATCAACTATAGCATTCTCTGCATTTGGTGTATTTGCTTTAGCATATGAGCAAAACGATATCGCGTTATTTGCATTTGTAGTAGCAGGTGCAATGCTTGGCTTTTTATTATTCAATATCAAACCAGCAAAAGTATTTATGGGGGACACAGGTTCATTGGCACTAGGTGGCGCACTCGCTATGATTTCGGTATTGATCAAACAAGAATTATTGTTGTTGATCATCGGAATTGTATTTGTAGTAGAAACGCTATCTGTCATCATTCAAGTCATCAGCTTTAAAATGACTGGAAAACGCGTCTTTAAAATGAGTCCTATTCATCATCACTTTGAATTATCAGGCTGGTCTGAATGGAAAGTAGTGATTGTGTTCTGGGGTGTGGCATTGCTTGCTGCCCTCGTACCGGTCTTCTTGGAGGTCATGTAGATGAAGAATACAGAACAATTCATAGGAAAAAGAGTACTTGTAATTGGTCTTGCGAAGAGTGGAGTGGCAGCAGCTGGTTTGCTTCATCGTTTAGGTGCAGAAGTTGCGGTTAATGACTCTAAACCGCTAGAAGGCAATGAAGAGGCAATGGAACTTCAAACCGAAGGAATTGAAGTTATTGGTGGGGGACATCCAAGTGAATTACTAGAACGGAATTTCGACTTCATCGTGAAGAATCCGGGGATTCCTTATAGTAATTCGTTGGTAGCGAGTGCTGTTGAGCAACATATCCCGATTTGGACCGAAGTGGAATTAGCAGGTATTCTCAGTGAAGCACCGATTATTGCCATTACGGGTTCAAACGGTAAAACCACAACCACCACATTGCTTTATCACATGCTCAATATGGCAAAGAAAAAACCGTTGATTGCCGGCAATATTGGAACGGTTTCTTGTACAGTGGCGGAAAAAGCCCATGCGAATGAAGTAATCGTACTCGAAGCTTCTTCATTCCAATTAGCTGGAACAGAAAGCTTTGCACCGCGAATTGCCATATTTACGAATTTATATGAAGCGCACTTGGATTATCATGGAACGATGCAAGAGTATTTGGATGCAAAATTGCAAATGGCTCGCAATCAAACTTCGGAAGAATACTTGATTTTTAATGCGGATCAAAAGTTAATCAAAGAATCGGTAGAATCATTTGAAGCTCAAAAAGTTCCTTTCACAGTACTTGGAAAAACCAATGAGGGTATCTCGGCAGATGAAGACTGGATTTATTGGCTTGGTGAACCTTTCATAGAAATTAAATATATTAAATTACCGGGTCGCCATAATTTAGAGAATATCTTATCAGCAACAGCAGCGGCCATATTGTCAGGGTGTGAAAAAACAGCGATAGAAAATGTCTTAAGTTCTTTCACTGGTGTTCGCCACCGTATGCAATTCGTTCGTGAAGTGAACAGTCGTACCATATACAATGATTCGAAAGCGACAAATACATTAGCGACAAAAAGTGCGCTTTCCTCATTTAAGAAGCCTATCGTTTTGATTGCGGGTGGACTTGACAGAGGGCATTCATTTGAAGAATTACGACCGTTTATGAAAAATGTCCGCGCAGCCGTGATGATAGGGGAGACAGCAGAGCGTTTTGCAGAGTTTGCGAAGTCTTGTGGTGTAACGGAGACGGCACAGGCATCGACTATGCAGGAGGCTGTTGAGAAGGCCTATGCGTGTAGTTGTGAAGACGATGTGATTTTATTGTCGCCTAGTTGTGCAAGTTGGGATCAATACAAGAACTTTGAAATACGAGGCGACGAATTTATTGATGCTGTTATGAAATTGTAAATTCGTTGTAATAGCTTGTGAGTAAAATGAAGAACTGACTGATTAACTTGAGGAAGGATGCGAACGCTGGAGAGAACCTACCGAATAATCTTTTTGACAACCGCCTTACTATTGTCTTTGATTGGATTAGTTTTTGTACAATCGGCAGGATCTTATTGGGGAGAAGTTCATTATCAAGATTCTTCTCCGTTTATTGTCAAGCAAGGCATTTATATGATTATTTCCTTGGCAGTTGCTTATGTGCTAGTCAAAAGTCCGTTAACATCACATCCCAAATTCTGGACGTATTGCTATATCGCTTCAATTCTTATGTTGATAGCTGTATTGATCCCAGGTATTGGAGCGGTGAGAAATGGTTCTCAAAGCTGGATCGCGTTCGGTCCGATCAGTTTACAACCGGCAGAATTCGTGAAGGTGGCTTTACTTGGGAAGTTAGCCAGCGGTATGAAGAAGCACAAAGAAAAGTCTTGGCAATGGCAACATTTTGCCTGGATTTTATTACCTGCCACGTTGATTATGTTGCAACCAGACCTCGGATCGGCCGTCATCATGATCGTGTCTGCTTTTGTCATTCTTTTCTTGGCGGGCTATCCATTGTCATTCTTTATCTTTCTTTTCGTTTCAGGAATCGGTGCTTTTATCGCACTCATTCTAGCTGCACCGTATCGTTTGGATCGAATTAAATCCTACATTGATCCGTGGAATGACCCTCTCGGTACGGGATTTCAAAGTATTCAATCCTTATTTGCAATTGCCCCAGGCGGATTATTCGGTCACGGCTTCGGGAATAGTCGTCAAAAGTTTTTGTACTTGCCTGAACCTCAAAATGACTTTATCTTTTCAATCATTGCGGAGGAAATTGGCTTTATTGGTGCAGCGTCTATCGTATTGCTGTTTATCTTGTTGTTCGCTTCTGCATTCGGCATAGCGATTCGGCTGAACAACTGGAATTCTTTTTTAATTGTCACCGGTATGGTGTCCATGGTAACTTTCCAAACGTTTTTAAATATGGGAGTCGTTTCAGGGTTGCTGCCTGTGACAGGGGTGACGTTGCCTTTCATTAGTTATGGAGGATCCTCGCTGTTGACCACTTGGCTTGCCGTTGGAACAATTTTACACTACTCTGCGAATAAAAGGGCAGGATGAAGGGAGAATAGGATGTGGAAAAAATAATAGATATTGAAGATCGGATTCCATCCATGCGTAAAAAACGCAGAAGAAAGGCCAATATGAGCTTTCTTTTGCTAGTCGTGATATTCGTCCTTGTTCTTCTTGCCTTGTTGTATTTCCAATCTTCATTAAGCGATGTTTCGAATATATCCATTAATGAGACTGTTTTACACGAAGGTGAGGAGTATAAAGATCAGAGTGGATTGTATAAGGGGCAATCACTGTGGGGGTTCCGTGCTAAAGATATAGAAAAAAATATCAAGAAAATTCCTGGCGTGAAGGATGCTCAGGTGAACCGTGATTTTTATAATGATGTTTCTATTCATGTTACAGAATGGGAACCGGTTGCCTTTATAGAGAATAAAGGACAATATGATCTATTGTTGGAAAATGGTGAACGCTTAGAAACTACCGATCCAGATATCCTTTCGCATGCCCCCATTCTATCAGGTTTTACCGATCCTGAAGTGACGGAACGAATGATCAATGAACTACAAATGATGGATAGTACAGTTTTCGAACTCCTGTCAGAGCTTCGTTATCAAGGAGAAGAAAAAATTGACGTATTTATGAGTGATGGATATGAAGTTCATGCGGTAATTCTAGGCTTCGCTGATAAAATGTCCTACTATCCGGATATCATCGCTCAATTGCCTAAAGAAGAAAAAGGCGTTCTAGATATTGAAATTGGCGTGTACTTTAAAACCTATACAGATTTCTACAAAGAACCAGTACCGATAGATGTGGAGATCCCACAGCCTACTGAAGAGTCAAATACAACAAAAAATAAACCGGTCGATGTAGAAACGAATAAGGAGGAAGAAAGTGAGCAAAAAACTGAAGAAAACTAGAGAGAAACGCGGCAAGCAATTAGTGCTATCCATCGTATTTCTAGTCCTAGGCTTCATGCTTGCGTTTTCCTACCGTACAATTGGCAGTAAGCAACAAATGCTGGATTTAGAGCAAACCAATTTATTTCAGCAAGAAGAACAGTATCGGGCAGATTTAATCGAACAGCAAGAAAGAAATAAGGAATTGACGAATGAATTACTAGAGAAGCAGAAAAAAGTGCATTCGTTTGAACAGGATTTCTCCGACAAAGAAAAAAATCATGCGGTCCTTGTAGAAAAAGCACGAGATTTAAGATTATTGCTTGGCGATATTCCGTCAAAAGGTGCGGGGATAAAAGTGACATTGGAAGATGCGGACTATGATCCTTCAATACAAAATCCGAATGATTATATCGTCCATGAGAGTCACGTTTTACGTGTAATCAATGAATTGAAAATCGCAGGTGCGCAAGGAATGACAATCAACGGGCAACGGATTAATTCGAATTCGTACATAAAATGTACAGGCCCTGTTATTATGGTTGATGGTAGAACGTTTCCAGCACCTTTTATTATAGAAGCAGTAGGAGATCCGAAAGTGCTATCACCGGCCCTACATTTAAAAGGCAGTGTTATAGATGGCTTGTTGAGAGATAATATCGTCGTCACATTAGAAGAAATGAAGGAAGTTCAACTACCTGCGATTCGTGACGAAGTATGAGGGATTGTGGGGGGGTAGAGTGAAGCAAAAAACACACTGGAAGTTCACGTTGATTCTCGGTATAGTGGGATTTGTATTGGCTTTACAATATAACACGATGAATACCATATCTCCGCGAGACACACGGGATTTATGGGCTATACGTAAAGAATTATCAAGTGAAAAGAAAATCCACTCTGAACTTTTAGAAGAAATCAGAGGAATTGACCAGACGCTTGCTGCTTATAACGCATCACCCGAAGCGAATGCAGCAAATGTGTTGCAAGATACATTGGATAAATTGTATAAACAAGCGGGATTCATGCCGACCACTGGTCCAGGATTTGTAATAGAAGTCGCGCCATCTCCAGAAAGTATTGCGCTTGGTTATGAAATAAAGCCAGTATCATCTGAACTGCTGGCTTGGTTTATTAATGTGGTGAATCAACAACAAGGTAATGAGTTGGAGATTGACGGCAAACGCTTTACTACATTGAGTTGGATTCGGGATATCAATGGTAATCTGACAGTCAGTGGGGAAGTGGTTTCTACACCACCTTTCAATATTAAAGTCGTTTCTCCTTCGAAGGAAGCAAGTGAAGAGTTGTATAATCAATTATTGACAACTACTATTCAAGATGAGTTTTATTTGGACGACTTAATTTTGACCATTAGTGAACCAACGGACCGTATTACGTTACAAGGCTGGACGGGCGGTTTTGAAAATCGATTTTTAAAAGAACAAACAAAGGAGTAATGACAATATGTGGCTACCCTTACTTGGGCTCCTCCTTGGCGTTTCACTAGGTTTGCTCTCGGATATACAGATCCCGCAAGTTTATAATAACTATTTAACTATTGCGATTCTCGCTGCATTTGATACACTATTTGGTGGAATCAGAGCATATCTTCAGCAAGTGTATGACGATCGAATATTCGTCAGCGGATTTTTCTTCAATATACTTTTGGCAGCAGCACTTGCTTTTATTGGTGTACACTTAGGTGTTGATTTATATTTGGCAGCAGTTTTCGCTTTTGGTGTACGATTATTCCAAAACATCGCGGTCATCAGAAGAATCCTGCTCGCAAAATGGACGGGGAGAAACAAAAATTCCGACACAAATACGTAATATTACATGTTTTTAGAAGAGGGTGTTGAAAATATTTAGACAAAGCAGTCATAATACAATAGAATGGAAGTTACTAGTTACATTAAGGAGGTGTCAATAATTGAGTAAATCAAATCATTACGTATCACTTGATATAGGATCATCCACAATTAAAGTCTTAATTGGGGAGATGGATCAAAATGCCCTGCATGTAATCGGTGTAGGAAATGTTCAATCTGCTGGAATTCGCAAAGGAACAATTATTGATATTGATGCCACTGTCCAGTCAATCCGTAAAGCGATTGAACAGGCTGAAAGAATGACAGGCTTGAAAATTGAAGAAGTAGTTCTTGGCATACCTGCAAATGGCGTCCAGTTCCAAAACGTCAAAGGCGTTGTGGCAGTGAACTCTGAAAATCGTGAAATCACAGATGATGACCTAGAAAGAGTTATGAAATCATCACAAGTAATGAATGTTCCACCCGAAAGAGAATTCGTCAATTTGGTGCCAAAGCAATTTATTGTCGATGATTATGATGAAATCACAGATCCCCGTGGTATGATGGGAGTAAGATTGGAAATGGACGCAACGTTAATTACGACGTCCAAAACTCAACTACATAACATTTTACGCTGTGTAGAAAAAGCTGGTTTACAAATACGCGAAATTTATTTGCAGCCATTAGCGGCAGGTACATTCGCATTATCCGAAGATGAAATGTATCATGGAACTGCCTTTATTGATATTGGCGGAGGATCAACTACGGTTTCGGTGTTTGCTGAAAATCGTTTGATTAGTACATCTGTATTACCTGTTGGCGGAGACCATATTACAAAAGACCTGTCGATCGTCTTAAAAACACCTACAGAACAAGCAAGAATGATTAAGCATCAGTATGGACATGCCTATTATGATGATGCTTCAGACGAAGAATTATTTGAAGTGCCAGTAGTAGGGTCAGATGCAAAAGATCAATATAGCCAGCGATATATCTCTGATGTTATCGGTTCACGTCTTGAAGAATTGTTCGAATTGATTCTCGAAGATTTGTATGCAACAGGCATCCGTGACTTGCCTGGAGGTATCGTCATCACAGGCGGTACGGCTAAACTGGACGGAATTTTACAGTTGGCTCGTGATGTCTTTAAAACAAGAGCTAGATTGTACACACCAGAATATATTGGTGTCCGTGAGCCAATGTATTCTACTGCGGTTGGCTTGATTCGCTATGCGTATATGGAAGATGTGTTCTTCGGTTATGAAGAAGAGCAGGTTGGGGCACCTCAAACGCCAGATTCCATTTATGAAGTTGCGGAACCTGTAGCTCGGCCAGTTAAACCGAAGAAAGAAAAAGGTCAAGGATTCATGAAACGCGCTAAAAAAGTATTCGACAATTTCTTTGAGTAAAACATTATGTTAGACGGGGAATTGCAGATAATTTAGAGGAGGAAAATCAATGCTTGAATTTGAGACGAACATAGATGCATTAGCGGTAATTAAAGTTATTGGAGTGGGCGGCGGCGGAAACAATGCGGTAAACCGTATGATTGAACATGGAGTGCAAGGCGTAGAGTTTATCGCGGTTAACACGGATGCTCAAGCATTGAAATTATCATCGGCTGAAATCAAACTACAAATCGGTGAAAAGCTGACTAGAGGACTAGGCGCTGGCGCTAACCCTGAAGTAGGTAAAAAAGCAGCTGAAGAAAGTAAAGAGCAGATCGAAGAAGCTTTACGTGGAGCAGATATGGTCTTCGTTACAGCTGGTATGGGAGGCGGAACGGGTACGGGTGCAGCACCAGTTATTGCTCAAATCGCCAAAGATATTGGTGCATTAACAGTAGGCGTGGTCACACGTCCGTTCACTTTTGAGGGGAGAAAGAGATCTACTTCGGCAGCTGGCGGTATTGCAAGCATGAAAGAAGCAATCGATACGCTAATTGTTATTCCGAATGACAAGTTGCTAGAGATTGTAGATAAAAACACTCCTATGCTTGAAGCGTTTAGAGAAGCTGACAATGTATTGCGCCAAGGTGTTCAAGGTATCTCGGATTTGATTGCAGTACCTGGATTGATCAACCTCGACTTTGCTGACGTGAAAACAATTATGTACAACAAAGGTTCTGCATTGATGGGTATTGGTATGTCTACCGGTGAAAATCGTGCAGCGGAAGCAGCGAAAAAAGCTATTTCTAGTCCATTGCTTGAAACATCAATCGATGGAGCCAAAGGTGTCCTAATGAATATTACAGGTGGCTCGAACTTGAGCTTGTTTGAAGTACAGGAAGCAGCTGATATTGTTGCCACTGCTTCAGACGAAAACGTTAACATGATCTTCGGTTCTGTCATCAACGACGATTTGAAGGATGAAATCATCGTAACAGTCATCGCGACAGGATTTAACGAAGAACAATTAGCTCCATCAAGACAACGTGGTGCTGGTGTAACGGGGGGCGTTCGTCCACAACGACCTGTACAACAGCAACCGACAACACAAAGCAGGTATGAAGAGCAACCACGTTACGAACAACAAGCTGAGCCAAGACAGCCACAGGTTAATCAGCATCAGCACGAAGAACAACTGGATATCCCTACGTTCTTACGTAATCGTACGCGTCGTAAATAATAAATAGAACTAGCTTCCCGCAAGAGATGAAATTCTCATGCGGGAAGCTTTTTTGATTTCAACATCCCGTGATGACTCTACGCATTTAAAAATATGTCGAAGTTTTTATTGGAAACAAACCAAAGCCCGACAGGTTTTTCATTAAAGCCATGATAATCTGTTTGTAAGGAGGCCGGCATATGTATGGAGAACTGATGATAGGGATCAATATGCTCTTTAACTACGCCATCCTATCGTTCACTAATAAAGTGGGAAATCATCAAACGAGCAAAAGGAGGTTATGGAGTGCGGCATTTCTCGGTGCCTTCTTTATTACATTGTTCCCGTATTCTTTGCTAGCGATGATCTTCACTTTTTTAGGAATGACGTATATTGCATTTGGACAAACGTTTAGTAGTTGGAAAAGTTCGATCCTCGCTGTACTGATCGCAGCTTTCTTTGCAGGAGGAATGTTGACCTTGATCTATGCTCAGATAAGTGTCAGCGTAAATCAGAGCTTTTTATTCGTAGCGATTGGTCTAACATATCTATCGTTATACATCGTGAAGCATAAATGGATTGACACACGCATGATGAATAAGTTAATGAGTTTTACACTTGACTCAGAATTAAATTTATGGGAAAAATCTATTCCGCTTAAGGTATTCATCGATACGGGTAATCATTGCGTAGAACCATTGTCAGGAGATCCTGTACATTTTATCGGCTTTTCGGCAATCAAAGAACAGCTGCCAGTCGACTTCGCTTCAGCACTAGTGTCCTGGAACCCTGAAAAATCTCCAGACTTGGCCAGTTTCCCTGCTACTTATCAAAAGAGTCTTCGGTTAATACGATTGCAGACTGTTCAAGGTGCTTCGTGGGCTGTCGGAATCAAGTATGATAGCTGGTTGCTCGAAGGAGAGTTATTGCCTGTAGGATATATCGTCTTGACGAAAGAACAGCATCAATACCCTCAAGGTGCAGCGGCTATTTTGCAAATGAGTGCGATGGATGTACTAAAAGAAGAAGGGAGAACGGCTATATGTTGATAGAAGTAAAGAAATGGGTTTCTTATATTGCGGGATTCTTCAGACGAAAAGGCGGCATATTTTATATTGGTGGACATGAATCTCTTCCTAAGCCTCTCGATAAAGAGCAGGAAGCTAAAATGATTGCTGCATTAATGAATGGAGATGCTGCGGCACGGGATACATTGATTGAAAAGAATTTACGTCTCGTTGTCTATATCGCAAGGCGCTTCGATAATACGAACACGAATATTGAAGATCTTATTAGTATAGGAACTATCGGATTGATCAAAGCAATCGAAACATTTAAAGCGGATAAAAATATTAAGCTTGCGACATATGCTTCCCGTTGTATTGAAAATGAAATTTTAATGCATTTGCGTAAAACGAATCGAATTCGTTCAGAGATTTCATTTGATGAGCCGTTAAATTCGGATGCCGATGGCAATGAGTTACTTCTTTCAGATATCTTGGGGACGGATGAAGATATTATTATAGACGATGTTGAGAAAAAGCTGGAGCGGCAGTATATGATCGATGCGATTTCCATTTTAGATGAAAGAGAACGTTATATTATGGAGCAACGATTCGGACTGATGGGAACGAATGAAATGACACAAAAAGAAGTGGCGGATCTTCTCGGTATTTCACAGTCTTATATATCTAGATTGGAAAAGAAAATCATCTCTGAGCTTCGAGATCGACTAAATCAGCCAATTTCATAACTGGACTTTTCGGCAGAAATTGGCGATTCGTGAATTCGCATATTCTAAAGAGTTGAGGACACACTACTCTGTACACTCACCTATAGAATGCGGAGGAAGAGCCAATGGTACGTACAAGAGTAGAAATTTGTGGCATCAATACGTCCGAGCTGCCTTTATTAACTGCAGATGTGATGAAAGAGACATTCATCCGTTTGCAAAGCGGTGACGAATTTGCTAGAGATGAATTGGTATTTGCGAATTTACGTCTCGTACTTAGCCTTGTTCAACGCTTTAACTATCGTGGAGAGCAGGCTGATGATTTATTCCAAGTTGGTTGTATTGGGTTGTTGAAAGCCATAGACAATTTTGATTTAAAACATAATGTCCGGTTTTCCACCTACGCTGTGCCGATGATCATTGGAGAAATAAAGCGACATCTTCGTGATCATCATGCCGTTCGTGTATCCAGATCGTTACGTGATATCGCTTATAAAGCAATCAGGGCAAAAGAACAGTATGTCAACGAACATCAACACGAACCAAGAATTTCAGATCTCGAGAAAATCACCGGCATACCGGAAGAAGATATACTCTTCGCCTTAGATGCCATACAAGACCCCATGTCGTTGCATGAGCCAATGAACAGCGATGGCGGTGATCCAATTTATATGATGGATCAGCTACATGATCAAAGAGTATCAGAGGATCGCTGGATGAACTACGTATCCATTAAAGATAAAATGAGCGAGCTGGACGAACGTCAACAGCTAATCGTATCCAAACGATTTTACCTCGGTCAGACGCAAACTGAAATTGCCAAGGAGCTCGGGATATCGCAAGCGCAAATTTCGAGAATTGAGAAGCATGCGATGGAGCAGATTCGGCTTGGAATTGAGCAGAAGAAATAGTGATTGATATACAGAGACTGTCCTTTCCACATAAACGTGGGGAGGCAGTTTTTGTTTTTGTTGGCGAAGTGAGTGGGTGAGGGGAAGGCAACGTTACTCTGCGTTTCAGGCGGACGCGTTTGAAGTGACCCCCAAAAGTTGGACAAGTTTTATTACGCACTAAGCTGGTGGTGTGTCCGATATTCTATCGGACTCATCCCTAATTTTGATTTAATACGTTTGGAGTTGTAATAGGAGATATATTCGGCTAGC